>DDEX01000113.1 GCA_002336845.1 Rhodobacteraceae bacterium UBA1943
GCGAAGGCGATGGCCTTCGCCAGAGCAAGCGCCATATCGCCGATCCGCCCTCAGCCCTTGCGGGCCGCAGCGACCGACTCTTCCAGAATGCCCATGGCTTCGTTGAAGATCTCGTCCTGAATGGTGATCGGGGCGAGGAAGCGCACCACGTTGCCGTAAACGCCGCAGGTCAGAAGGATCAGGCCGCGCTTTTGCGCCTCGTTCTTCACACGGTTGGTGAACCCGGCATCCGGCTCCTTGTTCGACGGGTTGGTGAATTCCACCGCCACCATGAAGCCGGGGCCACGGATTTCCGCGATTTCCGGGGTGGTGGAGCGGATGGCTTCCAGCTTTTGCTTCAGGCGGCTGCCCAGTTCATTGGCGCGGTCGCACAGCTTTTCCTCTTCGATCACGTCCAGCACGGCATGGGCCGCGGCGATGCCAAGGGGGTTGCCGCCATAGGTGCCGCCAAGGCCGCCGGGATGGGCGGCGTCCATCAGTTCCGCCTTGCCGCAGACGGCGGCGATGGGCAGACCGCCGCCAAGGCCCTTGGCCATGGTGGTGATGTCGGCGGCGATGCCATAGCCGTGCATGGCGAACATGGTGCCGGTGCGGGCGAAACCGGTCTGCACCTCGTCGGCGATCATCACGATGCCGTGGTCATCGCACAGCTTGCGGATCGCGGCGACCAGCGACTTCGGCGCCGGGTAGAAGCCGCCCTCGCCCTGCACGGGTTCAAAGATGATGGCGGCGACACGGCCCGGATCAAGGTCGTTCTTGAACAGCTTGGTGATGCCCGCCATGGCATCTTCGGTGGTCACATCGTGCAGGTCCTGCGGATAGGGCACATGGAACACGCCCGGCACCATCGCGCCAAAGCCCTTCTTGTAGGGCTCGACCTTGCCGGTCAGCGTCATGGTCAGCAGGGTGCGGCCATGGAAGGCGCCGCCAAAGGCGATGACGGCATCGCGGCCCGTGGCGATGCGGGCGATCTTGATGGCGTTTTCAACGGCTTCGGCACCGGTGGTTACGAACACCGTCTTCTTGGCGAAATCGCCGGGAACGGCCGCGTTCAGCCGTTCGGCCAGACGGATGTAGTTTTCATAGGGCAGCACCTGATGGCAGGTGTGGGTAAAGCGGTTCAGTTGCTCGGTGACAGCGGCCATGACCTTGGGGTGGCGGTGGCCGGTGTTGACCACGGCGATCCCGGCGGCAAAGTCGATATAGCGGTTGCCCTCGATGTCCCAGACTTCCGAGTTCAGGGCACGGTCGGCATAGATCTGGGTCTGCATGCCCACGCCGCGCGAAATGGCTTCTTCCCGCCGCTTGGCGACTTCTGCGTTCTTCATGATCTGGTCCTCTGGAATGCTGGGCGGGGTCGGGCCCCGTCGCGCGACATTTGATCAAAGATTGCGGGCCGTTTCAACGATGGAGAAGGGTGTGCCTAGGTCCAGTTCAGGCGCGAAGGACAGTCCAGTGGCGATTCACGCCTTGTTAACCCTGTCCGGTGCAAGGTCGCGGGAACGGAGGATGCGATGGCGCAGGCGGCACGATTGGCGATGGCGGAACGGCCCGAAGACTGGTTGCGGCTGATCCGCTCTCGCCGGGTTGGGCCAGCGACGTTCCACCGGCTAGTGGCCGAACATGGCGGCGTTGCGGCGGCACTGGCGGCCCTGCCGGGCATTGCGCGCGGGGCTGGGGTTGAAGGGTATGAGACCTGCCCCCCCGCCGTTGTCGCCCGCGAACTGGCTGATGGCCGCAAGGTGGGGGCGACGCCGCTGTTGTGGGGGCAGCCGGGCTATCCTGTGGCGCTGATGGAACTGGCCGATGCGCCGCCGGTTCTTTGGGCGCTGGGCGATCTGTCGCTGCTGATGCGGCCCATGGTGGCGATGGTGGGCGCGCGGAATGCGTCTTCGCTGGGCCTGCGCATGGCACTGCGGCTGGCCGAGGGGGTGGGAGAGGCGGGGCAAGTGGTGGTCTCTGGCCTCGCGCGCGGCATTGATGCCGAGGCACATCGCGCCGCCCTGCCGACCGGCACTGTGGCCGTGCTGGCAGGGGGCGTGGACGTGGCCTATCCCGAAGAGAACAGCACCCTTCTGGCCGAAATCGCGCAAGCCGGCTGTGTAGTGTCGGAGCAACCTCCGGGTTGCCAGCCACAGACCCGCCATTTCCCGATGCGCAACCGCATCATCTCGGGTCTTGCCCGCGCGGTGGTGGTGGTCGAGGCGGCGGCGCGCTCTGGCAGCCTGATCACCGCAAAGGATGCCGCCGATCAGGGGCGCGAGGTGCTGGCTGTGCCGGGCCACCCGTTCGATGCGCGGGCTGCGGGCTGCAACCAGCTTTTGCGCGACGGGGCCACATTGGTGCGCGGCCCGCAGGACGTGCTGGAGGCGCTGCGCCTGCCTGCGCCCGGCCAGCCCCGGCTGGTTTCCCCGCCGGTTTCGCCGCGCGGGGGAGGGCGAAACGCGCCCCATGCCGTGCATTCCGTCGCGCAGCCGCCAAAGGCCCACGCCCCACGCATCACCGAGGATCGGTTGGCCGAGGCCATTCTGGACCGTCTTGGTCCCAGCCCGCTGGCTGAGGATCAGATGATCCGCGACCTTGGTTTGACCCCGCAGACCATCGCCCCGGCGCTGCTGATGCTGGAGCTGGAGGGGAGGGTGCTACGCCAGCCGGGGGGGCTTTTGTCGCGGGCCGATCAGGGGTAAGGGGCGATTGTTGCCCTGCGGTTGACAAGTCGCCTGCTTGCCCCACATGGTGCCACGCTGCCAAAAAGTCCTTGCAAGAAAAGCCGCTCATGCCCGTCGTCGTTGTGGAATCCCCGGCCAAGGCCAAGACAATCAACAAATATCTTGGCCCGGACTATACGGTTCTGGCCAGCTATGGTCATGTGCGCGACCTGCCGGCCAAGGATGGCTCGGTCGATACCGAGCATGATTTCGGCATGACCTGGGAGGTGGCCGCCGAAAGTCGCAAGCATGTGAAGGCGATTGCCGAGGCGCTGAAGACCGACGATCAGTTGATCCTTGCCACCGACCCTGATCGTGAGGGCGAGGCGATTTCGTGGCACCTGAAAGAGGCGCTGGCCAGCAGCCTGAAAAAGGGCAAAAAGGTTTCCCGCGTCACCTTTAACGCCATCACCAAGGATGCCGTCACCAAGGCGATGCAGGAACCGCGCGAGATCGACACCCCGCTGGTCGAGGCCTATCTGGCCCGCCGCGCGCTGGATTATCTGGTGGGTTTCACCCTGTCGCCGGTCCTCTGGCGCAAGCTGCCCGGTGCCCGCAGTGCGGGCCGGGTGCAATCGGTCTGCCTGCGGTTGATCGTTGAGCGCGAGATGGAGATCGAGGCGTTTCGCGCGCAGGAATACTGGACGGTGAAGGCGCAACTGATCACCCCACGCGGGCAGGAATATGAGGCGCAGCTTGTCGTTCTGGGCGGCAAGAAGTTGCAAAAGTTCGACATTCCGAATGTCGAGGCGGCGGAGATTGCGGTTCACGCTGTCACCTCCCGCACTTTGGTGGTGACGGGGGTGGAATCGAAGCCCGCCAGCCGCAACCCCTGGCCGCCCTTCATGACCTCGACCCTGCAACAGGAGGCCAGCCGCAAATACGGCATGGGCGCCAAGCAGACGATGAACGCCGCACAGCGTTTGTACGAGGCCGGGCACATCACCTATATGCGGACCGACGGCATCGACATGGCGCCCGAGGCGGTGATGGCCGCGCGGGCGGAAATCGAGCGGCGCTTTGGCAAGCCCTACGTTCCGGACAGCCCGCGAATGTACAAGAACAAGGCCAAGAACGCGCAAGAGGCACATGAGTGCATTCGCCCGACTGACATGGCCGCCTCGCCCGAAAAGCTGCGGGTCGAGGAGGATCAGCGCAAACTTTACGACCTGATCTGGAAGCGCACGCTGGCCAGCCAGATGGCGGCGGCGCGGCTGGAACGCACCACGGTGGATGTGGCCAGCCCCGATGGTCAGGTGGGCCTGCGCGCCAACGGTCAGGTGGTGTTGTTCGATGGCTTCCTGAAAATCTACGATCAGGGCCGCGATGATGAGGATGAGGACGAGGGCCGCCTGCCGCAGGTGATGCAGGGCGAACCGGCGGCGCTGGCCAAGGGGGCGCTGACGCCGGTGTTCGACAAGGTCGCCGCCAAGTCGGACGCCGTCTTCGAAGCGATTTCCAGGGACGGCTTCCGCCGCTCTGACGCCGCCGTCCTGTCGGTCGAGGGCGCGGTTCTGGCCAGCCAGAGCTTTACCCAGCCGCCGCCGCGTTACACCGAGGCGACCTTGGTGAAGCGCATGGAAGAACTGGGCATCGGCCGGCCATCGACCTATGCCTCGATCCTGACGACGATCGTGGACCGGGAATATGTGCGCAAAGACAAGAACCGCCTGTTCCCCGAGGACAAGGGGCGACTGGTCACGGCCTTCCTGACCAACTTTTTCCGCCGCTATGTGGAATACGATTTCACCGCCGAACTGGAATCCGAACTTGATGACGTGTCGGCGGGCGAGCGGGAATATCTGGAGGTTCTGCGCCGCTTCTGGCGCGACTTCTCGGCCGCCGTGGCGGAAACCGCCGACCTGCGCATTACCGAAGTGCTGGACAAGATTGATGATTTCCTGTCGCCGCATCTTTATCCGCCGCGCGCGGATGGGGGTGACCCGCGCATTTGTCCGGTTTGCGGCAATGGCCGCCTGCACCTGAAAACCGCCCGTTCCGGCGGGGCCTTCATCGGCTGCGGCAATTACCCGGAATGCCGCTATACCCGGCCGATTTCGGTGGCGGAGGACAGCGGGATGTCCTCGGTCGATGGCAAGATTCTGGGGCAGGATGAGAACGGCAATCCGATTTCCCTGCGCTCTGGCCGGTTCGGCCCCTATGTGCAACGCGGCGAGGCGACCGAGGCGATCCCCAAGCCCGACCGCGCCAGCCTGCCGAAGGGCTGGGCGCCCGAGGCGCTGACGCTGGAGCGCGCGCTGGACTTGCTGGGTCTGCCGCGTGCGATTGGCCAGCACCCTGACGATGGCGCGCTGGTCGAGGCCGGGATTGGCCGCTTTGGGCCGTTCGTGAAGCACAACAGCACCTATGCCAACCTGCCGGATGTCGAAGAGGTCTTCACCATTGGCATGAACCGCGCGGTCGAGGTTCTGGCGCAAAAGGCCTCGCGCGGAGCGGGGCGGGCCGCACCTGCCGGGCCGTTGAAGGTGCTGGGCACCCATCCCGATGGCGGTGAGGTGCAGGTGATGCCGGGCCGCTATGGGCCTTATGTCAAATGGGAGAAGGTCAACGCGACCCTGCCCAAGGACCTGGCCCCTGAAAGCGTGACGCTGGAAGAGGCGCTGGTTCTGATCGCCGAAAAGGCGGGCAAGGGCGGCAAGGCAAAAAAGGCAGCCACGAAAACCACCTCCAAGCCCAAGGCGGCAGCGAAGCCGAAGGCAGCGCCAAAGGCAAAGGCCGCTGCCAAGCCCAAGTCTGCCAAGGTCGCAAAGGTTTGACGCGCGGCCCCGCTGACAGGAGGCGGCGGGCCGACTAGGATGGCGGCACGATTCCTGCTTGCGGAGTGTTCCATGCTGGCCCGTGCCGCTGTTGCGGTTCTCCTGTTGATTGTGCCCCTGTCCGCCTTTGCCGAGGGCAAGCCCGTATCGGGAAGGGGGTACTTCACCGGCTGCGACGCCGAGGGCGACCCGATCTACTGCTATATCGGGGCCGTCGGGTTCAGTTATGCGGTGGGCGAGGATGGCGGCAGCGCCCCGGGATTGTTCGATGCGCTTTCGGCCCTGCCACTGATGGGCGCGGTGCGTTTCGAGGGGCAGGTGGAGGATACGGGCGAAACCTCGTCCGATCTGGTCCTGACCAAGATGGAGCCGGTTTCAGCCGATCCGTTCGAGGCCACGCTGCGGGCCCTGCAAGGCGACTGGCGGTCGGCTGATGGCAGCCAGCAAGTTTCGGTGATCGGGCTGGACTGGCTGGATTACAAGGACGGCGAGATGTCGGACAGTTTCCAGATCGCCCCGGGCACAGCCTGCGCCGACGGAGTGGATCAGGGCGGCATGGTCCTGTCGCTGAAACGCTATGACGGCGATCGGCCCGAAGACGTCTGCTGGCGCATCAAGGCGGCCGATGACGGCCACCTTGTGGTTCAGGATGTGGCGACGGGCACCGAACACGCCTTTACCCGCATGCTGGATGAAGACGGCCAGACCGGTGAAGGCCAGACCGACGAGGGGCAAACGGACGAGGGGGCGGCCAACTAGGCCGCGCCGCGCGGGTCCAGCAGTTTCGTCAGCAGATCGGTCGCCCGGATAGAGCCGATGCGCGCGCCATTCGCAGTGACCGCAAGTGTGGCAGTGCCATCGCGCAGCATCTCCATCACCTGCCGAACCGGGGTTTCCGCATCTACCGCGCGGTCCGCCGACAGGTCATCGCGCGACATCACATCGCTGGCTGTCAGAACGCCCAAGGGGTTCATATGGGCCACGAAATCCGCCACATAGTCCGAAACCGGGTTGGCGATGATCTCGCGCGCGGTGCCGCATTGCACGATGCGCCCACCTTCCATCAGCGCGATGCGGTTGCCGATCTTGAAGGCCTCATCCAGATCATGGCTGACGAAGATGATGGTCTTTTTCAGCTTGGCTTGCAGGTCCAGCAACTCGTCCTGCAACTTGGTGCGGATCAGCGGGTCAAGCGCCGAAAAGGGCTCGTCCATCAAGAGGATGGGCGCCTTGGTTACAAAGGCGCGGGCCAGACCTACACGTTGTTGCATGCCGCCCGACAACTCGCCCACCTTCCGTTCGGCGGCAGGCGTCAGGTTCACCAGCTCCAATTGCTCATCGACCATAGGCTTGCGCTGCTCGGGCGTCATGCCTGCCAGTTCCAACCCCAGCCCGACATTTTCGCGCACGGTGCGCCAGGGCAGCAGGCCGAATTGCTGAAACACCATGGCGATACGCGACAGGCGCAAGCGGCGCAGGGTTTCGGGGGGGGCCTTGGTGACCGACACCATCTTGTTGCCGTCGTTCACCCGCACCTCGCCCCGCACCACGGGGTTCAGGGCGTTGACGCCGCGCAGCAGGGTGGATTTGCCGGAACCGGAAAGGCCCATCAGCACCAGAATCTCGCCCTCGGCCACCTTCAGGTCACAGTCATGCACGCCCAGAATCTGGCCGGTCTGGGTCTGCACCTCGCCCCGTGACAGGCCGCGATCCATCAGGGGCAGGGCGCGGTCGGGGTTGTCGCCAAAGACGATGGAAACACGATCAAATTCGACAGCGGTGGTCATCACTTCACCTCGCGGCGCAACATGCGGTCCAGAATGATGGCGACGACGACGATGACGAAGCCGGATTCAAAGCCCTTGGCGGCATTCACCGATTGCAGGGCGCGCATCACCGGGATGCCAAGGCCGTTCGCCCCCACCATGGCCGAGATGACGACCATCGACAGTGACAGCATGATGGTCTGGTTCAGGCCCGCCATGATCTGTGGCAAGGCCCAGGGGAGTTCCACCTTCCACAGTTTTTGCCAGGGGGTGGCGCCAAAGGCGGTTGCCGCCTCGACCAGCGCGACGGGGGTGGATGAGACGCCCAGTTGTGTCAGGCGAATCGGCGCAGGCAGCACGAAGATCACGGTCGCGATCAGGCCGGGCACCATGCCGAGGCCGAAAAAGACGATGGCCGGGATCAGATAGACAAAGGTCGGCAGGGTCTGCATCAGGTCAAGAACCGGGCTCATAGCCGCGTAAAGACGGGGGCGGTGGGCGGCAGCAATGCCGACCGGCACGCCCACGCCCATACAGACGACGCAGGCCGCCAGAATCAGCGTCAGGCTTTCGGTTGTTTCTTTCCAGTAGCCTTGGTTCAGGATGAAAAGGAATCCAAGGAAGATGCCGAGGCAGATCTTCCAGTTGCGTTGCAGATACCAGGTCAGCGCAATGAACACCGCAATCACGACCAAGGCAGGCGGAGCTTGCAACAGCCAGAGGATACCGGCGATCAGCCCCTCCAGTACCGTTGAGATCGCATCGAACAGCGGCCCCAGATTGGCCTTCATCCAGTCGAAAATCACCTTTGCCCATGCGCCGATGGGAATCTTGTATGCCGTCAGCCAGTCCATGCCACCGCCCCTTTGGATATGAAAAGGCCCCGAGCGTGCCCGGGGCCTTCAAATGGCTTACTTCAGCGCCGCTTCGACCGCCGCGACAGCATCGCCGCCGTCCTTGGTGGTCACGCCGTCCAGCCAGGGCTTCCAGGCATCGGGGTGCGCGGCCAGCCAGGTCTTGGCCGCTTCGCGCGCATCAGTGCCGTCGTTCAGGATGGCGCCCATGATCTCGTTCTCCATCCCCAACGAGAAGACGAGGTTCGACAACAGCTTGCCCTGGTTCGGGCATTCGGTGGCATAGCCGGCGCGGGTGTTGGTATAAACCGTTGCCCCGCCGAAGTTCGGGCCAAAATAGTCATCGCCGCCGGTCAGATAGGTCATCTTGAAGTTGGCGTTCATCGGGTGGGGTTCCCAGCCCAGGAAGACGATGGCCATGCCTTCGCTGTCAGAGCGGGCAACCTGTGCCAGCATCCCCTGTTCCGAGCTTTCGACCAGATCGACCCCGGCGGCTTTCAGGCCAAAGGCATCCTTGTCGATCATGTCGAGGATCAGCTTGTTGCCGTCATTCCCGGCCTCGATGCCGTAGATGTGGTTTTCCAGATCGGCCGCGTGGGGCGCGATGTCCTTGAAATCCTTGATGCCCAGCTCAGCGCCTTTGGCGTTGGTGGCCAGCGTGTATTTGGCGCCTTCAAGGTTGGCGCGCACGGTATCGACGGTTTTTGCCTCGCGGTAAGGCGCGATGTTCGATTCCATCGTGGGCATCCAGTTTCCCAGGAATACGTCGATGTCACCCTTGGCCAGGCCTTCATAGGTGACCGGAACGCCCAGCACCTGGGTTTCGGTTTCATAGCCCAATGCCTCCAGTACCAGCGTGGTCGCGGCGGTGGTGGCGGTGATGTCGGTCCAGCCGACGTCCGAGAAGGTGATCTTGTCGCAGCCTGCCGCATGGGCAGAGCCTGCAAAGGCGAAGGCGACAGCGCCGGTCAGCAGCGCGGAACGAAGGTTCATGTTAGGCTCCCTGTTTTTTGTTGATTGACGAGTCAATAAACTTACGACAGGCTGAAAAAAGCAAGAAGTATTTTGCAGGTTTTCCGACATGCCGAAGCTTGGGATGGAGCCTATCCGAAAGGCGGCACTGGTCAAAGCCACGATCGTCGAGATCGGGCGGGCCGGTTCCCTGGACGTGACCGTCAGCCAGATCGCCAAGCGGGCGGGCATGTCCAGCGCGCTGGCGCACCACTATTTCGGCTCCAAGGAAGACATCTTCCTGGCTGCGATGCGCCACATCCTCACGCTTTACGGGGCCGAGGTGCGCGGTGCGCTTGCCCATGCCGAGGGGGCAGAAGGCCGGATCAAGGCGGTGCTGCGTGCCAGTTTCAGCCCGGGCAACTTTCGCCGAGAGGCAATCAGCGCCTGGCTGAACTTCTGGGTTCTGGCGCAGACCGTGCCAGAGGCCAAGCGCCTGCTGGCGGTGTATCAGCGCCGCTTGCGGTCGAACCTGCTGGTCGGCCTGCGCCCCTTGGCCGGAGCGCGGGCCGAGGCGGTGGCTGACGGGCTGGGGGCACTGATCGACGGGCTTTACCTGCGCGAAGTGCTGAAATCCGGCCCGCCAGACAGTGCCGCGGCGGTGGGCGTTGCGCTGGATTACCTGAACATTCAACTGAAAGAGGTCCGCTGATGCAGGCGCAACCCAAGGCCAGCCATTTCGTGAATGGCGCCTATGTCGAGGACAAGGCGGGCGCGCCGATCGAGGTGATCTATCCCGCCACGGGCGAGGTGATCGCCGTCGTGCATGAGGCGACCCCTGCCGTGGTCGAGGCTGCGCTCTCCACCGCCCGCGCAGCACAAGCCGCCTGGGCCGCGACCCGCCCGGTCGAGCGTGCCCGCATCCTGCGCCGCGCCGCTGACATCATCCGCGACCGCAACCCCGCACTGGCCCGGCTGGAGACCCTGGATACCGGCAAGCCGATTCAGGAAACGCTGGTGGCCGACTGGCCTTCGGGCGCCGATTGTCTGGAGTATTTCGCGGGCCTGATCCCCTCGGTCACCGGCGAAACCATCCCGCTTGGCCGCGATTTCGCCTATACGATTCGCGAACCCTTGGGCGTCTGCGTCGGCATCGGTGCGTGGAATTACCCCAGCCAGATCGCTTGCTGGAAATCGGCCCCGGCGCTGGCCTTGGGCAATGCCATGGTGTTCAAGCCGTCCGAAGTCACGCCGCTTGGTGCGCTGCAACTGGCCGAGATCTATATCGAGGCCGGTCTGCCTGCGGGCCTGTTCAACGTGGTGCAGGGCAGGGGAGCGGTGGGTGGTGCGCTGGTCACCGACCCGCGCGTGGACAAGGTATCGCTGACCGGATCGGTGCCGACGGGGCAAAAGGTCTATGCCGCCGCCGCCGCCGGAATGCGCCATGTGACGATGGAACTGGGCGGCAAGTCGCCCTTGGTCATCTTTGACGATGCCAGCGTCGAGGACGCCGTGGGTGCCGCGATGATGGCGAATTTCTATTCCGCCGGGCAGGTTTGTTCGAACGGTACGCGGGTTTTCGTGCAAAAGGGCATCAAGGAGCGGTTCCTGTCCCGTCTGGCCGAGCGGACCAAGGCGATCCTTCTGGGCGATCCGCTGGATGAGGCGACCCAGATGGGCCCGCTGGTCAACGCGACGCAGCTTGAAAAGGTGCTGGGCTATATCGCGGCGGGCAAGGCCGAGGGCGCGCGGCTGGTGACGGGCGGCGGCCGTGCCAGCTTGAACACCGGCTATTATGTGCAGCCCACGGTCTTTGCCGATGTGACTGACGGGATGACGATTGCGCGTGAGGAGATCTTTGGCCCGGTGATGGCAGTCCTGGATTTCGACGCAGAAGAAGAGGTGGTGGCCCGCGCCAATGCCACCGACTTCGGCCTGGCGGCGGGAGTGTTTACCGCCGATATGGCGCGCGCGCATCGGGTGATCGCAGCCCTTCAGGCGGGCACCTGCTGGATCAACGCCTATAACCTGACCCCGGTTGAAATGCCCTTTGGTGGCTCGAAAAACTCGGGCGTCGGGCGTGAAAACGGCCATGCGGCCATTGAACACTACAGTCAGGTCAAAAGCGTCTATGTCGGCATGGGGCCGGTGGACGCACCTTACTGAATCATCTGAAATAACAGGGCCTTGGCCCACAGGACGGGGGCCGCGTCAGCGGTGCGCGACATGACGGCGGATTATGTGATCATCGGGTCCGGCTCGGCCGGGTCGGCCATGGCTTACCGGCTGGGTGAGGCGGGCAAGACGGTTGTGGTGATCGAGCAGGGCGGCACCGATGCGGGTCCGTTCATCCAGATGCCTGCGGCACTGAGTTACCCGATGAACATGGGCATCTACGACTGGGGCTTTCAGTCGGAACCAGAACCCTATTTGGGCGGCCGCCGTCTGGCGACACCGCGCGGCAAGGTGATTGGCGGGTCGTCCAGCATCAACGGCATGGTCTATGTGCGCGGCCACGCAAAGGATTATGACACCTGGCAAGAGATGGGGGCGCAGGGTTGGTCCTTCGCCGACGTCTTGCCCTATTTCAAGCGGATGGAAAGCTGGCACGGCGATACGGGTGATGCCGAATGGCGTGGCACCGATGGCCCGCTGCACATCACCCGTGGGCCGCGAAAGAACCCGCTGTTCAACGCTTTCATCAAGGCCGGGCAACAGGCCGGATACCCCACCACCGCCGACTATAACGGGGCGGCGCAAGAGGGATTCGGCGCGATGGAGGCGACGATCTGGAAGGGGCGCCGTTGGTCCGCCGCCAATGCCTATCTGCGCCCGGCACTCAAGCGCCCGAACGTGCAACTGGTTCGCGCATTCGCCCGCAAGGTCGTGATCGAGAATGGCCGTGCGGTCGGGGTCGAAGTGTCGCGCGGCGGCAAGATCGAGGTGATCCGCGCCAGCCAAGAGGTGATCGTGGCGGCGTCGTCGATCAACTCACCCAAGATCCTGATGCTGTCGGGCATCGGGCCTGCTGCACATTTGTCCGAAATGGGGATTCCGGTGGTCGCCGATCGTCCCGGCGTGGGGCAGAACCTGCAAGATCACCTTGAAATATATATGCAATATCAATCGGCTAAGCCGGTGACGCTGTATAAATACTGGAACCTCTGGGGCAAGGCGCTGGTGGGGGCGCAATGGCTGTTCACCAAGACCGGGCTTGGGGCGTCGAACCAGTTCGAGGCCTGCGCCTTTATCCGCACGCGCGAGGGGATTGAGTATCCCGACATCGAATATCACTTCCTGCCCATCGCCGTGCGCTATGACGGCAAGGCGGCGGCGGGGGGGCATGGCTTTCAGGTGCATGTCGGTCCGATGCGGTCGAAATCGCGGGGTGCCGTTACCCTGCGTTCCGCTGATCCGGCCGAGGCGCCGAAGATCCTGTTCAACTATATGTCGCACCCCGATGACTGGGATGAGTTCCGCCGCTGCATTCGCCTCACGCGCGAGGTGTTCGGCCAGCCTGCGATGCAGCCATATGTGAAAAGTGAAATTCAGCCGGGATCTGACCTGCAATCTGATGCGGATCTGGACGCATTTTTGAAAGAGCATGTTGAAAGTGCCTATCACCCCTGCGGCACCTGCCGCATGGGCCGGGCTGATGACCCGATGGCGGTGGTTGACCCGGAATGCCGGGTGATCGGGGTCGAAGGGCTGCGGGTTGCCGATTCGTCGATCTTCCCGCAGGTGACGAATGGCAACCTGAACGGTCCGTCAATCATGACGGGCGAGAAGGCCGCCGACCATATTCTTGGCCGCCGCCTGCCAAAATCGAACCAGGAGCCGGTGATCAACCCGAACTGGCGGACATCTCAACGTTGATTTGATCCGCGTCAAAGTCAGCATTTCGGGCGGGAGTATAATGGGCGGGCAAAGAAGGAGACGCCGATGTCGAACACCCCTCACACCCTGCAAGCCGAATTTCCCGGCGAGACCGTCAAGCTGAGCGCGCTGAAGGTTTCGAACGCCCATTTCGCCAAGCTGTTGACTGAATATGACGCCGTGAACGACAAGGTGCATCGGTCCGAGACGCGCATCGACTTGCTGTCCGAGGCGGAGGAGGCGGCGCTTCGCAAACAGCGCAGCCATATCAAGGATGAAATCGCCCGGATGCTGCGCGACTAGTCTGCAATGTCATAAGGCAGAAGGCCGCGCCTGTCGGGATCGACCTTCAGCCGACGCTCCAGCGGCGGGACGGACCTTTGGTGGCAGTCCCGCCGTTCGCATATCCGGCAGGAAATGCCGATGGGTTCAAACCGGCCCTTCAGGTCGAGGCCGTCGGCATAAACCAGGCTCGGGGCGTGCGTTACCTCGCAACCCAGACCGATGGCATAGCGACGCACGGGCGCCAGAAACGCGCCGCCGGGTTTGGTCACATCGCGCGACAGGCAAAAATAGCGAACACCGTCAGGGGTTTCGGCCAGTTGCCGCAGGAACTGACCGGGCGTTTCAAAGGCGCGATGCACGTTCCACAGCGGGCAGGCGCCGCCAAAACGGGCAAATTGCAAGCGGGTTGCCGAATGCCGCTTGGTGATCGTGCCCGCCTGATCGACGCGCACGAAAAAGAAAGGCACGCCCTTGGCACCGGGGCGTTGCAGGGTGGAAAGCCGGTGGGCCACCTGTTCTATACTGGCACCGAACATGTCTGACAGCCGCTCCAGATCGTGGCGGGTTGCCTGTGCGGCATCGAGAAAGGCCCGATAGGGCATCAGAGCAGCCCCCGCGAAGTAATTGGCAAGGCCAATCTTGGCGATGTCTCGCGCTTCTGGCGTTGCGAAGCGGGCGAGGTCCAGCGTCGCCTCCAGCAACTCGTTTTGGGTTTGCAGGGCGACCTGATACAGCAGTTGGAACCGCTGGGTCGGGGTTGCGGCGCGCGACGACAGGTCCAGCCGCTTTTGCGCGGCGTTGAAGGCGCGCAGCGGGCCATTATCGGAAAACTGCACATCGATTCCGCGCTTGCGCAAGGCATCGGCAGCGGTGAAAAGCACGTCTTTTCTGGTGCCTGCGCTTGATATGAAATGTTCCGCCACGCGGTCGATGGCATCTATGTAATTATCGCAATAGTGAAAGAAGTCGCGCACCTCTTCCCAGGGCGATGACCGCAACGAAGCATCCTCTCGCCCCAATGCCTCGTCCAGCGAGGCCAGCCGTTCGTGGGTTTGCCGATAGGCGCGGTGCAGGTCCAGGAAGGCGCGGGCCAGTGCAGGGGCGTTTGACGCGGCCAGCCGCAGGTCAGCCAGCGGCGGGGCTGCCTTGGCGAAAACCGGATCGGCCAGCGCCTCACGCATGTCGCTGACCAGCCGCTCGCCTTCGCCGACGGTCAGTTCCGTGACGTCCAGCCCGAACTCTTGCGCCAGCGCCAGCACAACCGAGGCCGAAACCGGGCGGTGGTTGTTCTCCATCTGGTTNNGCCCGAACTCTTGCGCCAGCGCCAGAACCACGCCCGCCGATACCGGGCGATGGTTGTTTTCCATCTGGTTCAGATACGGCAACGAAACGCCAAGCTTGTCGGAAAAAACCCGCTGGGTCAGCCCCAGCCGCCCGCGCAGTTCGCGCAGCTTTGCTCCTGCGTAGAGTTTTTGCGTTGCCATTGCGCCCCCTTTGCAAAGTCACGATTGGCTTTGCAAAGGCGTGCCGTCAAGCCCACTTGTGAAAGATGAAGAATGCACCGGCGGCAATGAAGGCAAATCCGACCAGGTGGTTCCAGGACATCGGCTCTTTCAGGTAGAGCCAGGAAAAAACGGCAAAGACCGACAGGGTGATGACCTCTTGAATGGTCTTGAGTTGTGCTGCGTTGAAATGGCCATAGCCGATGCNNGTCATGAAGATGTTCGAGGCCAGCAAAAGACCGATGGTCAGAACGGGGACTGGGACTGCGGGCATGAGATGCTCCTGTTTCGCTGGCGCTGGAATAACCGTTGGCCGCAGAAATGGAAACAGCGCCGAATTTGCGAGTATTCAATTTGCAATTTATTGACTGCCAATATTTTGCAAAGTTGCGGGATTCCGCTTTGTTTGCAACCGCAGCGCCGTTATGGTCCCAGCCCAGCCAGAGGAGGGCGCGCCATGAA
>DDEX01000079.1 GCA_002336845.1 Rhodobacteraceae bacterium UBA1943
CATGCGGGCCGGGGTCTTGCACGGCAGCCAGCGCAGCGGGCAGGGTTGCGGCAAAGGCCCCGACGATCAGAATGCCCACCGGCATCGACAAAAAGGCAATGACAGCCAGCGTAACCTCGCGTGCCTCGATCTTGCGCCCCAGATATTCCGGTGTGCGCCCCACCATCAGCCCGGCCAGAAACACCGCGAGGATGGCATAAAGCAGCATCCCGTAAAGGCCAGAGCCGACGCCGCCAAAGATCACCTCGCCCACCTGCATAAAGACCAGCATCACCAGCCCGGAAAGCGGCATGAAGCTGTCGTGCATGGCATTGACCGACCCGTTCGAGGCGGCGGTGGTCGAAGCCGCCCACAGCGAGGACAGCATGGGGCCAAACCGCGTCTCTTTGCCTTCCATGTTGGCGCCAAGGCCCAATGCGGGGTTGCCTGCGGCCTCGTAAAGGTGGATGACCGCCAGCCCCGCCACGAACATCAGCGCCATGGCGGCAAAGATCGCCCAGCCCTGCCGTTTATCTCCGGCCATGCGTCCGAACAGAAAGCAGAACGCGACCGGGATCAGCAGGATCGACAGACATTGCGCCAGGTCCGAGGCGACGGTCGGGTTCTCGAACGGATGGGCCGAGTTGACACCGAAAAATCCGCCGCCGTTGGTGCCCAGTTGCTTGATGGCAATCTGCGCCGCAGCAGGCCCGCGCGGAATGATCTGGTCGGTGCCTTCAAGGCCGGTGGCATGAACCGCACCCAGCAGCGTCTGCGGAACGCCTTCAGCCGCCAGAAACAGCGCCAGCATGATCGACAGCGGCAACAGCACCCAAAGCGTGGCGCGTGTCATGTCGGCCCAGAAATTGCCAAGACCGCCATCCTTTGGCCCGGCAAAACCGCGAATGACTGCAACCCCCACCGCCATGCCGCTGGCGGCAGAGACAAAGTTCTGCACCGTCAGCCCGGCCATCTGGCTAAGGTAAGACAGTTGCGCCTCGCCGGAATAGGCCTGCCAGTTGGTATTGGTGACAAAGCTCATCGCGGTGTTGAAGGCGAGGTCGGGCGACATCGCGCCAATTCCATCCGGGTTCAACGGCAGGTGGCCCTGCAACCGCAGCAGCGCATACAGCAGCACAAATCCTGCCAGGTTGAAGGTCAATACAGCCGTTGCATAAGAACGCCAGTTCATCTGGCGGTCGGTATTCACACCAGCGGCCCGCAGGATCGCGCGATCCACGCGCGTGAGCACCGGGGCCCGGCCTTCGAAAACCCGCTGCATCCATTGGGCAAGGCCAAGGGCCAATCCGGTCAGGACCGCGAAGTAAAGCAGATAGGAAATCAGGGTCATCGCGGTGCCCTCAGAACCGCTCGGGGGCGATCAGCGCCACGCCGAGATAGATGAAAAGCCCCGCCGCAACGGCAAGGCCAAGGATGATGTCTAGCATGGTGTCCTCACAGGCGGCCGAGAACGCGGATCAGGACGGCAAAGCCGCCGAATGCCGCGAGTGACAGCGACAGATAAAGAAGGTCGGGCATGGGTGTCTCCGCTTCCGATCGGCTGACTTTGCCCTCTGGTCGCGCGTGTAATCCATGTCGAAGACCGTGGCGGGGCGTAAGCAACGCGTAAAGACGGCCTCAGTTGTCAGGCGCCCGCGCATGAATCAGGGTGTGGATGGCATCATGAAATCATTCCGCCCTCTTCCTTTGTGGTGCGCCGGGCTTGCGAGGCGTCTTGCAGGCTCAACCTTCGGGCGTGGCCAGCCGGTCGCGACCCGCCATGCAACGGGAACATACCGAGTGAATGCCTGCGGCCGACGGCCGTCACGGTGGACCACACCCGCCTTAGCCACCATTCGGCGTTGGCGAAGGTCCCGCATCCCGATGATCCATCCTGCACCAGTGCCCCGTGAGCGATTGACGCGCGGCCATCTTCGGCGAACCTTCTGCCGTGACGGACAGGAAGGATCTGACATGAGTTTCGTGAAGCTCTGGCGCCTGATCGCGCCCGGTATCGTGTTTTGGCTGGCTGTTTCAGGCAGCGTCACGGCTGGCGGCACGCTGCCCGTCCTGCCCGTCACCGAAACCTTTCCTGACTTTGCCGCCTGCCTTGCCCGGCTGGAAGACTATGCCCGCGAAGATCAGGCCCAGGTCATGGCCCGCCAGACCGATGCCAGCGGCCTGATCCGCGAAGTTACGCTGGAAACCGTGGGTGTGGTTTCGACTGCCGCCACCAAGGCCCGCTACGACTCGACGCTGTGGTTTCATGCGGGAAAGGCCGATCCGGCCCTGAAGCAGGTGGAAACCAGCCACAGCTATCAGACCCGCAGCCGCACCTGCGACGGCGGCACCCTGACGGCCGAGGGCACCGACGGTTATACCCTCAGCACCTTTGACCCGTTGCCCTGAGCCATCCGTCAGGGCGCCTGCCGCGCCAACCCGGCGCGAAAGGCGGTCAGATAGGTACGACCCACCCGAATCTCTGACCCGTCGGTCAGCACGACCGCCAGCCCACCCAAGGGCAGCTGCCTGACCCGGGCAATCGCGCTGCGCCGGATGATCGTGCTGCGATGCACGCGTGCAAATTCGGCCGGGTCCAGCCTGCGCTCCAGCGCGGACAGGCTTTCCTGATGCAGGTAATCGGCCCCCGCCACATGAATGCGAACATAGTCCCGCTCTGCCTGAAACCGCAGCACGGCCTCGGGTGACACCCGCAGGTAATCGCCGCGAACCCGGATCCAGAATTCGTCGGCACGTTGTCCGCGTTCAGACAGGGCCCGTTTCAGCGCGGCCACCGTCTCTTGCATCTCGGCCAGCCGGTCGGTCTGTTCGCGCTGTGTGGCCGCCTTGCGCGCACGTTCCATGGCCTGAACAAAGCGGCCCGGATCGACGGGCTTTGTCACATAATCGATGGCATTGACGGCGAAAGCCCGCAGCGCCTGATCGTCAAAGGCCGTCACAAACAGCAGGGCGGGCGGCGCAGGGTTCAGCCCGTCCAGCACATCAAATCCGCTGCCGCCTGGCATCTGGATGTCCAGCACCAGAATGTCTGGGCGCAGAGCAGCGGCCATCTGCCGGGCCTGTGGCACATCGCCCGCCTCGTCGATCCGGGTGATCCAGTCCAGCTTTGACATGAGCCGGCCTAGTCGCCGGCGTGCCAAGGGTTCGTCATCAACCACCAGAACGCTTAACCCCGACATCCCGCCTCCTGTTTTCGTGGCAATAGTGTTTCGGGCCTGCCGCCCGGCTGCAAGCCCCGCCGTTCGTCGGCGATATGGCGCCGTTCGTCGAATAGTTGGGCCTTTCACCCGCCATTGGCAGGCCATCTGGCGAAATGGGGATAAACAGCGGCAGGTCGGGTTGGTAGTCTTGGTTCATTCATCAAAACGGGTTCCAGCCATGTCGGTCATGTCAGAAATTTCCTTTCCTTCCATGCCGGAATTCACGGCCGGGGCCGGTTCGCAAAAAGTCCGCTTTACCATTTCGGTCGAGGGGGGATTTCCTGCGGCCCAGATGCCCGCCCTCATGGCGCATTTGCGCCGCAACCTGCCCGCAGCTTGCCGCATCACCCTGCACGAAACCCGCCCCGATCTGGCCGAAATGACTGCCCGGCAACGGCAGATCCTGCAACTTCTGGCGCAGGATCTGTCGAACAAGGACATTGGCCGCCGTCTTGGCCTGTCGCATTTCACTGTCCGCAACCATGTGTCCCAGCTTTTGCGCCTTTTGGGTGTTTCCAGCCGCAAGGAAGCGACGGGGCTGATAGGGCTGATGGCGCAAGAGCGTGATGCAATGGGCCGGTCAGGCGATGAGTCCCGTGCGATTCTGTCGCCAGGCCGCACGTTTGTCATGCCTGTCTGAGGTACTGGTGCGGCGCAGACAGGCCGCCATGTACCAGTACGTCGGGCAGGTTTTCCGGCCCGGGCCGCTGTCCTACCCTTGCCGAAGTGCATCAACCTGCGGGGCTATTTTATGATCCTTTTCCTTCGTCTGTGTCTTTCGACAACCCTTGCCCTGGCAGCCTTTGCCAGTGACGTCCGGGCCGAGGGCAATTGTCCTCCGGGCTATTATCCGATCGGCGGGGGCACCGCCGGGTGGGAGGGGTGCGCCCCGATGGACGGGGGGGTAGGCTATGACGACGGTGGCTACTATGAGGATGACTATTACGAAACCCCGCCGCCCATGAATTATTCCGCGCAGGATTGGGCCGATTTCGCCGCCGCTTCTGCGCGGGCCGAGGCTGAAGCCGAGGCGCAGCGTTTGAATGATCCGGTTTACCGCAAGCTGAAAGAAGGTAGCTGGGATTTCGACAGTTCGCCCGCACGCGCCAAGGCCGGTGTCTGCATGGCCAGTTGGCTGACCCTTGGCGGTGGTGTCCTTATGGCGGATTGGGCGGGCAAGGACGGAGGAACTTTTCTGGGGTTTTTCGGGCCAACCATTCCCCATGTCGCCCGGATCAAGAAAGCCAAGGTCACCCTGACCCAATCGGGCGAAAACCAGACGGTTCAGGCCTTTCTGGCCCCTTTCCCGTGGTCGAAAGATCTGGGGATGATCCTGTTTGCGGTCCCCTCGACCAAGGCGCTGATCGGCTCGATCGAGGATCGCCAGGATTATACCGTGACCTACAAGGGCAAGGCCGTGATCAAGGGCGAATGGCACAGCGGCTCCAAAGCGCGCAACTGGCTTAAAAGCTGCACTGCCAAGCGTTGAACCCGGGTTGGCCGGGATGGTCAGGCTCAGGCGCAGCCTTGACCCTTGGCAGGTTGCCCCAGCGGCGACAGGATAGGCGGACGCCTAGGGTTTGGCCTTGGTTTGGGCTGGAAGCCATAAGCCGATTTCCCGGAAAGTTGCCCTCTGGCCCCCAATGGGGCCAGGGATTGCAAATCTCGCACGATCCCCGTTAGGCAACGCCCCCGCAATCCTTGACAAAGGGGGTACAGCGGCCGAACCCGCAGCGCCCTCGCCTATTGCGCCGGGGCAAGGGGCAGGCCATTGGCGACCCAGGCCTCGATCCCGCCGCGATACCAATAGACCTTCCAGCCCAACTGCCCGGCACGCAGCGCCCCGTTATAGCTGGACCTGTCCTGCATTCCTGCGCCGAAGAACACGATCGGCACCTGCCCGTTACCGCCGGTCTGTTCTTGCAACCAGCTTGACAGCGCCTGTTGAAAGCTGTCGGTCACGCTGCCATCTCGCCCCGCATCGGGCACGGCCAGCGCCTGCGGCAGCGTGTTGCTTGCGCCACTGGTATCAATCAACAGCACGCGACCGCCTTGGTTCAGCAATTGCGCCAGCCCCTCGGTCGTCACCACTTCGGCCTTGGTATGGCTGTTTGGCGTGGGGCCGCGATAGGGGGCAGGGAACAAGAGACTGGTCGGCGGGACACCCAGATCGGCCAGTTCATTGCTGACCGGCTGCGCGGGCGCAGGGCTGGCCCCGCCGCCCGTGCCCCCGCCTGCCGCGCCGCCCGCAGATGTTGGCGCTGCATTGCCAGCCGCAGAAGGGCCATCCTCGATATCGGAAATCATCACCGCCAGATTCTGCAACAGATCGTAGCACATCGTAATGCTGGCGTCGGCATTGCTATACCAGGCGTTCAACTGGTCGCAGTCGCGGTAAATCACCTTCAACGGCCGCGGCAGGGCATAGGTCTTGGCCAACTCATCGGCAAAACCGCGCAACGCATCGGAAAAGCGTTCGGAAATGAACTGGCCGACAGGAAAGCGTGACGGTTCAAAAACCACGTCAATCGGTTGGCCGGGGGCATCGGCGGGCAACATGCCCTCCGGGCTCCACTGGCCGACGCGGGTATGGGGGGCGAGAATTGTGCGCCAGGCCCGGTTCTGTTTCGTGAACTCGTCGCCACAGCGGTCAAGGGTACGTTCGTCGAACCCGACATCTTGCGCGATGCCCTGAAACAGGGCCGGATTGCCGCCGTAAAGCACGCAGAACACGTTGCGGAACCGCTTGAGATCGGCGGTATGTTCATCCATCCACGGGGTGACAGAGCCGCTTTGCTCGCCCAGCTTGCCACTGTAATACCATTGCAGTGCGGCATAGGTCGCCACCCCAGCGCCGATCTGATCGACCTCTTTCTCGCCCGAGGGATACATCGTCGGTTCTACCACGCGCAGGGCGGCGAAAATATCGACGGCATCCTCTTCGGGGCCGGTCGAGGGCAGTTGCAGCTCTCCGATAAGGGCATGGCCGAATTCATGCATGAAGATGCCATTGGTCAGGCCAAGGTAAACCGAAATCAGCCGCACTGAATCGTTGCCAAAGGTCGGCATGGGCAGGCTGGCCGAAGGTTGACCGCCCCCACCACCCTGTCCCGCAGGGGCGCTGCCGCCACCCTGAGCCGGGCCGATGGAAAAGGCGCCGACATGAAACAGTCCGCGTTCCCAGGCCAGAACGCCGATATCCGCCCCTTGCGAGGCATCATTGCTGACCTGGGCGATGACCTGCCCGTTCAGCGCAAACTCGGCCAGCCCAGGCACCTCATACAGCGTCAGCGTATCGCTGCCGTCGCCATGTGCGGCGCCCGTCAGGCGCCCCATTTCGCGCGACGACCCGTCAGGGCCAAAGCACAGCACCAGCCCATCACGCGCGCCGGTTATTTCGCCCACGCATGTGGCCTTGGCCTGCGGATTGTCGATCACCAGCCCGACCGCCGATTTCGGCATATCCTCGATCCGCCAGCCCTGGGCGGGCAGGATCCCGACCGCCAGCCGGGTCAGCCTTCCTTCGGTGCCGGGTGGACCCGCAGGCATGGTGATCATCAAGTTTCCACCAGCCTTGGCCGGATTCTCGAACACCAGCCAGTCGTTTTTCAGATAAGCCTGCCAGCCGTCGGGCAAGGTTGCGGACTGTATTGCATCGGCCAGGGGGCCCATCACCTGCGCCAGCGTCGGGGCATCGCCATTCCCCTGGCCCCCGCCTTGACTGCCGCCCTGACCGGCCTCTGGCTGCTGCGCCGGCGCGGCAGCGACATTGGCAATGCTGAACCCTGAAATGCCAAAGGTGCCGCGATCATAGGCCATGATGCCGATCTCATCGCCCAAGGCAGGCGATCCTTCGACATCGCCGACCTGCTGGCCATTTAGGTAGAACCGCGCGGCGCCCGGCACATCCACCATCTCGATCATGTCGCTGCCGTCCATCCGGGCAGCATTGGCCAGATTGGCGATACTGCGGGTCTTGCCGCCTTCGACGCAGAACAGATTGGCCGCCGCCTGTGCCGTGATCTCCATCAGGCACAGCGCACCGGCCTGCGAATTGCGCACCATCAAGCCGACCGAAGCCGATGCTTCGCGGGCGTTGACCGAAACCTGCACGATGGTCCGCCGCCCGGTTTCGGGGGCAGGTCCGGCGGGCACCGTAAGTGTCTGCTCGGCTTCGTCCTGGTTGGTGTTGCGCAACATGAACCACGCGCCATCCACGCCGCTTTCCCAGCCCGGCAAGATCTGGCTGCGGGCGGCACTTTCAAGCGGCCCCAGCGGCGAGGTTTGCGCGGGGGCAGGATGTGGCGACACCACAGCCAGCGACAGCAGGGTCAGGGGTATCAGGGCGTTGGCATAAAATGGGCGCATGAAGAACTGGTCCGCCTGGGCTTGGATAGGGGTCGCAGCCCCTGACCTTTCAACTAAGCCCCCCGGCCAGCGGGCCGTCAGGGCGCAAGATGTACCGGTGCGCATTTCATCCTGTCAGAAACGGCAGATCAAGCGCCACCCGATAGCGCTGGGGCAAGGCTGCCGCCTCATCGGCCACCGGTCTGCCGCGTGATCCGGCATCCAGAATGCCAGCTTCCAGAACACCGGCTTCCTGATACCGGGCGCGCAGCCGGTCGGCAACATTGCGCAGCCCCAGCCCGGTGCCTGCTGCCGCGCGGTCGCTGCCGTCCTGCATCGGCATGTCATTCTCGACCGTCAATCGCAGGCGATTTGCCTCGCGGCGGGCCTTTAGCGAAATCTCGACCCGCCCTGTCGCACGCCCGACACCGTGTTTGACGGCATTTTCGATCAGCGGCTGCAGGATCAGGCTGGGCACCCGCGCGCCCCGCAACTCCTCCGGCAGGTCGATCCGCAGGGCCATGCGGTCGGAAAACCGCTCACGCTCGATCGCCAGATAATCGCCTTGCAGCGCCACCTCATCCGCCAGGGTGACGTCGCTCATCGGGTCTAGCGCCAGGGTCGTGCGCAGGAACGTTGACAGCGACATCACCATCCGCCCGGCGCGATCATCTGCGCCTTCCTCGATCAGCCCGGCGATGGAGTTCAGCGTGTTGAACAGGAAATGCGG
>DDEX01000080.1 GCA_002336845.1 Rhodobacteraceae bacterium UBA1943
CCCCCGTTGCAGCCACTCCGACCGTGCCCGGCTTGCGCCCCGAACCTCCGGTCATGGCCCAAGCGCAACTGACGCCCGCGACCGAAGCCGCAACCGCCGCCGCCATGGCTGCCGCCAATGCCGCTCTGCAAAGCCTGTCGCGCGCCGTGCCCCCGGTCGCCGCACCTCGCCCGGCCTCTGGCACCGCCAATGTCTTCACCCATGTCGAAGACGATGAAAGCGCCGACGACTGGCAGCCGGTGGATGACTGGTCCGACAGCGCCGATCTGGAGCCCGACTACGACCCCACGCCCGTCACGCCCCGCGCCCTTGTGGCCGACGCGCGCAAACCCATGGTGCAGCACCCGGTCAAAAAGCCCGCCGCGCCCTCGCGTCAGGCCATGGCCGAGGCGCAGCCGCGCCTGCGGTTCGAGGATCAGGTTTCGCAGACCTACGAACTGCCCCCCCTGTCGCTGCTGGCCAGCCCCGCCAGCATTCAGCGTCATACCCTTTCGGACGAGGCACTGGAAGAAAACGCCCGGATGCTGGNNTGGAAAACGTGCTGGATGACTATGGGGTGAAGGGCGAGATCGTCTCGGTTCGCCCCGGCCCGGTTGTCACTATGTATGAGCTGGAACCGGCGCCGGGCCTGAAGGCCAGCCGCGTGATCGGCCTGGCCGATGACATTGCGCGCAGCATGTCGGCGCTGTCAGCCCGTGTGTCCACAGTGCCGGGCCGGTCGGTCATCGGCATTGAACTCCCGAACGCGCACCGCGAAAAGGTCGTGCTGCGGGAAATCCTGTCCGCCCGCGATTTCGGCGATTCAAACCTGCGCCTGCCGCTGGCCTTGGGCAAGGACATCGGCGGCGACCCGATCGTGGCGAACCTTGCCAAGATGCCCCACCTTCTGATCGCGGGCACCACGGGTTCGGGCAAGTCGGTGGCGATCAACACCATGATCCTGTCGCTGCTCTACAAGCTGACGCCCGAGGAATGCCGGTTGATCATGATCGACCCCAAGATGCTGGAACTTTCCGTCTATGACGGCATTCCGCATCTGCTCTCGCCCGTCGTCACCGACCCGAAAAAGGCGGTCGTCGCCCTGAAATGGGTCGTGGGCGAGATGGAAGAGCGTTATCGCAAGATGTCCAAGATGGGCGTGCGCAACATCGAAGGCTATAACGGCCGGGTGCGTGAGGCGCTGTCCAAGGGCGAGATGTTCAAGCGCACCATCCAGACCGGGTTCGATGAAGACACCGGCGAGCCGGTCTTCGAAACCGACGAATTCGCCCCGGTCGCCCTGCCCTATATCGTGGTCATCGTTGACGAGATGGCCGACCTGATGATGGTGGCGGGCAAAGAGATCGAAGCCTGCATCCAGCGTCTGGCCCAGATGGCACGCGCCTCTGGCATCCACCTGATCATGGCGACCCAGCGTCCTTCGGTTGACGTGATCACCGGCACGATCAAAGCCAACTTCCCCACCCGGATTTCCTTCCAGGTGACATCAAAGATCGACAGCCGCACCATCCTTGGCGAACAGGGGGCCGAGCAGCTTTTGGGCATGGGCGACATGCTGTACATGGCCGGTGGTGGGCGGATTTCCCGTATCCACGGGCCGTTCGTGTCGGATGAAGAAGTTGAGGAAATCGTCAACCACCTGAAATCCTTCGGCCCGCCCAGCTATATGTCGGGCGTGGTTGAAGGACCGGACGAGGATTCCGCTTCGGATATCGATGCGGTTCTGGGCCTTGGCGGTGGCGAAGGTGGTGAGGATGCGCTTTACGATCAAGCCGTGGCGATTGTCGCCAAGGATCGCAAATGCTCGACCTCCTACATCCAGCGCAAACTGGGCATCGGTTATAACAAGGCCGCGCGTCTGGTTGAACAGATGGAGGAACAGGGCGTCGTGACCACGGCAAACCATGTGGGCAAGCGCGAAATCCTGATCCCCGAGGCGTAACGCCACGGGCAGACCGGAGGCCAAATGGACGTTCGCTGGCTACAGGATTTTCTGGCCCTCGCCGAGCTGCGGAATTTCACCCGCGCGGCCGAGTACCAGAACCTGTCGCAAGCGGCCTTCTCGCGCCGCATCCAGTCGCTGGAACATTGGGTCGGCACCGCACTGGTCGTGAAGGGCTCTCAGCCCGTGCGGCTGACCGAGGCGGGCGAGCAATTCCGCGAAGGCGCGCAGGTTTCGGTTGAACGGCTGATCGAGGCGCGGGCAGCCATCCGCGGCAACCAGTTCGAAGTGATGAGCCAGGTGCGCCTTGCCATGCCAACCGTGCTGGCACGCAGCGATTTTCGCCGCCTTCTGGGCGTGATTGGGATGGGGCGGAACACCTCGTTCTCGGTGATCGTTGGCACGACGGCCGAGGTGACGGCCCGCTATCTGGCAGGCGATGCCGACCTGCTGTTGGCCCATGACTCCCCCATCGTCCCCGCACATGAAAGCCTGTCGGCGCAAGAAAAGCTGGTTCTGCGGCAGGATCGGTTCCTGCCCTATGCCAGCGTCACGGCAGGCGATTTTGCCTTTCCCGGCGCGGCGAAGGCACCGTTTCCCCTGATCGCCTATGCCCAGCGAGCCTATTTCGCGCAATTGGTGGAACATATCCTGGCCCGTGCCGAAACACCCCCTGCCTATCGCGTGGCCGTGCAATGCGACATGACCGATGTGCTGAAAGAGGTGATCGTGGCGGGCTATGGCGTGGGTTGGCTGCCCGAAAGCGCGGTGGATGCCGCGCGTGACCAGATCACCCCGGTCGGCGGGCCGGAATGGGAACTGCCGCTGGACATCTGCGCCTTCCGCCCCCGTCGTATCGCAAGCCCCCTGATGCAGAAGATCTGGTCGGCGCTGGCCGCCGGCGGGCACTAGGCCACCCTAACCACCGCCGCAAGACGCCTGCCCCCTCCCCCGCCGCGGGGGAGAGGTGTGTTCGTCAATCAGCAGAAGCCGACGATAGCGCCAACACCCGCATAGGCGATGCAGTCTTTGCATTGGACCCGATGGGCGAACCGGCGCATCCCTTCACCAAACGCAGCCCGAACAGGACAAAGACCATGATGCACGACATGCGCCACGAAACCGACAGCCTTGGCGCGATGGACCTTCCCCGCACCTGCCTGTGGGGTATTCACACCCAGCGCGCGATTGACAACTTTCCGATCTCGGGCCTGACGCTCTCGCATTTCCCGGAATTCATCCGCTCGCTGGCCTGGGTGAAAAAGGCCTGCGCGCGGGCGAACCTGTCGTTGGGCGTGCTGTCTGCCGAAAAGGCCCGGGTGATCGAGGAGGTTTGCGATGAAATCATCGCCGGTCGCTGGCACGATGCCTTCCGGGTGGACATGATTCAGGGTGGCGCCGGCACCTCGACCAACATGAATGCCAATGAGGTCATCGCCAACCTTGGCCTGCTGAAGATGGGCTACAAGCCCGGCGATTATGCCCATCTGCACCCCAATGACGATGTGAACCGCTCGCAATCCACCAACGACGTGTACCCCACGGCGCTGCGCCTTGCGATGGTGTCGCAATGCGATGCCTTCAGCGCCGCCCAGCGCCGCCTGATCGCGCGGTTCAAGGAACGGGCCGAGGCGTTTGCCCATATCCGCAAGATCGGCCGCACCCAGTTGCAGGATGCCGTGCCGATGACATTGGGCCAGGAATTCGCCGGTTACGCCACCACCATCGCCGAGGATGTGGAAATCATCGGCCGCCTGTCGAACCTGCTGCTGGAGGTCAACCTGGGCGGCACCGCCATCGGCACGCGGGTCAACACGCCTTCGGGTTATGCCGAGGTTGCCGTGGCCGAACTGGCGCAGGTTTCGGGCCTGCACGCGAAACTGGCGACCGACCTGATCGAAGCCTCATCCGATACCGGCGCCTATGTCACCTTCTCGGGCGTGCTGAAGCGCATCGCGGTGAAACTGTCGAAGATCTGCAACGACCTGCGGCTTTTGTCCTCTGGCCCGCGCTCGGGCTTCAACGAAATCCGCCTGCCTGCGGTGCAGGCCGGATCGTCGATCATGCCGGGCAAGATCAACCCGGTGATCCCCGAAGTGGTCAACCAGGTGGCGTTTCAGGTGATCGGTAATGACCTGACCGTGACGATGGCAGCCGAGGGCGGGCAGTTGCAGCTCAATGCGTTCGAGCCGGTGATCGTTCTGAACGTGCTGCAATCCATGCGCATCCTGATGCAGGCGATGGACACTCTGGCCGAACGCTGCGTGAAAGACATCGAGGCGAACGTGGCGCAATGCGAGGGGATGCTGGAAAACAGCCTGGTTCTGGCAACCATGCTGGTGCCGCACATCGGCTATGAAAAGGCGGCCAAGGTGGCAAAAACCGCTTTGGCCGAAAACGCCTCGGTCGCGGAGACCGCCGTCAAGCTGGGTTACGCCACGACCGAAAACATCGAGGCGCTGCTGCGTTAATGGGTCCAGGCGCCCTTGCGGTCGGTGGCGAAGTTTTCGCCATAACCGCGGGGGCGCACATTCGCCTTGCGGGTCTGGGGTTCGGCCACATCGGCCTCAATCCCCTTGGCGGCGGCATAGGCCAGCGCCTCTTCCTTGGTATCAAACCGCAGCCGCACCTGGGCTTGGGTATCAGCCGAGCCCGTCCAACCCATCAGCGGATCAACCTCACGCGCCGAGGATTGGCCATATTCCAGAACCCAGTTCTTCGTCTTGCCGGTGCCTGATTGCATGGCGTTGCGGGCGGGCTGATAGATACGGGCGCGCATGGATGTCTCCGTCACATTCTGCCCGCATATTCCGAAATCCGCAGCACTTGGCAAGCCTTGCTTTGCCCTTAGAGGGAAAGGTGCTGTCGGTTGGCCGCGGGAGTGTGGGTGGGGTGTGTGCTGCAACCAACCGACAGCTTCAGTGTGCTGCTTGCCAAGTCAGATTGACGCATCGAAGCCCGTCGTGCAACCCAAAGCTGAAATCTGTAGGCGAATTTTCGCTAAAATTGAGAAGACGATATTAGCCATTCGGTAATCATCGTTAATGAAGCCTTCTGCGGGATCAGCGACCGCCCCCTTTAACGGGAACAAAAACGGAATAAATTGGGGGCGAAGGGAATCATCATGCCCCACAACAACACCAATGCCCTGTCATCCCGTCCCGAAGTTCTGACCCGCCCAAAGCTGGAAGGCGGCAAGCGATTCGTCATGCACACGCCATTTCAGGCGGCCGGCGACCAGCCGACCGCGATTGCCGAACTGACGGCGGGTGTCGAGGCGGGCGAACGCGATCAGGTGCTGCTGGGTGCCACCGGCACCGGCAAGACCTTTACCATGGCCAAGGTGATCGAGGAAACCCAACGCCCCGCGATCATTCTTGCGCCCAACAAGACGCTGGCCGCCCAGCTTTATGGCGAGTTCAAGGGCTTCTTTCCCGACAACTCGGTCGAATACTTCGTTTCCTACTACGACTATTACCAGCCCGAAGCCTATGTGGCGCGGACCGACACCTACATAGAAAAGGAATCCCAGATCAACGAACAGATCGACCGGATGCGCCACTCGGCCACCCGCGCCCTTCTGGAACGCGATGATGTGATCATCGTCGCCTCGGTGTCCTGCATCTACGGCATCGGTTCGGTCGAAACCTATTCGGCGATGACGCAAGACCTGCTGGTCGGCCAGCTTTACGACCAGCGCAAATTCATCGCCGAACTGGTGGCCCAGCAATACCGCCGCCAGGATGCCGCCTTTCAGCGCGGCACCTTCCGCGTGCGCGGCGACAGCATCGAGGTCTGGCCAGCCCACCTTGAAGACCGCGCCTGGCGGTTTTCCTTTTTCGGTGAGGAGTTGGAGGCGATCATCGAGTTCGATCCGCTGACCGGCGCGAAAACCGACAACTTCAAGCAGATCCGCATTTATGCCAATAGTCACTACGTCACGCCGCGCCCGACGATGCAACAGGCGATCAAGGGCATCAAGGACGAGTTGTTTCACCGTCTCAAGCAATTGACCAGCGAGGGCAAACTGCTGGAGGCGCAGCGGCTGGAGCAACGCTGCAACTTCGATCTGGAAATGCTGGAGGCCACCGGCGTCTGTGCCGGAATCGAGAACTATTCCCGCTATCTGACGGGCCGGGCGCCGGGCGAACCACCGCCCACGCTGTTCGAATTCATCCCCGACAATGCCATCGTTTTCGCGGATGAATCGCATGTCTCGGTTCCCCAGATCGGCGGCATGTACAAAGGCGACTTTCGCCGCAAGTTCACCCTGGCCGAACATGGCTTTCGCCTGCCCTCCTGCATGGACAACCGCCCCCTGAAGTTCGAGGAGTGGGACGCGATGCGGCCCCAGTCGGTGTTTGTCAGCGCCACCCCGGCGGCGTGGGAGCTGGAACAGACCGGCGGCGTGTTCACCGAACAGGTCATCCGCCCCACCGGCCTGATCGACCCGCAGGTTGAAATCCGGCCCGTGGAGATGCAGGTCGATGATCTTCTGGACGAGGTGCGGAAGGTCGCCAAGGCGGGCTATCGCACCCTTGTCACCACCCTGACCAAGCGGATGGCCGAAGACCTGACCGAATACATGCACGAACAGGGCATCCGCGTGCGCTATATGCACAGCGACATCGACACGATCGAGCGGATCGAGATTCTGCGCGACCTGCGGTTGGGGGCGTTCGATGTGCTCGTCGGCATCAACCTGCTGCGCGAGGGGCTGGACATTCCCGAATGCGGGCTGGTCGCCATTCTGGATGCGGATAAAGAAGGATTTCTGCGCAGCGAAACCTCTCTGGTGCAAACCATCGGGCGGGCGGCGCGCAACGCCGAGGGCCGGGTGATCATGTATGCCGACCGCATCACCGGCAGCATGGAGCGCGCACTGGCCGAGACCAACCGGCGGCGCGAAAAGCAGATCGCCTATAACCTTGAACATGGCATCACGCCGCAAACGGTGAAGAAGAACGTCGAAGACGTGCTGGCCGGTCTTTGGCAGGGTGATACCGACCAGAGCCGCGTCACCGCCAAGGTCGAAAAAGCCAATATCGGCCAGAACCTTGCCGCCCATCTGGATGCCCTGCGCCTTGCCATGCGCAAGGCCGCCGAGAACCTGGAGTTTGAAGAGGCGGCGCGGCTGCGTGATGAGGTCAAGCGGCTGGAAACCGTGGAACTGACCGTCCACGACGACCCGCTGGCACGCCAGTCGGTGATAGAAGAGGCGGTGGAGGAAGCCACCAAACGCGGTGGCCGGTCAACAGCCGGGCGCGCGGGGCAACGGGGGGGCAACAAACGGCGCGGGCGGTAGTGCACCCCTACGCCTGCTGTCGCGGCCTTGCCCTTTCGTCCAGCCAGACATGCCCCGGCCGCGCCCCGCCGCGGATCAGAAAACCCGGTTCATGCACCTCGGGGAACTGTTGGGCCCAATCGCGGAACCGGTCGTTGGTCACGACACGCGCATGAAGCTTGCGGGCGATGGTCAGCAGGTATTCATCAGCGGGCGTGCCCTTCGGCACTACCAGCACCTGCGCCTCGGGCAGACCCAGATCTCTCGCCAGAATGTCGTCGTCGAGATATCGCGCTTCCAGCTTGTAACCGGCATTGGCATCAAAAATCACACCGGGATTAAAGCCGCGCTGCCGCAACTCCTCCAGCACCCAGCGCAAGGTTTGCAGAGAGGGTTTGTTTTCGTTCCAATGCATCACATTCGACCCATCGACCAGCACCGTATTGTCAACAGGGTTTCGCAGCCGGTCCCAACGCCGTGCATCATTTGGTTCTGCCGGGTCAAGAAAATAGCTGCGAAAAATCAGGATGATGGCGGCGGCAAGACCGGGACCAGCCAGCATGATCCAATCGCGCAGGTCCGCGCGGATCAGCGCCAAAAGCAGCAGCGCCGCGAAAATCGCCGCAAGAGACGACAATACCCGCATCAGGAGGAGTTCAACCTTTCAGTAGCTACGCGGGCAGGCGTGACGGGCCAGCAGGCCCGCCACCTTATGCGTTGCGGTGGTCAGGCCCGTTTGATGACTTTCAGCAGCACCAGCAGAATCACCGCGCCAATCGTTGCATGCAGGATCGAGGCGAGGATGCCGCCGCCAAACCCCAGCCCGATGCGGGGCAGCAAAAACGAGGCGACGAAGGCCCCCACGATACCCACAACGATATTTCCGATCAGGCCAAAGCCGAAGCCTGACACGATCTGCCCGGCCAACCAACCGGCCACGGCCCCGATGATCAGAAGAATGACGATACTTTCGATACCCATCTTGCCTTCTCCTCAGGTTATGGGGCGGGTCAGCGCCCTGCCCCGGTTTGGCGGCCGTCAGAAACTGGCGACCACTTCGTACATCACCGGCTCGAATCCTTTGCAAAGCGCGGCGATTTCCTTGTTGCGCGTCCGCATTTCGGGCGTCCGCAGCATGGCCTGATAATCCTCGCGGCGGCGCCACTGCGAATAGTTGCAGATGCGTGTCATCGCATCGTTCATATGCAGTCCCGCCGCCAGAAAACCGGGTTGGATGCGGATGAACTGGTCATAGGCTGCTTGCAGCTTTTCCATCAGCTCATGGGCCGTGGCAGGTGTCATCTCGAAGGTGGTGATGATGGTCTGCCCTGTGAAATCGGCGGCGATTTTCGGCATGTCGGCTCCTCCCGTCCCCCAAGACTGACATATAGCGCGATGAATTTCATCAAAATTCCGGGGCTGGCCTATGTCACGGACTGCCGCTAACATGCGCTGATGCGCAAATTGCTTGACCGAGATGATCCGATTTTCCAACGCCACCGCTGGCTGCGTTGGGTGACCGCGGGCCTGCCCCTTGCCTGGGGCGCGGTAGAATTCATCTGGATTCAAGACCCCTTCTGGGCAATGCTGTTCCTGGCCGCCGGGGCCTATGCGGCGTGGGAACTATTTCTGCGCGCAACGGATTGATCCGCGCATTTCGCCGGAATCTCCCGTCAGCGTTCGCTCGTTCAGCTTGCACCCTGTCACCTCGGGGATCAATGCGATCATGGTAGCGCGTATGCCCTCATGCTCGCCCCGCCGGGCATAGCCGTGGCGTACAACCTCGACCCGCCGATCCGTGAACCAAACCGAATAGGCCCGGCCATCGCGCGTCACCTCAGCTTTCCGCGCCCCAAAAAACTCTGGCGCGGGCGAGGCGGTACAGGCGGCAAGAACCAGCAGGGGCAAAAGGCGGATCATGACCACAGATTGACCTGCCGTGGTTAAGGAAGGGTAAACGCGTCCGGAACCAGCTTGCCAAATCGCCCGGCCCCGGTGTCACATGCCCCGAACGAAAGGCAGGCAGGCAATGGCACTTACCTGGTCAAACATGACAGCAGCAGAGCTGGGGCGAGAGATTGGCAAAGGCCGGATCAACCCGGTCGAGCTGACCGAGTTTTTTCTGGACAAGATCGCTGGCCATCCGCTGGCTGCCCGCATCTATGCCCGCACCACCCCCGCCCGAGCGCGGGGAGAGGCAATGGGGGCAGCCGCCCGCGCCAAATCTGGCCTGCGCCGGGGGCTGCTGGATGGGGTGCCGCTTTCCTGGAAAGACCTGTTCGACACCGCAGGCACGGCGACCGAGGCCGGGTCGGCTTTGCTGAAAGGCCGCATCCCTACGCGCGATGCCGAGGTGCTGGAGGCCGCAACGCGGGAAGGCACTGTCTGCCTTGGCAAGACCCATATGTCCGAGCTGGCTTTTTCCGGCCTTGGCCTGAACCCGGTGACCGCCACACCGCCCTGCATCAATGATGAGCGGGCGGTATCGGGTGGCTCGTCCTCTGGGGCGGCGGCTTCGGTCGCCTGGGGCATGGCACCGGCGGCCATCGGGTCCGATACGGGCGGATCCGTGCGGATTCCGGCAGCCTGGAACGACCTTGTGGGCCTGAAAACCACCCATGGCCGCCTGTCGCTGCAAGGCGTGGTGCCGTTGTGCGAATTGTTCGACACGGTCGGCCCCATCGCCCATTCGGTCGAGGATTGCGCCCTGATCCTGGCTGCGTTGGAGGGGCGCCCGGCGGCAGACCTGAATGGCGCCAGCCTGTCGGGCACCCGTCTTCTGGTGTTGGAAACGGTGGCGCTGGACGACCTGCGCGACCGGCCCGCCATGGGCTTTGACGATGCGCTGGCGCGGCTGGCGCGCGCCGGGGCACGGATCGACAGGGCGCCTGTGACGGAGGTGGCCGAGGCAATGCGTCTGGCCGCCGTCCTGTTCACAGCCGAGGCCTATGGCATTTGGGAGAACACCATCGAGTCCGCGCCGCACAAGATGTTTCCCCGCATTCTGGAACGCTTCCGATCAGGCGCCGACATATCCGCCAAGGATTATGTCGCTGGCTGGCGGCGGCTTCATGCCCTGCGCCGGATCTGGGCGGAAAAGGTGGCCGGTTACGATGCCGTTCTGCTGCCCACCTCGCCCATCCTGCCGCCCGATGCGAACCGGCTGATGACCGACGATGCCTATTACGTCAGCGAAAACCTGCTGGCGCTGCGCAACACAAGGATCGGCAACCTGATGGGCAATTGTGGGCTGACCTTGCCCACCTCGCAACCGTCTTGCGGCATCACGTTGATGGGGGCTGCGATGGGCGAAGAGCGTCTTTTGCGCCTTGGCATCGCCGCCGAACGCGCGCTGGCCTGAGGAGGAACACTATGCCGCTTGCCCTTGTCACCGCTGGCCCCTCGGCAATTGGCCGCGGCCTTGTCACCGCGCTTGCCGGGGCGGGCTATGATGTCGCTTTCACCCATCTGGGGCAGGCAGAGGCCGCTGCGGCACTGGTCGCATCGGTTCGCGCACTGGGGCGGCAGGCGCTGGCCGTGGAAAGCGACGCGGGGGACGAGGCTTCGGTGCTCCGGTTCCACAGCCTTGCCGCCGATTGGGCCGGGCGAGCACCAACGGTAACGGTGAACAATGCGGGGGTTCAAACCTGGTCCCGGCTGGTCGATCTTTCGGTGGATGACTGGGACCGCGTGATGGCTACCAACCTGCGCGGCACCTTTCTGAACACCAAGGCCGCGGCAAGGGCGATGATCGAGGCGGGGGTTCCGGGCTCGATCATCAATCTGGGGTCGGGCTGCAACAAATTGGCCTTTCCCCGACTGGTTGATTACACCGCCTCCAAGGGCGGGATCGAGCAGTTTACCAAGGTCGCAGCGGTCGAGCTGGGGCCGAACCACATCCGCGTCAACTGCATCGCGCCCGGCGCCATCGCCACCGAACGCACGGCGGCAGAAGCCGGGGATTATTCCGCCACCTGGGCCAAGGTCACGCCCCTGCGCCGTGTCGGCACGCCAGAGGATCTGGCTGGCCCCCTGCTGTTCCTGATCTCGGACGCCGCCAGCTTTGTCACCGGCCAGACGATCTGGGTCGATGGCGGGGTCTTCAGTCAGGCGACATGGCCCTATGAGACCTGAGAGGCCAAAGGCGCGTCCTTGCGCGCACCTTTGGCGCAAGGACCTACAGTTCCGATACCTTGTAGGCCGATTTCATCAACCATTCCGGGTTGATCTCCACCCCCCAACCTGGTGCATCGCTCACGGTCGCATGACCGTCAACGATGTCATAGGGGTTGCCGAGGAACAGTCCGTCCTGCCACGGATAGTAATCCAGCCCCTCGATCGAGAATTCCAGATACTTGCCGGGGTTGGGAATGGCGCGCAGCAGGTGCATGGTACACATTGTCACCAGCCCCAGGTTGGCGGCATGGGGGGTGATCGGCAGGCCCGCCGCAGCGCCCATCCGGCACACCTCCAGCGTGCGGTGAATGCCGCCCAGATACATGATGTCGGGTTGCAGGATATCGACGGACTTGTGTTCGATCATCAACTGCCAGCTTGAATATTCATTATCCTGCTCGCCCCCTGCCACGTCGATGTTCAGGGCAGCCCGAACCTCGGCGGTCTGGTCGTAATTCCAATAGGGACACGGCTCTTCGAAATGGCCAATGCCGTTATCTTCCAGCAGCTTGCCGACCTCGATTGCGCGCCTTGGCGAATAGCAGGAATTGCCATCGACCAGCTTGTCCACCCCGTCGCCCAAGGCCTTTGACACCACGGGCACCACCGCCTCGGTCCGGCCCGGCCATTCATCCTGATCGCGCCCGCATTCGGCCCCCACCCGCCATTTAAAGGCGTTAAACCCATGCTTGTCGCGCAGGCGCAGGAACCGTGCCGCCTCGTCCTCGGGGGTAATGTCGCGCTTCATCGAACTGGCATAAGCGCGCACTTTGCCCGGTGAGCCGCCGATCAGGCTTGCCACCGGCTTGCCCTCGACCTTGCCGCGCAGATCCCAAAGGGCGGTATCCAGGCCGGTCTGCGCACGGCGCAGATAGCTGCCGGGAAACTTGTGTTCCTTTTCATAGATCCGCTGGATCGTATCGGCGAAATCAAGGGCATCGGTGCCCAGCGCATAAGGCGCCACCTGACGATGAAACACCTCGCAGGTGATATCGGCATGATAGGTTGAAACCTGCCCCCAACCTTGCGAGCCATCCTCTGCCGTGGCGCGGACAAAGCCGACATATTGGTTGGTAAACGTCTCCAGCTTGACGATCTTCATCTCGGTCTCCACCTGCGTCGGGCATAGGTTAGGACAAGGCTAAGCTACGCTCTGCCAATTTCACGCCCCACTATCCCGCCTGCGACGTGAATGTGCGATGACAAGCCAGACCTCGAATGCTTTCATGATGGTCATTCGCAGCCGGAGCCATCGCCATGACCCGCCACGACACAACCCTGACGCCCCTTGAAGAACTGCGCCAGAACGTCGGCGTGCCGTTTGAACAGGCATTGGCGATGCCAAAGTCGGTCTATACCAGCCCCGAATTCGCCCAACAGGAGATGCAGCATATCTTCGCGCGCGACTGGCTGTGCGCGGGCCGCGCCGATGCCCTGCCCAACCCCGGCGACTATCTGACCATGCAGATTTCGGGCGAGCCGATCATCGTGCTGCGCGACCGCGAAGGCCAGTTGCGCGCCATGTCGAACGTCTGCCGCCACCGCATGTCCACCCTGCTGGAGGGTCGCGGCAATGTGCGCTCCATCGTCTGCCCCTACCACGCCTGGACCTATAATCTGGACGGCAGCTTGCGCGGCGCCCCCGCGATGGCGCTGAACGAAAACTTCTGCCGCGACCAGATCGCCCTGCCAAAGGTGCGTTGTCAGGAATGGCTGGGCTGGATCATGGTCACGCTGAACCCCGACGCCCCCGACCCGCGCGAAAAGCTGGCCGATGTCGAGGCGCTGGTCGGCGCCCTGCACATGGAAAATTACACCGAAGCCTTCCGCGAGGAATTCCGCTGGGCCACCAACTGGAAGGTGCTGGCCGAGAACTTCATGGAAAGCTATCACCTGCCGGTCTGCCATGCAGGCACCATCGGCGGCACGGTTGATCTGATGAAGATGACCTGCCCCGAGGGGCTGCCCGCCTTCAACTATCACTACATCCTGAAGAACGACTCGATCCCCCTGGCGCTGGCACACCCGACCAACACCACGCTTACGGGCGACGAACGGCGGACGACCTGGCTTCTGGCGATCTACCCCTCATTGATGATCACGCTGACGCCGGGCTATTTCTGGTATCTGTGTCTGACGCCCGATGGCCCCGGCCATGTCAACGTGCTGTTCGGCGGCGGCCTTGCGCCGGAATTTGTCGCCGACCCCAATGTTCAAGACAGTTTCGCGCAGCTCAAGGCGCTGTTGGATGATGTCAACGTCGAGGACAAGGGCTGTGTCGAAAAGGTCTATCGCGGGCTTTGTTCCGATATGTCTTCGCCCGGCCCCCTCAGCCATCTGGAGCGCCCGAATTTCGACTTTGCGCGGTATATCGCCGGGATGATTCCCGGCTGAACCGGCTTGGGTCCGGTGGGCAAAGCGCCTATACCCGTCGAAACTGCCGGGGTTATTCGTGAAACAGCCTGTCCTGATCGTGGCCCATGGCCAACCCTCCGACCCGCAGCCCTTGGCGGCCGAGGTCGCGGGGCTTGCCGCCCGGGTTGCGCTATTGCTGCCGGGCCGCCATGTCGGCTCGGCAACCCTGGCCGAACCACAGGCGCTTTCTGCTGCCGTCGCGGCGGCGGGCAGTGCTGGGCTGGTTTATCCGCTGTTCATGGCAGGTGGCTGGTTCACCCGCGTCCATCTGCCCCGAAAACTGGCCGAGGCGGGCGGTGCGGCCTGGCAGGTTCTGGAACCGATGGGCTGTGACCCCGCGATTCATCAGCTTGCCCTGAGCGTCGCCAGGGAATCCGGTGCTGAAGAGGTATTGTTGGCCGCCCATGGCTCGGGCCGCAGCACGGCGCCAGCCGAGATCGCGCGCCATGTGGCGGGCGTGATCTCGATGCGGCTGGGTCTGCATTCCGAGGCGGTCTTCATCGATCAGCCGCCGCGGCTGTCCGAAGCAACGGGCCTTGGCCCCAATGCCGTCTGCCTGCCTTTCTTCGCAACAGGCGGCGGGCATGTGACCGAAGATATCCCGGCCCAACTGGAGAAGGCCTGGTTTCGCGGCCGCATCCTGCCCCCCCTTGGGCAAGATGATCGGGTGCCCGCGCTGATCGCCAAGGCGGTCATCGCCAGACAGCCGATCTGTTCCGCCACCTGCCGCTGGGCACGCGACGAGGGCTAGCGCCACTGCCCGTCAGCTTGCGGTGCAGCCCATGCTGGCGATGGTCGGGGCCGGATCGGCCAGAAAGAACGTGTAGGTGGTATAGCCGGGGCCCATCTGGCCCGCGTCCTCGATCCGCTCGGCGCTGGCGAACACCGGGATATCGGACTGTGGCATTTGCAAGCGATAGAACGCCGTCGCCTCACGATCAGGGCCGGAACCATAGGCGTTCTGCGTGCAGTTGGCGGCAAGGGGCGTGATACGGGCATCGGTCTGACGGGTCAGCACATCAAGGTAGTCGGCATCCGGGTAAAATTTGCGCAGCGCAATAGACTGCACGCCCCGGACACTGTGAACCTGCACGGTGACGCCCGCTTCACCCTCGTTCCCCTCGCGGATTGTCTGATCGGCGCCCTCGCCTTGCGGCAGGGCGGCCGGGCCGAACCCGGCCATGACGACAGTGCCGATCTGATACCAGGTCAGGCTGCCGTCAGCCTCTGAATCGGTGGGATAGGAGGGGCCTGTCCAGTTGACCTCTGGCACCGCCTTGGGGAAATCGTCGCCCGAAGTGCCTGCCACCAGCGCCTGAAGCAGCGGATCAAGCGGGCCGCAGCCTTCGCAGGCCTGCGCAGCAAGAGGGGCGGAAAGGGCCAGCAGGAACCCAAGAACAATTTGCTTCATTCTGGCATGTACCGGGTGTCAGCGACCAGTTCAAAGCACGTGCCGGTGGGATAGATCAAAAGGGTGCCGTCAACCTTGTCGCCCGAAGCCCAGGGCGTACCGTCAAGGTGCATCGGCGTGCCGACCTCTTCCCCGCCCCCTTCGGGTTGCACATAATGAACGCGGGTCCAATCGACCGCGACCCGTTCATCCCCTGCTTGATTGAACTCTACAACCAGCGCCATGTCCTGGTCGCTTCCGGCAATCGCCGGGGCCGGAACATAGGTGTAGTCGCGCAGCGTAACAGGAAACCCGGTATATTCGGGCCCCGGAACCTGACGGACCATCGCCTTGTCGCCGGTATGCACTTCCGACACCTCAACCGTGGCGGCGGTGTATTTCCGCCGGATCAGGTCAGAGCGGGCGATGACATCGAAAAAGGTGCGATAGTCACGCGTCTGGCAGGCATTTTCCATCATCCCCATCAGAATCTGGTCCGATTCGGACAGGTCTTCGGCGGGCGCTGGCCCCGTCAGTCCCAGTTGACAGACCAGGGCGCAGGCAAGGGTGAGGACGGGAGAAGGAACATTTCCAAAGGGCATAAGGCGATATCCGGCTTTTGACGCAACCTAGGGGCTGGATCGGAATATGTTAAGCCTGTCGGCGTACTGGTACGCCCCTTGGCCCCTTTCCTGTGCCGTCAGGCGGCGTAGCATGGGCGCGGGGAACAGGGAGTGCGGGGCATGAGGCCACAGGCCGACACGGGCGGTATGGGCGAAACGGGCGACCGCGCGGGTATTCGCCAGTCGGCCCTGAAGATGGGTCTGATCTATTGGGCCGGGGTCTTTGCCTTTTCCAGCGTGCTGTGGGGGATCGTCGGCACCAACCCCCTGGAATCGGCGGCGGGCAAGCTGATCCACTACACAATTTGTGCGCCACTGACGCTGGGCATGGCGGCGGCACTTTACCACCTGCACCGCTGGCTTGGCGCGCGTGGCGAGGTGCCCTTGGGCTGGCTGGTGGTGCTGTGTTTTGTCATGTCGCTGGCGGCGGCACCTGTCTGGGCGCTGGTGGGGTTCGGGGTCTATGCATTCTGGATCGCCCCACTGCCCGCCATCTGGGACTGGCTCGATTTCGGGTATGACATGGTTTACGGCGGCGGGTTGTTCTTTGGCTGGTCGTGCCTGTTCATCACGCTGCTTTACAGCTTCGATCTGCAAGAGCGCGAGCGTCGTCTGGCAGCCCTGCGCGAAGAGGCCCTGTCGGCGCAGATGCGCGCCCTGCGCTATCAGGTGAACCCGCATTTCCTGTTCAACACGCT
>DDEX01000043.1 GCA_002336845.1 Rhodobacteraceae bacterium UBA1943
GCTCAGTTCTGGGTGAAAATCAACATCTAGTTTGCAAGTTGTAGGTGCAGCAGCGCAGTACAATTTAATGGAGTCAGTGCCCTCGCGGCCGTGTTCAGCCCATCCAAGCAGATCGGATCAAGCTTGGCGGTGTCCGCTGCTGCTTTGGTGCCCAGCCTTCCCTCCCCTCAGCCTCCTCGTTCAGGCGCATCCCCATGCTGATCAGACCGTGCAGAGCGGCGTGGGCATAAACGAAGGTGTCGAGAGCCTCGTTGCGTTCGCCGTCGCGCTTGGGTTGGCCGTGCTCGTGCAGGAGGTGCTGCATCAGGATCCGTTCACTGGGCATCTCTTCGTGTTCCGGGGGCGCAATGCCAGTCTCATCAAGATCGTGTTCTGGGACAGCACCGGTCTGTGTCTGTTCACCAAGAGGCTGGAGCATGGTGTCTTCGTCTGGCCGGCCAATATCGAGTCGGGACGGACGCTTTCCCTGACATCGGAGCAGCTCTCGCATCTTCTGGAAGGGATCGAGTGGCGGGCGCCGGAACAGCGCTGGCGCCCGGCGGCGGCGGGCTGAAAGACCTGAGGCGAATTGACTCAGGGCGGTGATAGCGGCGCGGGATGAGCCTGCGGCATGGTACGATTGATCATGTCCATCGACCTTGCCAGCCTGCCGAACGACGTGGAAGCGCTGCACGCGCTGATCGGCGATCTGGTGCGCGAGCGGGATAGCGCGCGGGCTGAAGCAGAGGCCGAGATTGCGCGGCTGAGAGGCATTCTGAAGATGCTGCAGCGGATGCAGTTCGGTCGCCGATCTGAGCGCCTTGATCCCGACCAGTTGCAACTCGGTCTCGAGGACGTGGCCGCCGATCTGGCGGAACTGGAAGAGGCCGCGGATCGCAATGAACACCGTCCGGGCGCCCCTGCATGTCGCAAGGATCAACGTCTCAGCTTGCCGGATCATCTGCCGCGTGAAGATCGTGTCGTCGATCCCGGCACGGAGGCCTGTCCCTGTTGTGGCGGCGTCCTGCACCTGATCGGCGAGACGGTCAGCGAGATGCTGGACCATGTACCGGCGCAGTTGCGGGTCGTGCGGATCCGCCGGCCCAAATACGGTTGCCGGACCTGCGGGTCGATCCACCAAGCCCCGACGCCCGAGCGGCCGATCGCGAAGGGGTTGGCAACGCCAGCGCTGCTGTCACATGTCCTGATCGGCAAATATTGCGATCACCTGCCGCTTTACCGGCAGTGCCAGATCTTCGCCCGCCAGGGGGTCACGCTGAACCGCTCGACGCGGGCGAACTGGATCGCCGATCATGTGATGGCGGCGGATCGGGTCTTTGCCGATGATACCGTACTGCCAGTGCTCGATCCCGGCCGTTGCCGGACCCGCACCGGGCGGCTCTGGGTCTATGCAAGGGACGACCGGCCCTGGGGCGGGAACGATCCGCCGGCCGTTCTCTATACCTATAGCCCAGACCGGCGGGCCGAGCGGCCGGCGGTGCATCTCGAACGCTTCAGCGGTATCCTGCAGGTCGCGGCAATCCCGGCTTCGAACCGCTGGCCTTGCGTGAACATCGTGCGCGCCCGATCGTTGAGGATCTCAAGCCCTGGCTGGACCTGCAGATGCCGCGCCTGCCACAGCGCAGTGGTCTTGCCGAAGCCATCCGCTATGCGCTCGCCCGCTGGCCGGCGCTCCGCCGCTTTCTCGACGATGGCCGGATCGACCTCGACACCAATACGGTCGAGCGGGCCATCCGCCCGGTCACGCTTGGGCGCAAGAACCATCTCTTTGCCGGGTCCGACGGCGATGCCGACAGATGGGCCACCATCAGCACGCTGATTACCACGGCGAAACTGAACGACGTCGAGTCCTAGGCCTGGATCGCCGATGTACTGCAGCGCATGACCGACGGCCATCCGAACAGCCGCGTCGATGATCTCCTGCCCTGGAACTGGCAGCCTAGCTCGAACTGATGCCACCCGTGTCAGAAATGGACGCTTACGAACTGTAAACCTAGGCTCAGGATCCATTAAATTGCTGGCGAGAACGACCTGCGCTGGCGCGATGCTCCGCGATGCGCGTCCGAAGCACGGGCAGCACGTCTTCCTCGAACCAGGCATTGCGCCGGAGCCTACCTGCTTTGCGCGGGCTCGGACGGCATTGGCGCAATGAAGTGACGGATACCACATGCCGTTCAACTCAACAGATTCCTCAGCAAAGCTGCGACGTACCGGAGCGCCCGATCCTTTTCACGCCGCCGGTGCCACGCCAGATGCAGTGGGAAGCCGGTGATCGGGATCGGAGTCGGCAGGGTGACCAGATCGGCCGCAGCGGCCATCACGCGCGAGGGCAGCATGGCGATCATGTCTGACCCGCGTAGCAGATCGGGCACCATGCCGAAGCTTGGGACCACCAGCCCCACCCGGCGGGCGCGGTCGAGGCGGGCCAACTCGGCGTCCAGCGGGCTGCGCGTCTCGCCCCGGCCCGAGACGAGGATATGTGGCCATGCCAGCCAGCCTTCAAGGTCGAAGTTAAGAATCGCCGGATGGCCAGCGCGCAAGGCTACTACATAGTGTTCTGAGAATAGCTCTTCGCGGTTGATGTCACCCTCCTCACCGGGGAAGACAGAAATGGCGATATCGGTCGTGCCGTCGACCAACGCAGCCTTCGCTGCCTCGGCTCCATGCCACGGCTGGATCACCAGGTCTATCCCGGGGGCGGTGTCGGACAGGGAACGTTGCAGGGGGCCTGTCACGAACAACGCCGGATAATCGGCCATGGCAATGCGCAGGGTCTGGCGAATCTCGGCCAGCGGCACCTCGTGCGGGGTGACCAGATCCGTCACCCCCGCCAGAAGCGATTTCAGTGGCGCACGCAGGGATTCCGCCTTGGCGGTCAGGCGCATGGTGCCGCGCCCGCGCTCGAGCAGTTCATCCCGGAAAAGGTGACGGCAGCGCTGCAAGGCGGCCGAAGCCGCAGGTTGCGACAGGCCCAGCCGGTCGGCGGCGCGGCTGACATGCGCCTCGTCGAGAAGCGCGTCGAGGATCACCAGCAGGTTCAGGTCGAGCGAGCGTAAATTCATGTAGCGGATAATACATTAGATTGTTAATAGATTGGAGTAATTTCTATGGCTGCGGCATCGTTCTCTCATTCGAACCACGGAGATGACGATGACCAAGACCCTGATCCTGCTCTTTCACCCTGACCTGAGCCGTTCCAAGGCCAATGCCGCGATGGCGCGCGCCGCAGCCGCGCTGCCCGGCGTCGAGGTGCTGGATATGACCGCAGCCTGCCCGGACGGGCTCGACCTCTTCCGCGATGGCGAGCGTGAGGCGGCACGGCTACTCGCGGCCGACCGGATCGTGCTGCAATTCCCGGTGCAGTGGTATTCCACGCCTCCGCTTCTGAAGGCTTGGCAGGACGCCGTGTTGACGCGGATGTTCTACATCGCCTATGAGACCGAAGGCCGCCGGCTGGAAGGCAAGCCGCTGATGATCGCCGTCACCGCCGGCAACGCGCCGGAGGCCTACTCGGCGGGCGGGCGCAACCTGTTTCCGATGATCGATCTGCTGGCACCGTTGCGCGCCACGGCGCATCGGTGTGGGCTCGGTTGGGCCGAACCCTTCGTGCTCTATCAGGCCGACAAGCTCCCGCCTAAAGAGATCGAGACGGCGGCCGCGAACTATGCCGCACACCTCGCCAGCTGGATCGATAGCCCCGCGGAACTGGCAGCCTGAGCCATGGAGAAGACGCATGACACTTTCGCCGACCTCGCGGCCGGCACGCCGGCCTGGTTCACCCTTGCGGCCCGCGCTCTCCCTGTCGGCATCCTCGGCCAGTTCCTCAGCGCCGGAGCCGCGCTCTTTCGCGACGGCGAATTGCGCGGGCTCAGGTGCACGAGGCGGTTGGCGGGGCTTTGTCCCTTCCGGTCCTCGCCCTTCTCGGCGGCGCGCTCACGCTTCGGCGGCTCAACGGCTTCGGATGGTGGGCAGGACTGACCCTTGTCCTCTACCTGACGCAAATCGCACTGGCCGCGGGGGATAATCCGCTGTCGCTGTCGTTCCACCCGCTCAACGGCGCGCTTCTACAGACCGCCAGCCTGACCCTGCTGGCCAAGGTCGAACGCCGCCGCGCCCAACCTGTTTTCAAGGAGATCACTCAATGAGCCTTAACCGCCGCGACATCCTGCGCATGGCAAGCGGCCTTGCCGCCAGCGCCGTCGCCACGTCGATCACCACCTTCGAATCGCTGGCCAAAGGCGTCGGCGCCGCCGGCATCCCGACATTTCTTTCCGGTCATTTTCGCCCGGTGACGGAGGAGACGACCTCCCTCACCCTGACGGTCCGGGGTGCGATCCCCACCGCTCTCTCGGGCCGCTATTTCCGCAACGGCCACAATCCGAAAGAGGGCGTGAACCCCGGTGCCTGGTTCTATGGCTCGGGCATGATCCACGGGCTGCGCATTTCAGGCGGACGGGCCGAGTGGTATCGCAACCGCTGGGTCAAGACCCCTGCCCGCTGCTGACGCCAGGTTTCGGCCCTGAAGTTTCAGGTCTTCGATTACGTCGCTCAGCAACAACCGCAGAAATCCCGCAAGACCGGTCATACTGGCGGATCGTGGCGGCGGAACCGCCATAGCGCGAAAATCTGTCCATGAAACTCAACCAAATAGAGACTTGTCGGATTTTCAGAGCCGCCCCATAGTCATCTGAATTGATGCCATTCGGGTCGTTTCTTGAGCATCCGCTTTATCCACACCGCCGATCTTCATCTTGATGCGCCGTTGCGGGCAATTGCCCTGCGCGATCCCGATCTGGCGCGTCAGGTTGGCGTGGCATCGCGCACCGCCTTTTCCCGGATCGTGGACCTTTGCATAGACGAGGCCGTCGCGTTCCTGCTGATCGCGGGCGATCTCTGGGATGGCGCCTTTAGCTCGACCAAGACCCCTCGCTTCCTGAAACAGGAATTGATGCGATTGCAGGGGGCGGGTATCCGATGCTTCATCATTCGGGGCAACCACGACGCCCTCGCGCGCCAGACGGGTGAGCTGGAGCTGCCAGACAACACCCATCTTTTCGGCGGCCGGCCCTCGACGGTAGAGATGGAAGTGCACGGCCAGCCGATCGCCATTCACGGGCTGAGTTTCCGCGACCCTCATGCCCAGGAAAGCCCGTTGCCACGCTATCCTGCGCCAAAGCCCGGCGCGTTCAACATCGGCATGATGCATACCAGCCTGAACGGCAGCCCAGGCCATGACGATTACGCACCCTGCAGTCTCGCCGATCTGGAGGCACATGGCTATGATTACTGGGCGCTTGGCCATATCCATCGCCGCGCCGAACATCTCGGGCGGGCCACGATCGTCATGCCCGGCATTCCCCAGGGGCGCGACATCGGCGAGGCGGGGCCGGCATCGGTCACGCTGGTTTCCGTGGCAGAGGATCATGCGGTCACTGTAGAACAGCGCAGCGTGGCTTGCCTGCGCTTCGAACGGATCATGATGGATTGCACAGGCGTGACCGAATGGGCCGAGTTGCTGTCGTCCCTCGAACATGCGATCCGCGCGTCAGGACAGGCCACACGCAGCGAGGACCATCTGGTGATCCGCCCTGTCCTGCATGGGATCACGCCACTGGCCTGGCGGATGACCCGTGATATTGATCGCCTGACAGAGGAAGCCCGCACCTTCGCCGCGACTGTGGGGCTCTGGATCGACAAACTGGAATTGCAGGTCGCCAAGGGCGGTGATGCCGTAGGCGAGGCCGGCATCCATCTGCCCGCCGAACTGGTGCAGACGGTTTTGACCGAGCTGCCCCGGGATCCCGCCCTTGCCGCCGCATTACAGACCGCGGCGCAGGAACTGCTGCGCGATCTGCCCGCGGATCTGCGTGACCTCCTGGGACAGAACGAGGCCGAGCTGGCAGGGCATTGCCAGGATCTGCTGGCAGACGGTGCGCCCCTCATTCTGGACGCGTTGACCCTGGATGGGACGGATTGATGCGCCTGGACCGGCTGGAATTGACCCGTTACGGCCGCTTCACCGACCGCAGCCTTGCCTTTGCGCCGCCTGCCGCGGGCGGCCCCGATCTGCATGTCGTCTACGGCCCCAACGAGGCCGGAAAATCCACCATCTTCTCGGCATGGCTGGATCTGCTGTTCGGCATCCCTATGCGCACGCGCTACGACTTCATCCATCCCGGCCCGACCATGCAGATCGGGGCCTTACTGACTCATGCCGGCGACACGCTCAATCTCAAACGGCTGAAACGAAACAGCGCCAGCCTTGTGGATCAACACGATGCCGTCCTGCCAGAGGCGGCCGTGCAGGCGGTTCTGGGCGGACTGTCGCGCGAGGGCTATTCGGCCATGTTCTCGCTTGATGACGAGACGCTGGAAAAGGGCGGCGACAGCATCCTCGCCAGCCGCGGCGATCTGGGCGAAATGCTGTTCTCGGCCAGCGCGGGGCTTTCCGGCCTTGCGCCCCAGCTCGAAGCCATGCGCGCGGGTCTCGACGGTTTCCATCGCAGCGGCAAGAGAAGCGGTTGGCTCTATGACGCGAAAAAGCAGCTGGCCGAGCTGGACAGCCAGCGCCGCGAGACCGAGGTCTCTGCCGGCGCGCTGCAAAAGCTGACCCGCGAGGCGCAGTCTGCCGAACAGGAGTGGCGAACGGCCCGTGACCGCGAGGGGGCGGCTCAGGCCGGTCTCGACAGGCTACAGGAAATTGCGGGCACGCTGCCCTTGCTGGCGCAACTGGGTCGGCTGGAGGAAAAGCTCGCCCCCCTGCAGCACCTGCCCGACGCCACGCCGGAGGTGGGGGAAGCGTTCACGCAGATCGAACGCGAAAGGCGCGATCTGACCAATCGCGCCCGCGACCGCGCCCTGCGGCTTCAGGGATTGGAGGAACAGCGGGCCGCGCTGGCCATCGACCCGGAG
>DDEX01000097.1 GCA_002336845.1 Rhodobacteraceae bacterium UBA1943
ACCCCTCATCCCGCGTCAGCCGCATCGCAACCAAAGTCACCGCCGCACACAGCCCGAACTGCACCGCCGCCAGTAGCCCGGCGCGGCCCGGATCAAAATCAAACCGCAGCGCCTGATAGATTGCCAGCTCGACCGTGCTGGCCGCAGGCCCGCCGCCCAAGGTCAGCGCGACGGCAAAAGAGGTCAGGCACAGCAGAAACACCAGCACCGCCGCCCCCGGCGCCACCGCCCGGATCATCGGCCATTCCAGATGCCAAAACTGCGCCCCCGGCCCCATGCCCAGCGATTCCGCCAGCCGAAACCGCTCTGCCGGAATCGCCTGCCAGCCATGCACCAGCATCCGGCAGGCCAGCGGCAGGTTCAAAAACACATGCGCCAGCACGACGCCATGCAGGCCAAACACCGAAAACGCAGGCAGGCCCAGCGCCTGCAAGCCCGCATTCACCGGCCCGGCCCGGCCAAAGATCGCCAGCAGCGCCAGAACCGCCACGATGGTCGGCAACAGGAAAGGCGCCGCCAGCAGCCGCAGGAACAGCCCGCGCCCCCAGAACCGCCGCCGCACCATCGCCCGCGCCAACGGCACCGCCAGCAAGGTAGAAACCCCTGCCGACAGCGCCGCCTGCACCACGGTAAACCGCACCGCCGCCCAATCCGCCGCCGTCATCTGCCAGCTTGTGGCCGACAGCGCGGTAACCGCCGCGCTGCCCAGGGTCAGCGCGGCGATCAGCAGGGCAACCGCCCCCGCGATCAGCGGGAAAGGGCGGCTTGCCACTCGGCCACCGCCGCATCGCGCAGTTTGCCCGCCTCATCCGAGGAGAACAGCAGCGACTTTTCCGGCACAATCAGCGTCTCAAACCCCTTGGGCAGACCTGCCGCCGGGGTATTGGCCGGATACATCCAGTTAGTCTCGGGAATCACCGCCTGCCCCGCATCGCTGACCAGATAGGCCAGAAACTGATCGGCCAGCGCGGGCTGATCGGTTGCCGCCAGCTTGCCCGCCACTTCAACCTGCACATAATGCCCTTCGGCAAACGGGGCGGCCGCCTTGGTATCATCCTTTTCAGCGATCAGATGATAGGCGGGCGACGTCGTGTAAGACAGAACCATGTCCGCCTCGCCCTCAAGGAACATACCATAGGCCTCAGACCAACCGGGCGTGACGGTCACGATATTGTCGGCCAGCCCCTTCCACAGCTCGGTCGCCTTGTCGCCGTAAGCCTGCTTGACCCACATCACCAGGCCCAGACCGGGGGTGGAAGAGCGCGGATCTTCGATGATCACCTTAACATCGGAATCTGCCAGCGCCTGAAGGCTGGCGGGCGGCGTGGTCAGCTTGGTCTTGTCATAGACAAAGGCGAACCAGCCCCAGTCGAACGGCACGAACAGCGCATCGTCATAGGCCACCGGCAGCGATTTCGCCCCAGGCAGGCCGTGCGGCGCGAACAGGCCCGTCGCGGTGGCGGCGGCGGTCAGGTTGGTATCCAGCCCCACGACCACATCGCCTTCGCTGGCCGCGCCCTCCATCTGCACGCGCGACAGCAATGCCGCCCCGTCGCCTGCGGTCACAAAGCGCACCTCGCAGCCGCAGGTCGCCTCGAACCCTTTCTTGATGGCCGGTCCCGGCCCCCATTCGGATGCAAAGCTGTCATAGGTCATGACGGTAAGAACGGGCGTTTCGGCCTGTGCCAGCGTGGCAAGGCAGGTTACGGCCGCAGCGAGAGGGAAAAGTTTCATCATATCCTCCAGTTGCGACGGAATGGTCGGGATGGAGGATTCCATGCACCTTCCCTCCGCCGGTATGATCCGGTTCAGGTTCAACGGGTTCGCTTGCGCATCTCAGCCCTTCGCAGGGCACCCCGAGGTGACGGTGAACATAGCGCGACGACCGCCGCGCGCAAGGGCGATCAGCCGACGCGTGACAGGGGCAGCCGTGCCATTCCCTTGGCGAAGGCCGCTTTTGACACGATATAGGTGGCCTGAACGGCAGCCAGATCGGCTTTTTCCGGCGCCCTTTCACCCTCTTGGCAAAGGCGGGCAAATTCGGCAAAGCCAAGATTCAGCGCACTGCCCTTCAGGAAATGCAGCGCAGACGACACCGCCGCAGGTGCCAGCCCTGCGGTCAGCCCGCCCAGCGCCTCATCCACCTCTTCCAGGAACAGGCCCGCGACTTCGGCAAAATCATCTGCCCCCACCTCATCGCGCAACGCCTGAACCCTGTCCCAATCAATCATTGCAGCCCCCAGGTATCCTGCCCCTGCGTCAGCCTGAGCGCGCGCAGTTAACAGCCGGTAAGCCCGCCTATACAGGATCGAGCAAGTTTTACGGTTCACCTTCCCTTAAGGCCCCCAAGGCAGAACAGAGCGGTATGAAGGAGTACCCGTTGATGTTGCGCGCCGTTTCACCATCCACAGCGGAACAGGCCGATAGCGCCAGTCTGCCGTTTGTGTTGGTGGTCGATGACAGCCGTGCGCAAAGACGGATGCTTTCGGTGCAATTGTCACGCTGGGGCTATCAGGTGGCCGAAGCCGCCTCTGCCGAAGAGGCGCTGGATCTGTGCCGCAGCCATACCTTTCACCTGATCCTGTCCGACTGGATGATGCCGGGCATGACCGGCCTTGAATTCTGCCGCGCCTTCAGGGCGTTGTCTGGAGAGGGTTATGGCTATTTCATCCTGCTGACATCCAAATCCGACAAGGCCGAAATTGCCAGCGGGCTGGAGGCGGGGGCCGATGACTTCCTTACCAAACCCGTCAGTGCCGATGAACTGCGCGCCCGGCTGAGGGCGGGGGAACGCATTCTGGGAATGCAGCGCGAACTTGTCGGCAAGAACCGCCTGCTGGGCGTCGCGCTGGACCAGTTGCAAAAGGTCTATGATTCGCTTGACCGCGACCTGATCGAGGCGCGCAAGCTGCAACAGACACTGATGCGTGACCGTCATCGCGAATTTTCCGGTGGTTCGGTCAGCCTGATCCTGCGCCCCTCGGGCCATGTGGGTGGCGATCTGGTGGGCAGCTTTGCCATCAGCCCCCGCCGTGTTGCCGTCTATTCGGTGGATGTGTCGGGCCATGGTGTCGCCTCGGCGATGATGACGGCGCGGCTGGCGGGAATGTTGTCGGGCGCCTCGCCTGACATGAACATCGCGCTGACCAGCGGGCAGGACGGGTTCCGCGATGCCTGGCCGCCCGAGATGGTGGCCTGGCGCCTGAACCGCATGATGATCGAGGATTTGCAGGTCGAGCAGTATTTCACCCTCGCCTATGCCGAGATCGACATGGCGACCGGTCAGTGCATGATGGTGCAGGCGGGCCATCCGCACCCGCTGGTGCTGCGCAGGGACCGCACGGTCGAGATGGTGGGCGATGGCGGCCTACCCATCGGCCTGATCGAGGGCGCCAGCTATCAGCGCATCACCTTTCGCCTTGCCCCCGGCGACCGGCTGATCCTCGCCTCGGACGGGTTCACCGAATGCCCCGACCCGCGCGGACAGGAACTGGGGGTCGAGGGGTTGGATGCGATCCTGACGGCGCATAGCGCCCTTGCCTCGCCCCAACTGCTGGAGGCGATGATCTGGGCCTTGTCCCGCCATGCCGGAACTGTGGATTTCCCCGATGATGTCTCGGCCCTGATCTTCGATTATCGCGGCTGATTGCCCAGCACGCGGGCCAGCATCGCCCGGTCGCCGGCATTGCCCAATTCGTGCAGGGCTGCCCCCGCCTCCATCCACACCGCCGTGTGGCCCGGCTCGGTCGGTGGGCCGATGCGCAGCGCGGGGCGGGCCAGATAGACGGTGCAGAGCTTTTCGGCCCACATGTCATAGTCCGGCATATAACAGAACCGCCGGAACGCGCCCACCCGGCGCAGGCCGGTGATGTGCCAGCCGGTCTCCTCCATCACCTCGCGGTGCAGCGCGGCGATGGGGTGTTCGCCGGGGTCTATGCCGCCACCGGGCAGCTGAAACTCTGGCTCCGGTTCAGCTTGATGGGTGGTCAGAAGGGCGTCGCCCCGCATCAGGATGGCATAGACCCCCGGCCGCCGCCTGTAATGCTGGCCCGCTTTCACCGCTTCGCCATACCGCCGGATCGTCATCGCCCCTTGGACCTTCGGTTGCCCTGCCTATATAGGCGCGGTATGCCAAGACAGGCAGCCTCAGGAAAGCCCCCATGAACGCCGAAAAGATCGCCTGGGACGATACCGTCCTGCCATTTCAGCTTGACCGCTCTGACATCCGCGGCCGCGTGGTGCGGCTGGACGGTGTGCTGGAGCAGGTTCTGAAGCAACACAACTACCCCCCCGTGATCGAGGCCCTGGTGGCCGAGGCCGCGCTGCTGACGGCCCTGATCGGCCAGTCGGTCAAGCTGCGCTGGAAGCTGTCGCTGCAAATTCGCGGCAAGGGTCCGGCTCGCCTGATCGCAACCGATTATTATGGCCCCACGGAAGAGGGCGAACCCGCCCGCATCCGCGCCTATGCCAGCTTTGATGCCGATCGTCTGGATCTTGACGCCGAGCCGTTCAGCCAGATTGGCGAAGGCTATATGGCCGTGATGATCGACCAGGGCGAAGGCATGGTGCCCTATCAGGGCTTTACCCCCATCGCCGGCAAATCGCTGGCCGATTGTGCACAAACCTACTTCGCCCAGTCCGAGCAACTGCCGACGCGCTTCGCCCTGACCTATGGCAAAAGCCAGGTGCCGGGCGGCAACAGCCATTGGCGGGCCGGAGGTGTCATGTTGCAGCACATGCCCCCCGCAGGCGGCGCTGTCGCCGCCGAGGGTGGTTCGGGCGAAGGTGGCCTTTTGGACCACACCGACATTCTGGCCGGAGAAGAGGCCGAAAACTGGGCCCGCGCCAATATTCTGCTGGAGACCGTCGAAGAGATGGAACTGATCGGCCCCTCGGTCACCCCGACCGACCTGCTGGTGCGGCTGTTCCACGAAGAACAGCCGCGGGTTTTCGATGCCCAGACGGTGCGCTTTGGTTGCTCTTGCAGCGAAGAAAAGGTGCGGCAGGCCATGTCGATCTATTCGCAGAAAGACATCGGCAAGATGACCACGCCAGAAGGGGTCGTCACCGCCGATTGCCAGTTCTGCGGCGCGCATTACGAAATGAACCCCAAGACCCTGGGGTTCGAAGCCACGCAATGACCCTGGCCGACCGCCTCCGAGACGCAATCGCGCGCCCCGGAGGTGCCTCGTCCGATTTTGACCTGAACCCCGACATCGCGCTGCCGCCGGGTCGCATCTTGCGCCCGGCGGCGGTTCTGGTGGCCATTCAGGGCGACCGGCTGATCCTGACCAAGCGCGCCTCACACCTGAAGCACCACCCTGGCCAGATCGCCTTTCCCGGCGGCAAGGTCGAGAAAAGCGACCCCAGCGCCGAAGCCGCCGCGCTGCGCGAAGCACAGGAAGAGATTGGCCTGCCTGCCTCCGCCGTCGAAATCTGGGGGCACCTGCCTGTTCATGAAACCGTGACCGGCTTTGCCGTAACCCCGGTTCTGGGTGTTGTTCGGGGCGCATTCACCGCTGTCCCCGAGGCGGGCGAGGTGGAAGAGGTCTTTACCGTTCCCCTGACGCATGTCCTTAGCCCTGACCGATTTGTCGTCGAACGGCGCCGCTGGCGTGGTGAATGGCGCCGCTACTACACCGTGCCCTTCGGTCCCTATTACATCTGGGGGGCAACCGCGCGCATCCTGCGCGGACTGGCCGACAGGGTGCAGGCATGAAAGTTGCGGGCGACTGGCTGGCCAACCCGGCAACGCAGGCTCTGTGCGCTGCCCTATCCAACGCCGGATTCAAGGCGCTTTTCGTTGGCGGCTGCGTGCGCAACGCCTTGTTGGGCGTGCCGGTCGGCGACACGGATCTCGCGACCGACGCTTTGCCTGAAACAGTCTCTAAATTGGCGATTAGTGCCGGTTTCAAGGTGGTTCCCACCGGCATTGACCACGGCACCGTCACGGTGATCGCTGGCGGCATCCCGCATGAGGTGACGACCTTCCGCCGCGATGTAGAAACCGATGGCCGCCGCGCCGTGGTGGCTTTTTCGGATGACGTCGCCGAAGATGCTGCCAGGCGCGATTTCACCATGAACGCGCTTTATGCCACGGCGGACGGCAGCGTGATCGATCCACTTGGCGGCCTGCCCGACCTTTTGGCAGCATACGTCCGCTTTGTCGGCGACCCCGCCCGGCGCATCCGCGAGGACTACCTGCGCATCCTGCGGTTTTTTCGCTTTCACGCCCATTATGGCGACCCGGCGCAAGGCATCGACGCAAGCGGCCTTGCCGCCTGTGCCGAACTCGCCGATGGGCTGGACAATCTGTCTGCCGAGCGCATCGGGTCCGAGGTGAAAAAGCTGCTGTCCGCGCCCGATCCCGCGCCAAGCGTGGCGGCCATGAGCCAGGCAGGCATCCTGGCCCACATCCTTCCCAGCGCCGACCCACGCGCGCTGGCCCCTTTGATCCACCTGGAAGATGGCCTGTCCCCGCGCTGGGAACGGCGGCTGGCAGTTCTGGGCGGAGACCCCGGCCACCTGCGTCTGTCGCGCACCGAAACAGGCACTGTTCAGCACATTCGTGACAAAATCGGTGGCACCGAAACCGCCGCCGCCCTCGGCCATCTCTATGGCCCCGACATCGCCACCGATGCCCTTCTCGCCCGCGCCGCCCTGCTGGAATCGCCCCTGCCGCCCCGCTGGCAGGCCGAGGTGCAACGTGGCTCCGAAACCGCCTTTCCCTTGCGTGCCGCCGATCTGGCCCCCCTGTCCGGGCCCGCCCTTGGCCAAAGGCTGAAGGCGCTGAAGGCTCATTGGCTGGCCGCCGATCTGGTCCCTGACCGCGCCGACCTGCTTGCGCTGCGGGGGGGTGACAACGAGCCGGATTTCCGCTAGCCCTTACCAGGCACAAGAAGGAGCGCAGCATGGATCACGGGACTTTCCGACCTCAACCCTGAGCGGACCGATCCCGTATGGCGGTCCCATCCGCCCTCTCCATTTTTGCGTTTTGCTCTGACAGGAGCCCTTCATGTTCCGCTTTTTCGAAAACCTCGTTGATCCCTACCAATCCTGGCCGCAAACCGACACGCCGCCGCGCAAGCTGTGGCCGTTCCTGCGCGACTATATCCGCCCGTTCCGCAAGGTCTTTGCCTTTACGGCCCTTGTCGCCATTGCCAATGGCGCACTGGACATCGCGCTTATCTGGTATGTGGGTCGCATGGTCGATTTTCTGGCTCAGGGCGCACCTGCGCAGGTATGGGCCGATCATGGTGCCGAGATTCTGGCCGTTGCCTTCGTCATTCTGGTGATCCGCCCGCTGATCGGCGGCACCGGCGTGGCGCTGCTGCACAACACCATCCTGACCAATTTCGGCACGATGATGCGCTGGCGGGCGCATTCCCATGTGCTGCGCCAGCCCGTGGGCTGGTTTGAAAGCGATTTCGCCGGCCGTATCGCGAACCGCATCATGCAGGCCCCCCCGGCAGCGGGTGAGACGGTATTCCAGACCTTTGACGCTGTTGCCTTCGCCTCGACCACCCTTGTTGGTGCTGCGATAATGCTGGCCGGGGCCGATGCGCGCCTGCTGGTGCCGCTTTTGCTGTGGTTCGCGGGCTATATCGCCCTGATGCGCTGGACCATCCGCCGCGCCGGACCGGCCGCAACCGCCTCGTCCGACGCGCGCTCTGCCGTGACGGGCCGGGTGGTTGATGCCTATGCCAACATCCATTCGGTCAAGCTGTTCTCGCATGATGACCGCGAGCTGGCCTATGGCCGCGAGGCGATCGAAACCGCCCGCCTGACGCTGCAAAAGGAAATGCGCATCGTCACGGTAATGGATCTGGTGCTGACCGCGCTGAATGGCGTGCTGATCGTCAGCGTGATCGGTTGGGCCATGTTGCTGTGGTATCAGGGCGCGGCATCGGTGGGCGTTGTCGCGGCTGCGGCGGCGCTGGTGCTGCGGCTGAATAACATGACCTACTGGATCATGTGGGCCACCACCAACCTGGTGCAAAACCTCGGCACAGTGCAGGAAGGGATGGAGACGATCACCCAGCCCATCCAGTTGGTCGATGCACCCGCCGCGAAACCCCTTGCTTATGGCAAGGGCCAGATCGTGCTGGACGGCATCAGCCACCATTACGGGCGCGGCTTTGGCGGATTGCAGCACGTCAACCTGACCATCCGGCCCGGCGAGAAGATCGGGCTGGTTGGCCGCTCGGGTGCTGGCAAGTCCACCTTGGTCAAGCTGATCCTGCGGTTTTATGATACGGAATCGGGGCGCATCCTGATTGACGGGCAAGACATTGCCACGGTCAGCCAAGGGTCTTTGCGGGCGCAAATCGGCATGGTGGCGCAGGATTCCAGCCTGCTGCACCGCTCGGTGCGCGAGAACATCCTTTATGGCCGCCCCGACGCGACGGAGGCCGAGATGATCGACGCGGCCCGCCGCGCCGATGCGCATGACTTCATCCTGGGGCTGGAAGACCCGCAGGGCCGCCGGGGCTACGATGCCCATGTGGGTGAGCGGGGCGTGAAACTGTCGGGCGGCCAGCGCCAGCGCGTGGCGCTGGCCCGTGTGATCCTGAAGGACGCGCCGATCCTGATTCTGGATGAGGCGACAAGTGCGCTGGACTCGGAAGCCGAGGCGACCATTCAACAGGCGCTGTTCGGCGTCATGCAGGGCAAGACGGTGATCGCCATCGCCCACCGCCTTTCGACCATCGCCCAGATGGACCGGATCGTGGTGCTGGAAGACGGGCGTCTTGCCGAGATCGGCAGCCATGCCGATCTGTTGGCCCAGAACGGCCTCTATGCCCGGTTCTGGGCCCGCCAGTCGGGCGGCTTCATCGGAATGGACGACGCATGACCTCGTTGATCTTCGGCCCCGCCATCCCGCCTTTCGCCGAGGCGGAAAGCCCCCCGCCCCGCAGCCTTGGCCGGTTTCTGGGCTGGGCCGTCAAAGGTGCCTGGCCAGGCATCCTGTGGGCCACCTTCTGGTCAGCGGCAGCCGGCAGCCTGGAGGCGGTTTCAGCCACCATCCTTGGCCATGTCGTCGATGCCGCGACCACCGCCAACCCGGCCACGGCACTGACCGACCACTGGCATCTGGCGGCAATCTTCCTTGGCTTCTATCTGGTGCTGCGGCCGCTGATCTTTGGTCTGAACACCGCCGCCGCTTCGGTTCGGATCGAGCCGAACCTGTTTCCGCTTATCCTCTCTCGTGTCCACCGCTGGACCATGGGGCAGGCGGTGACCTTCTTCGACAACGATTTCGCGGGCCGCATCGCACAGAAACAGATGCAGACCGCGCGGGCGGCGACCGACATCGTTTCGGGCACCATCGAAACTGTGGCCTTTGCCCTGGCATCGGTCGCAGGCTCGGTGGCGCTGCTTGTGGCCATCAACGGCTGGGTGTCGGGTCTGCTGGTGCTGTGGGTGACCGCTTACATCCTGTTCATTCGCGGCTTTCTGAAACGTATTCGCGGTGCGTCGGCGGGCCGGGCAGCGGCGCGGGCCAATGTGACGGGACAGATCGTCGATACGGTCACAAACATGAAAACCGTCAAGCTGTTCGCCCATGCCGAACACGAAGATCGCGCGGCATTGGAGGCGATGGGCAGTTTTCGTGCCAAAGCCACCGAATACGGCATCATCAGCAGTTGGTTCCGGCTTGCGTTGATGGCCTTGGCGGGTGTGTTGCCGGTAATGCTGGTGGGGGGCACCACAGCCCTTTGGATGCAAGGTGGCGCCACTGCGGGAGAGATCGCGGCGGCCGGGGCGATTTCCTTCCGTCTGGCGCAAATGACCGGCTGGGTTTCCTTCAGCCTGATGGCCATCTTCGGCAATATCGGCGAGGTTGAGGACGGTATTTCAACCCTGACCCCGCCCTACACGCTGACCGACACGCCGGATGCCATTGATCTGCCGCGCTCGAAAGGCGCCGTGCGGTTCGATGGCGTCACCTTCGCCTACGGCAGGCGCAGCGAGGCCGGGCGCGGAGGGGTGGCCGATATCAATCTTGCCATCAACCCCGGCGAAAAGATCGGCGTTGTCGGTGCCTCCGGCGCGGGAAAATCCACCCTCGTTTCGCTGCTTTTGCGGCTCTATGATGCCGAACAGGGACGCATTCTGATCGACGGCCACGATGTGCGCAGTGTCACGCAGGAAAGCTTGCGCCGTCAGATCGGCATGGTCACGCAGGAAACCGCGATGTTCAACCGCACCGCGCGTGACAACATCCTTTATGGCAACCCCGAAGCGACAGAAGCCCAGATGATCGCCGCTGCCAAGGCAGCCGAGGCGCATGAGTTCATCCTTTCGCTGCGCGACCATCAGGGTCGTACCGGGTATGACGCCTATCTGGGCGAGCGTGGCGTGAAGCTGTCGGGCGGGCAGCGTCAGCGCATCGCCTTGGCCCGTGCCTTCCTGAAAGACGCGCCGATCCTCATTCTGGACGAGGCCACCAGTGCGCTGGACAGCGAGGTCGAAGCCTCCATTCAAGAGGCACTTGCCCGCGTGATGGAGGGCAAGACGGTTGTCGCCATCGCGCACCGCCTGTCCACCATCGCCGAGATGGACCGTATCATCGTGCTGGATCAGGGCCGCATCGTCGAAGAGGGCAGCCATGCCCAGCTTCTGGCGAAAAACGGGCTTTACGCGCGCTATTGGAACCGGCAATCGGGCGGCTTCATCGGCACCGACGAAAAGGAACTGGCGTGAGAGTAACCATCGACCGGCTGGGCCACCACGGCGACGGCATCGCCCAGACCGAAGCCGGCACGATCTATGCCAGCGGCCTTCTGCCAGGCGAGGTGGCCGAGGGTGATCTGCAAGGCGACCGGCTGGTCAACCCAAAGATCGTTACGCCCTCATCCCTGCGGGTCAAAGCGCCGTGCAATCACGCCAAAACCTGCGGCGGCTGCCTGTTGCAGCACGCGTCCGATGCTTTCGTGGCCGATTGGAAGGAAGGCATCGTCAAGGGCGCGCTGGCCGGTCAGGGACTGACCGCACCCTTCCGGCCCATCGCAACCTCTCCAACCCGCTCTCGCCGCCGCGCCACCTTGTCGGGGCGCAAAACCAAGGGCGGCGTGCTGATGGGTTTTCACGCCCGCGCGTCCGATCTGCTGATTCCGGTGCCGAACTGCCAGCTTTTGCATCCAGACCTGATCGCCACCCTTCCCGCGCTGGAAGCCTTGGTCCGCTTTGGCGGCAGCCGCTCGGCTGAGGTGCAACTGACCGTCACGCGCAGCCTGTCCGGCCCCGATGTGGCTGTTGCGGGCGGCAAAGAGCTCGATCCGGCCCTGCAACTTGATCTGGCCCGCCTTGCCGAAACCCATGGCATCGCCCGGCTGACCTGGAACGGCGAAACCGTGGCCTTGCGCGAAATGCCGCGCCAACGGATGGGCCGCGCCCTTGTCACCCCACCCCCCGGTGCCTTCCTGCAAGCCACCGCGGAAGGCGAGGCGGCGCTGCTTGCCGCTGTCACCGATGCCGTCGGCCCCGCGCGGCGCATCGCCGATCTGTTCTCGGGGTGCGGCACCTTCGCCCTGCCGCTTGCCGAACGGGCCGAGGTTCTTGCGATCGAGGGCGACGCCACCATGACTGCCGCTCTGGACAAGGCGGCCCGCCAGGCCGACGGGCTTAAGAAAGTCACGGTCGCCGCGCGCGACCTGTTCCGCCGCCCGCTGGAACCTGATGAACTGAAAGGCATCGACGCCGTGGTGATCGACCCGCCCCGCGCCGGAGCCGAGGCGCAGACCCGCGCCCTTGCCGCCGCCCGCGTGCCGGTCATCGCCATGGTCTCCTGCAACCCCGCCACCTTCGCCCGCGATTCCCGTATTCTGACCGAGGCCGGATACACCCTCGACTGGGTGCAGGTCGTCGATCAGTTCCGCTGGTCGTCGCACGTTGAATTGGCAGCCCGCCTGTCCCTGACGAAAGCGTGAGCGGCGGGCCGAAGCCAGGACTGGAAATGACGCGACACTTCCGCTAACGGCAAAAGAAAAATACGGAAACAGGCAGTGGCGTCATGCGGTATCTGAAAATTCTTCTTCTGCTTCTTCTGCCCTTGGCGGTGACCGCCTGTGGCGACAGCAAGTTCAAGACCTATCATGGCCCCAAGGTCACCTCTGTTCAGGTCCAGAAGGCCAATCGCAAGATGTATCTTCTGCACAATGACAAGGTGCTGAAGGATTATGACATCGGCCTTGGCGGCAACCCGATCGGCCCCAAGCAGTTCGAGGGCGACCAGAAAACGCCCGAAGGTGTCTATTACATCAGCCACCGCAACCCGAACTCGCGGTATCATCTGTCTTTGGGCATCAGCTATCCGAACCCCGAACAGGTCGCTTTTGCCGAAGCCCAGCAAAAGAAGCCCGGCGGCGACATCTTCATTCATGGTGAGTTGCCGAAGTCGCGCCGGGGCGGCAACATCCCGCAAGACTGGACAGCGGGCTGTATCGCGGTCTCCGACAAAGAGATCGAGCGAATCTATGCCATGGTTAACCCTGGCACCCCGATCTATATCTATCCCTAGTTCAGCAAAAAGGGCCCCGCGGGGCCCTTTGTCTTACCGTCCGGTCAACATGGTCCACCAGACCTTGCCGCCCTGCTCCTGATACCAGCCAAAGCCCAGATAGGTGGCGCGCGGGTCCAGCACAACGCTGCGCGTATCGGGCTGCCCCATCCAGGCCGACAGCGTTTCCAGGTCGGTCTGATAGGTTTCCGAAATCAGCTCGCCCAACAGCTCGCCCGTGTAACCGACCCGCTGCACCCGCACCAGCGGGGAAGACCCGTCAGAACCAAAGTGCCACGGCCGGTTCTGCACCGACATATCGCGCGAATGGGTCAGGCAGGCAGCATTCAGCGCCGCGTTGAACGACAGCGGGGCCGCACCCTTGGCCTGACGCAGTGTGTTGACCGAATCAAGCACACGGTAGGGAATTTTTTGTGCCTCGTCGGGCGTGATCATCACCACGCGCGGCAGGGGCTTGCCATCGGCGCCCAGCGCCGGGGGTTGCGAGGTTACGCAGGCCGACAGCGTTGCCACGCCGCCCATCGCCAGAAACATCCGTCTGTCCATTTTCCTCATCCGCCGGGAAATCGGTTTTCAGTCCAGATAGCGAAATGCCGGGAAAGGTTCAAACCCAACTATGCGTGACATGGCTGATCCACGCTTGTGTGAGTTGTCCTGTGACCCGGAAAGGAGTAAATGGCGACAAAAATCGCAGGCAAACCACAAGAATGGAGTAACGCGGATGTCCGTCCAAGGCTGCAACCGCATCACCCGCCGCCGGTTCGTCACCGGCTCTGCCACCCTGTTGGGCGCCGGCGCGCTGGCTGCACCGGCGCTTGCTCAGGCCGTTGACACCTCGATGGCCAATTCCACCGAATTCATCGCCCCCGCCACCGGGCCCACCAACAACATCTCGGCCTTCGTCACGCGCGAATGGCAGGATTACTTCGAAAACACCCGCAACGGGGCGATTCTGGCAGATCTGGAATCGCGCGCGGTGCATTTCTGGTCAGAGGATCACTCGATCTATCGGCTATATCCCTCGTCGGTTCCGCTTAACGAAGAACTGACCCGCCGCGGGCGGACCGAAGTGATCAAGAAGGTGGAAAATCCAGTCTGGATTCCGACCAAGGACGAGCTGACGCGCAACCCCGACTGGCCAACTCGCGTTGCTGGCGGTGCCCCGGACAACCCCCTTGGGATACGGGCGCTCTATCTCGGCTGGCCCGCCTACCGCATTCACGGCACGCATGACACCCGCAAGATCGGGCGGCGGTCTTCGAACGGTTGCGTCGGCCTTTATAACGAGCATATTCTGGAGCTGTATGGCTTTGCCAAGGTCGGCACCCAGGTTCTTTTCATCTGATTTCACAGACTTGTGTCTCTGGAAATCCCGTATCCCACACCTATGTTGGGCCGGAGAAAAAGGAGGCAGTCGATGAAAAATCGCAACGGGCAGGGCGTGAACCGCCGCTTTATACTTTCCGCGGCCGGCGGCTTTCTGGCCGCGGCAGCAACCGGAACGGCCAGGGCACAGGACAATTCAACCGAATTCGTGCCCGCCGCGCAGGGGCCGACCAACAATATTTCATCCTTTAGGATGCCCACCTGGCAAGAACACTTCCAGACCCTGAAGAACGGTGCGATTCTGGCAGACCTGACCTCGCGCGCAGTGCATTTCTGGGGCGAGGATGGCGTGACCTATCGGCTTTACCCTTCTTCCGTGCCGCTGACCGAGGATCTGACCCGCCGCGGTCACACCGAGGTAATCCAGAAGGTGGTCAATCCAACCTGGCGCCCCACCGCCTCGATGAAGGCACGCAACCCGGAGTGGCCTGATGTGGTGGCAGGCGGCGCGCCCGACAATCCGCTTGGCACCCGCGCGCTCTATCTTGGCTGGCCCGCCTACCGTATCCACGGCACGCATGACACCCGCAAGATCGGGCGGCGGTCGTCCAGTGGCTGCGTCGGGCTTTACAACGAACACATCGAAGAACTGTTCGCCCTCGCGAAGGTTGGCACACAAGTGTTGCTGATTTGACGCAGTTTGATGATGCTGCGGGATGCACATTCGGCACGGATTGCATTTTCCCCGCAACTGCTTCTAGACAGCACTTACGAGGATAACATTGCGTGCGGCTTGGCAAATATGTCGATCCGCAGAAATCTGGAGACTGATATGAAAAAGATCGCGCTCGCCGCTGCCCTGTCGCTGGCTGCTACCACCGCTTTCGCTGGTGGCGTTGCTGAAGTTGTTACCGAGCCGGAAGTTGTCAAGGCCGAGACCTCCTCGTCCTCGGGCGGCATTCTGGTTCCTCTGCTGCTGCTGGTGATCGTTGCCGCTGCTGTGGCTTCGAACTGATTCTTCCAGCTTCGGCTGGTAAAAGACGGCAGTCCTTCGGGGCTGCCGTTCTTTTTTCGGGTTTTCTGTTGTGATCTTGCCTCATACCCCCCCCGTTTTCTTGATTATCGTTTTACAACATTTGATTTGACGGCCGCGCTCTGTAATTCTGCGACGGCAAGCCGGCTGTTCCGGCCGCATCGGGATCTGCACCCGGTCGTAATTTCTGGAGGCTCTTATGAAAAAAGTTGCACTCGCTGCTGCCCTCTCCCTGGCCGCTACCACCGCTTTTGCCGGTGGTGTTGTTGAGCCCGCCATGGAACCCGAAGTCGTCAAGGCCACGACCACCTCGTCCTCGGGCGGCATCCTCATTCCGCTGCTCCTGCTGATCGTGGTGGCCGCCGCTATCGCCTCGTCGGGTGGCAACGACACGCCGATTACGCCGCCGCTTCCCGGCTGATGAAGGGCTCTCAAATGAAAAAGATCGCCCTCGCAACCGCCTTGTCGCTGGCCGCTACCACCGCTTTTGCCGGTGGTGTTGTTGAACCGACCATGGAACCCGAAGTCGTCAAGGCCACGACCACCTCGTCCTCGGGCGGCATCCTGATTCCGCTGCTCCTGCTGATCGTGGTGGCTGCTGCCATCGCCTCGTCGGGCGGCAATGACCCCGTTCGTTAATGGAGAACGCATGATGAAAAAGATCGCACTCGCAACCGCCCTCTCGCTGGCCGCAACCTCGGCCTTCGCCGGTGGTGTTGTTGAGCCCGCCATGGAACCCGAAGTCGTCAAGGCCACGACCACTTCGTCCTCGGGTGGCATCCTGATTCCGCTGCTCCTGCTGATTGTGGTGGCCGCCGCTATCGCCTCGTCGGGTGGCAACGACACGCCGATTCCGCCGGCGATTCCCAACTGATGAAGGGCTTCAAATGAAAAAGATTGTCCTCGCAACTGCCCTGTCGCTGGCCGCAACCTCGGCTTTCGCCGGTGGTGTGGTTGAGCCCGTCGTGGAACCCGAAGTCGTCAAGGCCGAGACCACCTCGTCCTCGGGCGGCATCCTGATTCCGCTGCTGCTGTTGATCGTCGTGGCTGCTGCCATCGCCTCGTCGGGTGGCAACGACACGCCGATCATCGACTGATGAGGGGCTTTCAAATGAAAAAGATTGCCCTCGCAACCGCCCTGTCGCTGGCCGCAACCTCGGCTTTCGCCGGTGGTGTGGTTGAGCCCACGATGGAACCCGAAGTCGTCAAGGCTACGACCACTTCATCCTCGGGCGGCATCCTGATTCCGCTGCTGTTGTTGATCGTGGTGGCTGCGGCCATCGCCTCGTCAGGCGGCAGCGACGCTGGCACCGGCGGCGGTGGCACCTAAGCAAAGGAAGGGGGCCTTTGGCCCCCTTTTTACACCCAGCCCTGAAGGTTCTGGACAATCGTCGCGCATAGCGCATCGATATGCGCAGGCTGGTCGTTCAGGCAGGGAATGTAGGTAAACTCTTCCCCCCCCGCGTGCAGGAAACTTTCGCGAATTTCGCCGTTGATCTCTTCCAGCGTCTCGATGCAATCCGCGCTGAAGGCAGGGGCAATCACCGCGATGCGCTTCTTGCCCTGTTTTGCCAGTTCCGCCACATGCTGCACCGTATAGGGCCGCAGCCATTCCTCGCGGCCAAAGACCGATTGGAACGTGGTCAGAATCTCACCCTTGTCCCAACCCAGCCGCTCGCGCAGCAGGCGAGAGGTTTTCTGGCACTGGCAATGGTAGGGGTCGCCCTCGCGCAGATAGCGTTGTGGCATTCCGTGATAGCTGGCGATCAGATGGTCTGGCCGGTGGGCAAGCCCGGCATAGGCCCGTTCGACCGACTGGGCCAGTGCTTCGATATAGAGGGGTTCTTCGAAATATTCCGGCACAGTTCTGGCGGCTGGCTGACGCTTTTCCTTGGTCAGTGCGGCAAAGAACGCGTCATTGGCCGTGGCGGTGGTGGCGCCGGCATATTGCGGATAAAGTGGGAAAAACAGGATCTTTTCGCAACCCGCCTCGACCATCGAGCGCACCTTTGAGCCGGTGGATGGGTTGCCATAGCGCATACAGAAATCCACCATCACCTTGTCGCCATGGGTCTCGGCCATCCGCGCGGCAATCGCCGCCGTCTGGTCTTTGGTTATGGTCATCAACGGGCTTTCACCCTTGTCGTGGTTCCAGATCAGCTTGTAGTTCGCGCCGCTGCTGAAAGGCCGTTTGGTCAGGATGATCAGTTGCAGCAGCGGCTGCCACTTCCAGTTCGGAATGTCGATCACCCGCTTGTCCGACAGGAACTCGTTGAGATACCGCCGCATCGACCAATAGTCATAATTGTCGGGCGTGCCCAGGTTGGCCAGCAGAACCCCGACCTTTGCCGTTTTCACCTTGGGGTGGGCAGCCGGGGCATGGGCAAGCCGCCCGGTTCCTGGGGTCACATCGGTCATCTGCTTGCTCCTCTGCTCGCCCGTCCCAGATAGCGCGGCGGCGGCGGCGGTCAACCACCCTCGCGCGGCAAGGGACGTTCCGCCGCATTCAGCGCCTCGGCCAGCCGGGCCGCGGCCGAGCCGGGGCGCAACGGTTTCTGCTGGCCCTCATGCGGTGCCCAACCGGTCAGCGCGATGATCTCGAAGGTTGCCGGAATCCGCCCGTCCGCCCCGCCGAATCGCTCGTGATAGATATTCGCCGCCCGCAGCATCAGCCCCCGCCTTGTCGGGTGGCGCACCCGGCCTGCCAGCGCATTGCTCTCACCCATCGCGCGCAGGTCGGCCATCAGGCGGAAGGCGCTCTCATACCGCACCGTCCTGGTAAAGCTGTCCGCCACCGGCAAGGCAAAACCCGCCCGGCCCAACAGCCCGCCCAGATCGCGAATCTCTCCCATCGGCAGCACCCGAGGCGACAGGCCGCCCGTCACCTCGGCCTCGGCCTCGGCCAGACAGGCGCGCAACTCATGCAAGGTCTGGCCGCCGAACAGAAAGGCCATCATCAAACCATCGGGTCGCAGCGCGCGGCGGCACTGCACCAACTGCCCCACCGGGTCATTCGCCCAATGCAGGCACAGCCCATGCACCACCAGATCCTGCGCGCCTTCGCCCAGATCCAGCACTTCAGCCTCTGGCACACTGCGCCACCCCCCCCACAGACGGGGAAAAGGCGTCACGACAACGGCCTCTGTAAAGGTTCTGTTAACCTCAGCGAGTCTCTCCTCGACATCGGCCACCACCTCTTCATGCAGGAAGAATTCAGTGGCGCGGGCGCGGTTTCGGCTCAGGGCGGCAAGATCGGTCAGCGGTGTCATGCACCGGACCATAGGAGGCGAAAATGGGATTGCAAGCAGGCGCGCTGCGGGCCGCGTTGCATCTGGTCTATCCGCCGCAATGCCTGACCTGCGATGCGCTGGTCACAACCGATTTCGGCCTCTGCGGCACCTGCTGGCGCGAAACGCCTTTCGTGTCGGGTCTGGTCTGTGACCGCTGCGGCATTCCGCTGCCGGGAGAGGATAGCACCGACCCCGAGTATTGCGACGATTGCCTGACCATCGCCCGGTCATGGGCGCGGGGCCGGGCGGCATTGCTCTACAAGGACAAGGCCCGCCAGATGGTTCTGGCCCTGAAACACGGCGACCGGCTTGACCTTGCGCGCCCGGCGGCCGCCTGGATGCTGCGTGCCGCCCAGCCCTTGCTGGAACCCGGCATGCTGGTGGCCCCCATCCCGCTGCACCGCCTGCGGCTGTTCAGGCGGCGTTACAACCAGTCGGCGCTGCTGTCTGCCCGCATCGCGCGGGCAGCGGCGCTGGAGCATTGCCCCGACCTCCTCTTGCGTCCTCGCTCAACGCCCAGCCAGGAAGGGCGTGACCGTCAGATGCGCTTTGCCAATATGTCCGGTGCGCTGACCCTGCATCCCCGACGTGCCGCCCGCGCGAAAGACCGTCACATCCTGCTGGTCGATGATGTGATGACCTCTGGCGCCACGCTTGCCGCCGCCGCCGAGGCCTGCCTTGCCCATGGCGCAACACAGATTTCGGTTCTGGTGCTGGCACGCGTTGCGAAGGATGCCTAAATCCCTATAGTTCCGCGCAAAGCGGGGCTTCGCAAAGGCATCCCATGAAAACCGTTGAAATCTACACCACCCCCACCTGCCCCTATTGCCAGGCCGCCAAGCGGCTTTTGGCCAAGAAGGGCGTGGCTTACAGCGAGATCGATGTTTCGCGCGATCCGGCGTTGCGTGCCGCCATGACCGAACGGGCCGGCGGCCGCCGCACTGTGCCGCAAATCTTCATCGGCGGCACCGGCGTTGGCGGCAGCGATGACATCCACCTGCTTGACCACCAAGGCAAGCTGGACGCGATGCTGGCGTGATGCGGGTCGCTCTGGTTCAGTTGAACGTGTCGGACGATCCGGCGGCAAACCTTGCCGCCACGCTGGACCTTGTGGCGCAGGCGGCAAGGGGCGGGGCGCAGTTCGTCCTGACGCCGGAATGCACCAACATCCTGTCATCGAACCGCGACCATCAGCGCAGCTCCCTGCACCATGAGGAAGACGATCCAAGCCTTGCCGCCCTGCAAAAGGCGGCTGCGCAGCACGGTATCTGGCTGCTGATCGGCTCTCTGGGACTCAAGACCCACGATGCCGACGGCCGCTTCGCCAACCGCTCGATCCTGGTGGCCCCCGATGGCTGCATCGCCGCGCGGTACGATAAAATTCATATGTTCGACGTGAATGTCTCGGAAACCGAGGTTTATCGCGAAAGCGCCGCCTATCGCCCCGGCGCCAGGGCAGTTCTGGCCGAAACGCCCTTTGCGAAAATCGGCATGGCAGTGTGTTACGACCTGCGTTTTCCGCGCCTGTTCCGCCGTCTGGCCAAGGCCGGCGCGCAAATCCTTACCGTTCCGGCGGCCTTCAACGACACTACCGGGGCTGCACATTGGCATGTCCTCTTGCGGGCCCGCGCGATTGAAACCGGCTGCTTCGTTCTTGCCCCCGCCCAGACCGGCCAACACCCCGAGACACATGGCCCCGGAAAGCGCCGCACCTATGGGCATTCGCTGGCCATAGCACCCTGGGGAGAGGTGCTGGCCGATGCCGGCACCGAACCCGGCGTGACCTTTGTCGATCTCGACCTGAGCCAGGTCGAAAAGGCCCGCGCCCGCGTACCCTCGATCACCCATGATCGCGCGTTTGACGGCCCATGAGCGAGCGTCTCGACGATCTTGCCGTCGCCCTGTTCGGAGAGCTGTTCATGGCCGATCAGCTTGCCCGCAACCGCATATCAAAGGCCCTGCCCAAGGGGATGGAGCTGTCGCATTTTTCCGTCCTGAACCATCTGGCGCGCATCAGCGACGAACGGACACCGGCCCAGCTTGCCCGCGCCTTCCATGTCACGCGCGGCGCGATGACCAATACGCTCAGCCGTCTGGAATGGGCAGGGCACATCCACATCCGCCCCGATTGGGATGACGCCCGGCAAAAATTCGTGGCGATTTCCCCGGCGGGCCGGGCCGCCCGCGATGCCGCCGTGGCCTCGGTTGTGCCGATGATCGGAGAAGTGGTGCAGGCTTTGGGCTCGGAAAAGGTGCGCGCCCTTTTGCCCGTGCTGCGCGAACTGCGGCTGAAAATGGAAGGGGAGGGCTGACAACCAGCCCTACCGGCCCGCTTCAACGGCGCGGCACCCATGTGCGATCATCCGCATCCCGCGACCAAGACTCCCCTCGGGGAACACCCAACACCTTGACCGTAAAAGGTTATCCCAAACTTACTGGCGCGTGATTCCCCTTGCCGCCGCGCCCATCCTCGCCCATCCTGCCTCCATGCGGCTTTCGTTCCTTCACCCCGATCTGATCGCGGCCTTCTGGCGGTTCTATCGCCGGATCGATCATGCCGAGATTGACCTGATCGCTGCTGGCGTCGCCTTTTATGCCTTTCTTGCCATCTTCCCCGCAGCCGCCGCAGTGATTTCGATGTGGAGCTTCATCTCCAACCCCGCCGTGATCCGGCAGGAGCTGGAGTTGATACGCCCGCTGGTTCCGGTGGATTTCTTCAACCTGATCTCAGCGCAGGTCGATCAGCTTCTCTCGCTCGGCTCCTCGCATTTCGGGGTGACCGCCTTCGTCTCGCTGATGCTGGCCCTGTGGTCGGCCCGGGCAGGGGCGGCGGCGCTGATCCGCGGGTTGAACGCGATCCATCAGCGCCCCAACCGCGCCGGGCACCGCCATCAGTTACGGGCGATTTTCCTGACTTTCGTTCTGATAGGGCTGGTTCTGGCCGCAATGATCATGGCGGTGATCATGCCGCTTCTGGCAACCTTTCTGCCCGAATGGATGGATTGGGCGGGCCTGACCACCACCACCAATCTGGGCCTGGCGCTGCTGTTTGCGGTGCTGGCGGTCGGCCTTGCCTTCCGCCTTGGCCCGAATCACGGCCCCAGCGCACCCCCGCTGTTTTCCTGGGGTCTGTTGGTTGCCGTTGTCCTGTGGGGGCTGGTGACGCGGGGCTTCATGCTCTACCTCGCGAACTTCAACAGCTATAACCGGGTTTATGGCTCCATTGGCGCGGTGGCGGTCACGATGATCTGGTTGTACCTGACCGCCTATGCCGTGCTGCTGGGTGCGGCCGTGGATGCCGAACGGCAAAAGCTGCGCCGCATCCGCGAACGCGGGGCTACCGAGTGATCTGCTCTGCCCCGGTCCGCGTCAGCCGGTAAAACCCATCCGCCGCCAGCGGTTGCCAGCCCCCCACCACCCCGTCAGGCCAGATCACCCGCACCTCGGCCTGATCCGCCTTGCCCAAACCAAAGTGCTGCCAGCCCAGCGACCCACCGCCATGGCCGCCACCCACCGTCACCTCGCGTCGTTGCAGATGCGCGCCGGTCCGCAGCTCGATCCAGGCGCCAATGGCATCCCGGTTTGCCCCTTCATCGGCCAGCCACAGCCCGACAAAACCACCTGCATCCGCCGTGACGTTGCGCCAGACCTTCGGCACCTCTCGCCGGTTCACCACCACCAGATCGGGCAAGCCATCAAGGTTGAAATCCGCCAATGCCGCCCCGCGCCCGATGCCCATATCGGCCACGCCCGCTTTGTCGCCCATCTCGACAAACTTGCCGTCTGGTCCCTGTACCAACAGATTGTTGGGATCGTTCTGGGCAAAATCCGGCATCTGGTCAACATTGCCCTTCGCCACGAACAGGTCATCCAGCCCATCGTTGTTCACATCTGAAAACTCGGCGTGCCAGGCAGTCGAGGGGCGGATATCACCGCCCGTATATGGGCGATGGGCCGTCGCGCCACGGGCAAAGGCAATGTCGTCATAGGTAGGCTTCGGGCCCTCTTTCTGCGCGCCGGGGTTCAGGGATTGCAGCTTGTTGTCGGCCATGGAGGTCAGGAACAACTCGGTCGTTCCATTGGCATCCAGATCGCGGCTGGCAATGCCCATGCCCCAGATACGCAGCCGCTTCCAGCCCTCGGCCTCGGTGTAAAGACGCGGCGGCTGGCCGGGGTCAACGTGCCAAAGCTGTTCCTGCCCGCCCTTGTAATACTCGCGGTCGTTCGAGACCCGCAGATCGGCATGGCCGGTTCCCGACCAGTCAGAAAACAGCATCGACAACGCGCAATAGCTGGGCTTCAACGCCAGCGGCGGGGCAAAACCTGTGGCCCCCGCAGGACGGTGCAGCCAGTTGTCGGTGCAACTGCCCCAGGGAAAAGCATCCTGCGTGCGATCGATATAGTTGCCCACGGCCAGGGTGGGCCAGGTGGCACCCTTTTCCCAAGTTGCGGAAAACGCGGTTGACCAGCCGTCGCCGCCGTCAAAGCCCCAATCGGCACTTGCGTCGCGGAACTTGCAGCCCCCCAACCCCTTCATCAGCCGGTTCTGCCCTACCCGCATCACCGCCAGATCGGTCAGCCCGTCGCCGTCAATATCCAGTGGCCAGGCACCTGTGACGGCCTCGATCTCCAGCCCGCTTTCCACCGGCTGAAATCGCAGGTCGCCTCCGATGGCCGAAATGTTGCGGTAAAGACCTGCTTTCCCCTGGCCGCCCGCCAAGAAGACATCTTGCTTCAGGTCGCCGTCGCAATCGAACACCGCAACACCGCCGCCCACCATATATTCCCAGTCACCCAGGTAAGGCGTGGTCAGGCCAGCCTCTGGCTCTGGGCTATAGGTCGGGGTCTGCCCCAAGGCGGGCGTTGCAGCGAAAACCAGAAAGAGCAGCGCCCGCATCATGTGGCCCTCGTCTTCAGCCGGGCGACATGGCCGGCGACGCAGGCCCCCTGCACCAGCCCCTGTTCGATGGCAGATCGGAAATGAATGCCGCCATAAAGGCGCGACAGGGCGGCCTCTTGCGCGGCGGCGGCAAAGCTGGAAAAGTTGCGGGCGGGCAGGCCATCATCTTCGTGCGTTGCGTCACTAAAGGCAAATTTGTCACCAAAAAGATGCGCCAGAATCCCAGCCGCCGCACCGGATTGGGTTGAATGCCCCGAGGGGTATTCGGGGAAGGGCGGCGTGTTCAGCAAAGGTTGCCAGGTCTTGTCGATCACGCGGTTGATATAGGTGACCGGCCGGATCAGGTTATAGTCGAACTTTGTCTTCCAGCAGCAGATGAAGCCATCGGCCATCGAGATTCCCAACAGCGCCAGAGCCTCGACCTGACGATCCAGAGAAAGCGAATCACGGTCAGAAATCTGGCGCAGAATCGAGATCCAGTGGCCAGGCGGGGTAGGCGAAAGCATCGGATCATCGGACCAGAACCGCGCGATGGCTTTTTGCTCGTCGTTCAGGTTGTGCGACGTGTCATAAACCTCTTTCGCCTCGGTATAAAATTCTGATCCGACGACTTCGCTGTAGGGCGGTGGCGGGGGCAGGCCGCAATCGGCTGCGCCAGCCATGGAAAAGGGGCGAACATTTCCCCAATACGGCAACAGGGGTGCCTGCTGCTGCGCAATCTTGCTGGTTGGCACCCATTCCCCTGGCTTCGCCTCTTTGACTGCCTGCTGTGGAAAGCCCATGTTTTCAATTTTCGCGCCACCATCGGTGCTGGCCCAAGCCAGCACATGGTCTGCCACGGCCTTGCCCCGCGCCGTGCTCGCGTCGGGATGGGGGGCCGAAGCCAGCTTGTCGGTCAGATTGCGCGCCATCGCGGCCATCGCACGTTGGCCGGTGGGGCCGGTATGGGAAAACAGGCTCTGCACAGCGGAGGAAAGGGCGGTGTGCAGCACAAACGCGGTATCGACGGGGGCGCTGGAGGGCTGCAAAGGCGGCAAGCCGTTCACCTGACCTGCGAGCGACACCAACCCCTCGGGCCCACCTGCAAGGCATTCCTGCAAGATGACACCCATATAGGCAAAGGCCCGACTGGCCACGGGGGGTGAATAGATCGGCGTATGGCGCACCAGCTCCAGTGTCAGCCGATACCAGCTATCCACCACTGCCGTGCCATCGGTCGCCGCCCTGGCAGCGCGCGCCGACAAAAGGGCGGGTGCGACCACCAGACCTGCCAGCACCTGCCGCCGACCCAGCCGCATTTCGCGCAATTTTTGCGATTGCATCAGGTTGCCTCCCCGTCGCCTGTTTGCGCTAGCAGGGAAGCACATCCTCGCCTTGGCGAAAAGATGCCGCTTTGGGGGTATATGGGGAATTCCTGGCTCCCAGCCATTGCCCTTTGCTCAGGCGCAAGCGATAGTTTGAACACTGCATCTGGGGGATCAGGATGCCCATGGTCACGATGGGTCGTTGCGGCCCCGTTTTTGCTGGTTTTCTGGCCCTTGTCTTTGGCGCCGCGCCTGCGCTTGCCTTGCAAGATCTGACATTCCGTGCACCCGGCGCGGACAAGACGCTGGAAGAGGTGCTGCGGGGCGCCTCGATTCTGCTGGCGTCGAAGGCAGAGGGCAATACCGCGGCGCAAGACCTGTTTGCCGATTCCCAGGCCGAATACGGCAGCCTTTTGAACGCACTTTATGCGGCCGGTCATTATTCGGCAGTAATCCACGTCTATATCGACGGGCGCGAGGCAGCGGCGATTGCGCCGCTGGATGCGCCCACGCGGATTGACCGGATCGAGGTTGTGGTTGAACCCGGCCCGCTGTTTCACCTGTCGCGGGCCAGCGTTCACCCTTTGCCGCGCAAGGCCACATTGCCCGAAGGCTTTGCCCCCGGACATGCCGCCGAAAGTGGCCTTGTTCTGGAAGCGGTCTCTGCCGGAATTGATGCCTGGCGCGATGTTGGCTACGCCAAGGCGGCGGTCGCGGCGCAGAACCTTGAGGCAGATCATCGCAACGCGACCCTTTCGGCCGACGTCACGCTGGACCCTGGCCCCCGCCTGCGATTCGGCCCGCTGACCATCAGCGGCAATCAGCGGATGCGGACCGAACGTATCCGTGCCATCACCGGCCTGCCCGAAGGCAAGACCTACAGCCCCGAAGAGATCGAACTGGCCAAGGACCGGCTGCGGCGGTCGGGTGTATTCCGGTCGATCACGCTGGAAGAGGGCGATACGATTGCCCCGCCGGACCTGTTGCCGTTTCATCTGAGCGTGGTCGAGGAAAAGCGGCGGCGATATACCTTTGGCGCCGAACTGGCCAGCCCGGACGGCGCCTCGATCACCGCCGGGTGGCTGCACCGCAACCTGTTCGGCGGCGGCGAGCGGCTTTCGATCGATGGCGAGTTGCGCAATCTGGGCAGCGGCAACAGCGGCACCGATTATGCCCTGAAAGTGGCGCTAAGTCGGCCCGCCACCTTTACCCCTGATACGACGCTGACCTTTGCCAGTGAAATCGGCCATCTGGACGAAGAGGATTACACAGGTGAGGTATTTACGCTGTCCACCGGCGTGACCCACCGTTTTTCGCGCAGCCTGACGGGGCGGGCGGCGGTGGAATACACCTATCTGTCGGTATCAGATGTCAGCGCGGACCGGATCTATCGCAACCTCGCCCTGCCGCTGGGCCTGACCTGGGACCGTCGCAACAGCACCACCGATGCAACGCGCGGCTATTATTTCGACGCCGAGGCCAAACCGTTCCTGGGTTTTGGCATCACGGACAGCGGCGCGCGGTTCACGCTGGATGCGCGGGGCTATCGCGGTTTTGGCGATCGCGACCGCTTTGTCGTTGCCGCCCGGTTCCAGATGGGGGCGGTCGTCGGCTCCAGCCTGCTGGGCACGCCGCGCGACTATCTGTTCTATTCGGGCGGCGGCGGCACCGTACGCGGGCAACCCTATCAATCGCTTGGCGTGAACGTATTGCGCAGCGGCACTAATACGTTCCGCACCGGCGGCACGCATTTCATCGGCGGTTCGCTCGAAGGGCGGGTGCGGGTGACCGAAAAGATCGGCGTTGTCGGCTTTGTCGATGTTGGCCGGGTGGATGCCTTGGGCTTTTTCGATGATTTCGGTGGCTGGCAGGCCGGGGCCGGTGTGGGCGTGCGCTATGCCACGAGCGTAGGGCCGATCCGGCTGGATCTGGCGCTGCCGGTTGGCGGCGATACCGGCGATGGATTGCAGATTTATGTGGGTCTGGGGCAGGCATTCTGATGCGGAAACTTGCAATTGCACTGGCCTTCATTCCCTTGCCCGCACTGGCGCAAACCCAGGACGACAAGGGCTATCTGACCACGCTGCTGGAAGATAACCTGTCGGGTGCCGGGCGGCAGGTGCTGATCGACGGGTTCGAGGGTGCCTTGTCGTCACGGGCGCGTATCCGACAGTTGACCATCGCCGATGACGCCGGCGTCTGGCTGACACTGCGCGATGTGGCGTTGGACTGGAACCGCTCTGCCCTGCTGTCGGGCGAGGTTTCGGTGAACGAGCTTTCGGCGGCGGAAATCGTTCTGGATCGGCTGCCCGGCGGTGACAGCTCTGCTGCGCCCTCCCCCGAGGCTTCGGGCGGCTTTGCGCTTCCGGAATTGCCGGTGTCTATCGACATCGGCAGGCTGGCGGCCAATCGGATCGTGTTGGGACCGACCGTTCTTGGCAGCTCGGTCGAAGGCCGCCTGGCGGCCAGCATTCATCTGGCTGGCGGGCAGGGGAAGGCGCATCTGGACCTGCGGCGCACCGATGACGGGCCATCAGGCGCCGTGACGCTGGATGCCGATTATGCCAACGCCTCGCAGGTACTGTCACTGGACCTTTCAGCCTCGGAAGGGGCGGGCGGTATTGCCGCAAGCCTGCTTGATCTTCCGGGCAAACCGGCCGCAGCAATAACCATCGCCGGGCGGGGCCCGATCAGTGACTATTCGGCGGATATTGCCTTGTCCACCGATGGAATCGACCGGCTGGCCGGAACCGTCGCGGTGAAAACCGCGACCGATCGCAGCACAGGTTTCACCGCCAATCTGGCTGGCAATCTTGCTCCGTTGTTCCTGCCCGATTACGCAGAGTTCTTTGGCGATAAGGTGGCGCTGGATGTTGCAGGCCGCCGCTTTGCCGACGGGCGGCTTGATCTGGACAATCTGGCGTTAGACGCCAAGGCCCTGCACCTTGCCGGAACACTGGCGGTGGGGGCCAATGGCGTTCCGCGCGCCTTTGATCTGACAGGGCGCATCGCACAGGCCGATGGCCAGCCGGTGCTGTTGCCACTTACGACCGCACTACCTGTCAGGATCGACAATGCCGACCTGTCGCTGCAATTCGATGCCGCAAAAGGCGAAGGCTGGACGCTTTCCACCCAAATATCCGGCCTTGACCGGGATGATATGAAGATCGCCCGCCTTGCGCTGGCCGGATCAGGGCGTATTGCCAGCCCGCCGGGCGGCCCGATGGTCGGCGCCACGCTGCGGTTTGATGCCGAAGGCGTGGCCCCTACCGATCCTGCGCTGGCCTCGGCACTGGGCGCGCAGGTTTCAGGCGACGGTGTGTTTACCTGGAGTTCTGCCACAAATGCGCTGGCCTTCCAGAAGCTGACGCTGACGGGCGATGGCTACAGCGCCGATGCAAACGGCAGGATTCAGGGACTATCGGCTGATCTGGCACTGTCAGGTCGGATTGACGCAAGGGTGGCAAACCTCTCGCGGTTGTCCGGTCTGGCAGGGCGGCCATTGGGCGGTGCCGGGCAGGTGACGGTTGCAGGCAGCTACAGCCCGCTGACCGGCGCATTCGATGGCACGGCGATAGTGCAGGGCACCGATCTGTCGGCTGGTATGTCCGAGGTTGACGGACTGCTGAAGGGGCAATCTCAGGTGAACCTGTCTGCGCGGCGCGACCAGACCGGCACCACCTTGCGCAGCCTGACGCTGCAAGCGACCAGCCTGACCGCCAGCGCACAAGGCACGATTGCCAGCACCGGCACGACGCTGACCGGCGATGTCAACTTTGCCGACCTGTCGGTCCTGGGCCCGGGCTATGGCGGTGCGCTGACCGGCAAGGCCACCGTCAACGGCCCGGCGGACAAGCTGGCGCTGACGCTGGAGGCAAAGGGCACCAACCTGCGCACCGGGCAGGCAGAGGCAGACAAGCTGCTGCGCGGGCAAAGCACCCTCGCCCTGGCGGCGACCGCCAGCGCGGGCAAGCTGGTTCTGGACCGGGCCGACATCACCAACCCGCAGCTTCAGGCCAAGGCGAACGGTGTTGCCGATGGCGCCAACCAGCGGCTGACCATTGATGCCAAACTGGCCAATCTGGGCCTGTTGCTGCCGGATTTTCCCGGCGCGATGACGGTCTCGGGCACGATCCTGCAAAGCGCCGCCAGCCTGGAGGTTGACCTGTCCGGCCGGGGCCCGGGCGGCATCGATGCCACCGTCAAGGGCAAGGTCGCGCCTGATTTTCGCTCGGCAAACCTGGCGTTGACGGGGCGGGCGCAGGCGGCGCTGGCCAATCCCTTCCTTGCGCCGCGCTCGATTCAGGGCGATCTGAGTTTCGACATGCGGATGAACGGGCCGCTGGCGGTTTCGTCGCTGTCGGGCACCGCCAATCTGGCGCGCGGGCGGTTTTCGGACCCCGGTTTGAAATTCGCGCTGCAAGACATCGTTGCGCGGGCCGATGTGACCGGGGGCCAGGCCCGGATCACCGGAACGGTTCCGGTTTCTACCGGCGGGTCGATCGCGGTCGGCGGCACCATCGACACCAACGCGCCCTATGCCGGCAATCTGGCGCTGGGGCTGCGCGGGGTCGTGCTGCGCGACCCGGAATTGTATGAAACCCGGCTGAATGGCGATCTGACGGTGAAAGGCCCGCTGGCGGGCGGTGCGCAAATCTCTGGACGTATCGCCCTGGCCGAGGCCGAGTTGCGCGTGCCCTCGACCGGCTTTGGCGGCGCGGCGGGGCTGGATGGGCTGCGCCACATCGCAGAGCCTGCCGACGTGCGCGCAACCCGTGTGCGGGCGGGCCTTTTGGGGAATGGCACCTCAACCGGCGGGGCCGGCGGGGGCAGCCGCCCCTATGGGCTGGATATCACGCTGTCGGCGCCCAACCAGGTCTTCGTGCGCGGCCGGGGCCTTGACGCCGAACTGGGCGGAGAGTTGCATCTGGGCGGCACGACGGCGGCGGTTGTGCCTTCGGGGGCGTTCGACCTGATCCGCGGCCGGCTGGACATTCTGGGCAAGCGGCTGGAGCTGACCGAGGCCCGCCTGCAGATGGAGGGCGAGCTGATCCCCGACATCCATATCGTCGCCTCGACCGAGAATGACGGCATCACCACCGGAATCGAGATCGACGGGCCGGCAACCAACCCGACCGTCGGCTTCACCTCCAGTCCCGATCTGCCGGACGAGGAAATTCTGGCGCAACTGCTGTTCGGACAAGACCTGCAAAGCCTTTCGGCGTTTCAGGCCCTGCAGCTGGCCAATGCCGTGGCCACGCTGGCAGGCAAGGGCGGCGGCGGCATTGTGAACAAGCTGCGGCAAGGCTTTGGGCTGGACAATCTGGATGTCCGCACCTCGACCACCGGGGGCGCAGAGGTGACGGCGGGCAAGTATCTGGGCAAGAACCTTTACAGCGAGTTTTCGGTGAATGATCAGGGCAAAAGCCAGGTCAACCTGAACCTGGATATCAACAAGTCGATCACCGCCAAGGCCCGCGCGAGTTCGGACGGATCAACCGGCATCGGGATTTTCCTGGAGAAAGACTACTAGGCCGCCGCCCCGTCGCGCGCCGCGCCCAGGATCGTATCGCTAACGTGATCCAACGCCAGTGCGGCCGCCCCCTGCGCCCAGACCAGATCGCCCCAGGCGTGAATCTCGATCGGCGGGCGAGGGCGGCCCGTGGCGATGACAAGGCTGTCCATCTCGGCCAGGGTCTCATCGGCGTAAAGATAGTCATAGCGCATCCGTTCACCCGAAAGGATGATCAGCGCCGGGTCGAACAGGTTGACGACATTGGCCAGACCCACCGCAAGATACCGCCCAGCCCTGCGAAAGATGCTGCGCGCGGTGGCATTGCCTGCCTTGGCCTGCGCGAACAGGCTTTCCAGCAGAAGTGTCACGCTTTGGTCTTCGCGGTGGGTCCAGTTCAAGGCGGTCGTCGCCTCGCGCGCAAGGGCATAGTCGGCGACATAGGCCTCCAGACAGCCTCGCTGACCACAGCGGCAAAGCGCCCCGTCAAGCTGCACCTTGGTGTGGCCCAGCTCCATTCCAACGTTGCGGGCGCCGCGATAGATGCGGTGGTTCATCACAAAGCCCATACCCACGCCGTGTTCGATGGTGACAACGGCAAAATCCGCAAGTTGCCGCCCGGCGCCGAACCACAATTCGGCCAGCGCAATCAGATTGGCGTCATTGTCGATGGTGACGGGCAGACCCAGCCGGGCGCTGGCGGCGGCGGCAAAGCTCACCCCCCGCTCGGTCAGGACCGAGGACCACAGCACCACGCCTTCCGCGCAATCGACAAAGCCGGGCACACCGATGCCCAGCGCCGAAAGCTGGCGGCGCGCCAGACCGGCCTTGGCACACACCCGGGCGAGCAGCTTTTCCACATCATCCAGCAAATCCTGTGTCTGCATTTGCCCCGGCTGACGCGCGACTGAATCCTGCGCAACGATATTTCCGGCGAAATCGACAATAACCGCCGTCTGGTCGCGGTCCGACAGCTTCATCCCGGCAACATGGTGCGAATCGGCCCGCACCCCCAGCGCAACAGCCGGACGGCCGCGGCCGGGATCGGCCTCACGGCTGGCAGAGATTTCCTCGATCAGCCCGGCGGCAATCAGTTCCGAGGTGACGGTGGTAACAGAGGCCGGGCTGACGGCAAGATCCTTGGCCAGTTGCACCCGCGCAATCTGGCCTGCTGCGCGCACCCGCTCGAAAATCTGCTGGCGCAGCGGTTTTTGAAGCTCGGCGAAAGGCGAAAACAGCGGCCCCGCCCCCTGCCCCCACTTTTGCTTCGTTTGCCGCGTCAACTGTGTCATTTATTCCCGTCGTGAAGTAATATTACCCCAGATTTCTGCGTTATCGACATGATTTTCTGCATTGCAGCGCGATACTTGTCGAAAATTGCGTCACATCCAGAGTGCGCCAGTAGTTTTATTTTGACAACTGAAATTATTCGGCGCATTTTTCGTCTTGTTACGGCGAATCCGCCGGACCGGCCTGGAGGGGCCGACCAAATCGGGAGGATAACGATGCGCAATACCCTTCTTGCTGCCGTCATGGCAGTGACCGGCTTTTCCAGCGCGGCCCTGGCCGAAGGCCTGACGGTCGGCGTAAGCTGGTCCAACTTCCAGGAAGAGCGCTGGAANNACGAAGCCGCGATCAAGGCCGCACTCGAGGCCGCCGGCGCCACCTATGTTTCTGCCGACGCGCAGTCGTCTTCGGCCAAGCAGCTTTCGGATGTCGAAGCCCTGATGGCGCAAGGCGTGAATGCCCTGATCATCCTGGGCCAGGATACCGCGGCAATCGTTCCGGCCGTTCAGGCCGCGTCCGATGCCGGCATTCCGGTTGTGGCCTATGACCGCCTGATCGAAGATCCGCGCGCCTTCTACCTGACTTTCGACAACGTTGAAGTTGGCCGGATGCAGGCGCGCGAAGTGCTCAAGGCTGCGCCCAAGGGCAACTATGTCATGATCAAGGGCGCAAACACCGACCCGAACGCAGACTTCCTGCGCGGCGGTCAGCAGGAAATCCTGCAGGCCGCAATCGACTCGGGCGACATCAAGATCGTCGGCGAAGCCTATACCGACGGCTGGCTGCCCGCAAACGCCCAGAAGAACATGGAACAGATCCTGACCGAGAACGACAACAAGGTTGATGCTGTTGTCGCCTCGAACGATGGCACCGCCGGCGGTGCCGTTGCCGCGCTGACGGCTGTTGGCCTGCAAGGTATTCCGGTTTCCGGTCAGGACGGCGACAAGGCCGCGCTGAACCGCATCGCCGCAGGAACCCAGACCGTTTCGGTCTGGAAAGACGCGCGCGAGCTGGGCAAGGCTGCCGGTGAAATCGCGGTGGCTCTGGCCAAGGGCACTGCACCCGACGCCATCCCGAACGCGCAAAAGTTCAAGACCCCCGGCGGCAACGAAATGAACTCGGTTTTCCTGACGCCGGTTCCGATCACCAAGGACAACCTGTCGGTTGTCGTGGATGCCGGATGGATCACCAGGGAAGAGCTGTGCCAGGGTGTGACCGCCGGTCCGGCACCCTGCAACTGATCCCTGCCTGAAAACTGCGGGGCCTCGGCATGACCGGGGCCCCGTTTCACAAGCCGCGTTTCGCGGCCCCCCTCGCCCCTTCCCGCAGGTGACACATGACCAAAGCGGCCTCTGACACTCAGAGCACCCCGGCGCGGCGCAGCTTCCTTGAAACGCTTGAAATCGACACCCGTCTTTTGGGAATGATCGGCGCGTTCATTGTGATCTGCCTTGCTTTCCAGATCTGGACAGGCATCCGCGCGCTTCCCGAAATCACATACAATCCCTTCGCCTGGCTTGCGAACGGGCGGTATCTGCTGCCGCAGAACGTCTTCAACATCACGATCCAGATGGTTTCCGTGGCCATCATGGCAACGGGCATGGTCTTTATCATCGTCACCCGTCACATTGACCTGTCGGTCGGCGCGCTTCTGGCGCTGTGTTCGGCCCTGATGGGGTTGCTGCAGGTCTGGATCATGCCGACCGCTCTGGGCCTTGGGATCGGAAACCCGGCAATTGCCCCGATGACCATGGTTGCAGGGTTGGCGCTTGGCGCTCTGGTCGGGGCCTTCAACGGCTGGCTCGTCGGCTATCAGCGCATTCCGGCCTTTATCGTTACCCTGGGCGGCTTGCTGATCTGGCGGAACGTCGGTTGGTACATGACCTCGGGCAAGACGCTTGGGCCGCTGGACCAGACTTTCCTGCTGTTCGGCGGGGCCGAAGGCACGCTTGGCACCACCCTGTCCTGGGTCGTCGGCTTTATCGCCGCGGCGCTGGCGGTTTTCGGGCTGTTTCAGGCCCGCAAGACCAAGGCGGGGCACGGCTTTGCGGTAAAGCCGCTGTGGGCAGAGGGTGTTCTGGCCGGCGTATCGGTCGTGGCAATTCTTGGGTTCATCGCCGCGCTGAATGCCTATCAGATTCCCGCCGCCAAGCTGAAGCGCATGTTCGATGCGCGCGGCGAAGTCATGCCCGATGGCTATAGCGAAGGTTTCGGTCTGCCGATTTCTGTGCTGATCCTGCTGCTGGTCGCCGTTGTGATGACCATTGTCGCCCGCCGCACCCGTTTTGGCCGCTATGTCTTCGCCACCGGCGGCAACCCCGATGCCGCAGAGCTGTCTGGCATCAACACCCGGCTTCTGACCGTCAAGGTCTTTTCGCTGATGGGATTCCTCTGCGCCCTTTCGGCCATCGTCGCGCAGGCCCGCCTGCAAAACCACACCAATGACATCGGCACACTGGATGAACTGCGCGTCATCGCGGCGGCGGTCATCGGTGGCACCGCCCTTGCCGGTGGCGTCGGGACGATCCACGGCGCGATCCTAGGTGCGCTGATCATGCAGTCGCTGCAATCGGGCATGGCCATGGTCGGCGTGGACAGCCCGTTCCAGAACATCATCGTCGGGCTTGTTCTGGTCTTGGCTGTCTGGATCGACATCCAGTATCGCAAGCGGAAAGGGATTCGCTGATGAGCACCGAAAACCGCGGCACCCCCCTTGTCGAGCTGCGCGACATCTCGATCGCCTTCGGGGGCATCAAGGCGGTCGATCATGTGTCGATCGATCTTTATCCGGGCGAGGTCGTCGGCCTTCTGGGCCACAACGGCGCCGGAAAATCGACCCTGATCAAATGCCTTTCGGGCGCCTATCAGGCCGATGCGGGTGAAATCTGGATCAGCGGCGACAAGGTTGAAATCCGCAATCCGCGCGACGCCCGCGCCCATAACATCGAGACGATCTATCAAACGCTCGCCTTGGCGGACAACCTTGACGCCGCCTCGAACCTGTTTCTCGGGCGAGAGCTGGTCACCCCCTTCGGCATGGTGGACGATGGCCGGATGGAGGCCGAGACGCGCAAGATCATGGGCCGTCTGAACCCCAACTTCCGCAAGTTCAAGGAGCCTGTCAGCGCCCTGTCGGGTGGTCAGCGCCAGTCGGTCGCCATTGCGCGGGCGGTCTATTTCAACGCCAAGATCCTGATCATGGACGAGCCCACCGCCGCCCTTGGCCCGCACGAGACGCAGATGGTTGCCGAACTGATCCAGGAGCTGAAGCGCCAGGGCCTGGGCATCTTCCTGATTGAGCATGACATTCATGCCGTGATGGAGCTGTGCGACCGGGCCGTGGTGATGAAAAACGGGCAGCGGGTGGGCACCGTCAATGTCAAGGATGTCACCGACGACGATATTCTTGGCATGATCATCATGGGCAAGAAACCCCCACAGGCATACTGATGTATATCGGACTTGATTTAGGCACTTCGGGTCTGAAGGGCATTCTTATCGACGGGAACCAGAAGGTTCTCGCCGAAGCCTCCGCCCCGCTTGACGTCAGCCGCCCCCATCCGGGGTGGAGCGAGCAATCGCCCGCGCATTGGGTCTCTGCTGCCGAAGCGGTGATGGATGCGCTGGCGGCTCAGGGTCTTGGCCAGGTCCGCGGGATCGGGCTTTCGGGGCATATGCACGGTGCTACCCTTCTGGACAGGGCCGATGACGTTCTTCGGCCCTGTATTCTCTGGAATGACACGCGCAGCCATGCCGAGGCGGCACGGCTCGACAGTGATCCACGGTTCCGGGCGATTTCTGGCAACATTGTCTTTCCCGGCTTTACCGCGCCAAAACTTGATTGGGTGCGCAAGCACGAACCGGCGATCTGGGAGCGGGTGGCCAAGGTTCTTTTGCCCAAGGATTACCTGCGCCTGTGGCTGACGGGCGAGCATGTGGCCGAAATGTCGGATGCCGCCGGGACAAGCTGGCTGGATACCGGCGCGCGTGACTGGTCGGATGCGTTGCTGGCCGCGACCGGGCTGGCGCGCAGCCAGATGCCCCGACTGGTCGAAGGAAATGCGGTCTCTGGTCATCTGAGAGACACATTGGCCACCCGCTGGGGCCTGCCGAAAGGTGTGGTCATAGCCGGGGGCGGCGGCGACAATGCCGCCTCTGGCGTCGGCGTCGGCGTGGTGCGCGCGGGCGAGGCCTTTGTCAGCCTTGGCACCTCGGGCGTGCTGTTTGCGGCGAATGACGGCTATCACCCCGCGCCGGAAACCGCCGTCCATACCTTTTGCCATGCCCTGCCGGACACCTGGCACCAGATGGGTGTGATCCTGGCGGCAACCGATGCACTGAACTGGTATGCCCGGCTGGTCGGGCAGGATGCAGCTACCCTGACGGGAGAACTGGGTGCGGTGCAAGCGCCCGGCAAGACCCTGTTCCTGCCCTATCTGGGCGGAGAGCGCACCCCCCTGAACGATGCCGCCATTCGCGGCGCTTTCGTCGGGCTGGAACACGCAACCGACCGCGCGGCAGGCACCAGGGCAGTTCTGGAGGGGGTGACCTTTGCCATTGCCGATTGCCGCGATGCGCTGGCCGCCACCGGCACAAGGCTGGAAAATCTTTTGGCCGTGGGGGGCGGATCGCGGTCCGACTATTGGCTGCAAGCGATTGCCACCGCGCTGGATTGCCCAGTTCTGCTGCCTGTTGCCGGCGATTTCGGCGGGGCATTCGGGGCCGCCCGGCTTGCCCTGATGGCTGCCACCAGCGCGGGAGCCGAGATTGCGACCCTGCCGCAAATCGCCCGCCAGATTGACCCTGACCCCGCACTTAAGCAGGCCTTCGCCGAGGCCCATGCCCGCTATCGCGCGGCCCAAACCGCAATCAGAGGACTGACATGACCGACTTTTTCAAAGGTATTGCCCAGATCAAATACGAAGGGCCGGAAACCACCAACGAATTCGCCTTCCGCCATTATAATGCAGATGAGGTGATCCTGGGCAAGCGGATGGAGGACCATCTGCGCTTTGCCGTCGCCTATTGGCACAGCCTTGCCTATGAGGGCGGCGACCCGTTCGGTGGGCAGACCCTTCTGCGCCCGTGGTTCGGCGCCGGGATGGAGCAGGCCAGGCTGAAGGCCGATGCCGCGTTCGAGCTGTTCGATATTCTGGGCGTGCCGTTCTATGCCTTCCACGACCTCGACGCCCGGCCCGAGGGCGCGACCTTTGCGGAGTCAAAGCGCAATCTGGAAGAGATTGTTGATTATCTTGGCCGCAAGCAGACCGATCACAAGGCCAAGTTGCTCTGGGGCACGGCCAACATGTTCACCCATCGCCGCTGGATGGCCGGTGCCGCGACCAACCCGGACCCCGAGGTTTACGCCTATGCCGCCGCGACCGTGAAGGTGATGCTGGACGCCACGATGAAGCTGGGCGGGGCGAACTATGTCCTGTGGGGCGGGCGCGAGGGGTATGAGACGCTGCTGAACACCGATCTGAAGGCAGAGCGCGCCCATGCCGGGCGGTTCCTGCAACAGGTCGTTGAATATGCCCACAAGATCGGCTTCAAGGGCTCGATCCTGATCGAGCCGAAGCCGCAAGAGCCGTCAAAGCACCAGTATGACTATGACGTCGCCACGGTTTACGGCTTCCTGAAGGATTTCGGGCTTGAGAAAGAGGTCAAGGTAAACATCGAACAGGGCCACGCCATCCTCGCCGGCCATTCGTTCGAGCATGAGATCGCCACAGCCGCCGCCTTGGGCATTTTCGGGTCCATCGACATGAACCGGAACGATTATCAATCCGGCTGGGACACTGATCAGTTCCCCAACAACCACGCCGAAAAAGCGCTGGCTTTCTATGAAATCCTGAAGGCGGGCGGCTATACCACCGGCGGCACCAATTTCGACGCCAAGATCCGCCGCCAGTCGCTGGACCCGGCCGATCTGGTTCTGGCCCACGTCGGCGGCATGGATACCTGCGCCCGCGCCCTGCGCGCTGCAGCCTTCATGTATGAGGATGGCCCGCTGGAGGCCGCCCGCAAGGCGCGCTATGCCGGGTGGGAGCGCGAAGGCGCCAAGGCGATGCTGGCCCAACCGCTGGAGGCGATTGAGAAGGCGGTGGTGGAGAATGACATCAACCCGCAGCCTCGGTCCGGCCGTCAGGAGCGGCTGGAAAACCTGTGGAACCACTATCTCTAAGTGGCAGATCAGAGACGAAAAGGGCGGCCAAATGGCCGCCCTTTTGCGTTCAGAATTCCAACAGCCGGTCGCCCGCTTCATCCTTGATCCGGGTCGGCAGGCCCATATGGTTCAATAGGTTGATAAAGGGCTTGGGGTCCAGTTCCTCAACATTGACCATCGTGCCCACATCCCAGGTGCCATCGGCAATCAGCAGCGCGGCGGCCACCGGGGGAACGCCTGCGGTATAGCTGATGCCCTGACTGCCGACCTCCTCATAGGCCTCCTTGTGGTCGGCGACGTTGTAGATCAGCACCTCACGCGGTTGGCCGTCTTTCACGCCCTTGATCACATCGCCAATGCAGGTCTTGCCGGTATAGGTGGGGGCAAGGCTGGCCGGGTCGGGCAGCACGGCTTTCACCACCTTCAGCGGGATCACTTCTTGTCCTTCGGCGGTTTTCACCGGCTTTTCGGACAGAAGGCCAAGGCTTTTCAAGACCGTGAAGACGTTGATGTAATGGTCACCAAAGCCCATCCAGAACCGCACATCGGCGTTCGGGTAGCGGGCCGACAGGCTGTGAACTTCGTCATGGCCTGTCAGATAGGCCTTCTGGTCACCGACGACAGGCAAGCTCCAGGTCTGACCAACCTCGAACATGGTGTTTTCCTGCCACGCGCCTTTTTGCCAAGAATAGACCGTGCCAGTGAATTCGCGGAAGTTGATTTCGGGGTCAAAGTTCGTGGCAAAGTATTTGCCATGCGACCCTGCGTTGATGTCAACGATGTCGATGGATGTGATACGGTCGAAATACTGATCCTCGGCCACCCGCGCCCAGGCGTTGACCACGCCCGGATCGAAGCCGATGCCCAGAATGGCGGTCACACCAGCCGCCTTGCAACGGTCGCGGCGTTGCCATTCGTAATTGCCATACCACGGCGGGGTTTCGCAAATCTTGGCTGGGTCTTCGTGAATGGCCGTGTCCATATAGGCCGCGCCGGTTTCGATGCAGGCCTCCAGCACCGTCATATTGACGAAGGACGACCCCACATTGATCACGATTTGCGCGCCGGTCTGTCGGATAAGCCCCGCAACCTCGGCCGTGGACAGCGCATTGACGGCATGGGCGCGAAAAACGCCCGGCACCTTCATCGCCTTCTTGTCGTTCACGCCAGCGATGATCGCCTCGGCCTTGGCCTTGGTCCGGCTGGCGATGTGCAAATCGCCCAGGCGGTCATTCACCTGCGCGCATTTATGGGCCACGACCTGCGCGACACCGCCGGCACCAATGATCAATACGTTCCGTTTCACTTCGAACCGTCTCCTTCAAGGACAGAGGGAAGCGAGAGTCTCAGCCGAGGCTGCTCTCATAATCGGCATAGCCGAATTCGCGTTTCAGGGTCAGGGAGCCGTCCAGCTCGCGCACCACGATGGAGGGCATCTTGACCCCGTTGAACCAGTTCTTCTTGACCATCGTGTAACCGGCGGCGTCCGCAATGCTCAGCCTGTCGCCGACTTTCAACGGCTGGGCAAAGTTGAACTCACCAAAAATATCCCCGGCCAGACAGGACTTGCCGCAGACCATCCAGGGATGCGCGCCATCGGTCTCGATCTTGCCCGACAGGCGATAGATCAGTAGGTCCAGCATATGCGCCTCGACCGAGGCATCGACGATGGCCAGATCCTTGCCGTTGTTCAAGACGTCCAGCACCGTCACCTCAAGGCTGGCGCAATTGGTGATCGCTGCCTCGCCCGGTTCCAGATAGACCTGAACGCCGAAGCGATCCTGAAAGGCGCGGAGGCGGGCGGCCAGTTGATCCACCGGATAGCCCTCACCCGTGAAATGGATGCCGCCACCCAGCGAGATCCATTTCAGGCGCCGCAACAGGGGGCCGAAGTCCTGCTCGATCCGGGTAAGCTGCGTGTCGAACAGGCCGAAATCGGCGTTCTCGCAATTGTAGTGAATCATGAAACCGGAGATCCGGTCCATCACACGCTCGATCTTTGTCGCGTCCCATTCGCCAAGGCGGCTGAAGGGCCGGGCCGGGTCGGCAAGGTCGAAACCGCTGGTCGAAAAGCGCGGATTCAGGCGCAAACCGCGTTCGATCTGGGCCGACTGGTTGTCGAACCGCTCCAACTGGCCGATGGAGTTGAAGATGATCTTGTCGGCATAACTGACCGCCTCGGCAATCTCGTGATCGGCCCAACCAACCGAATAGGCGTGGGTTTCCTTGCCGAACTTCTCGCGTCCCAGACGCAGCTCATAAAGCGAGGAAGAGGTGGTGCCGTCCATATGCTGCGCCATCTGGTCGAACACCGGCCAGGTGGCAAAGCATTTCAGCGCCAGCAGCACCTTCGCGCCAGAGCCTTGGCGCAACTGGTCCATCACGGCCATGTTGCGCGCCAGTTTCGCGCGATCAATCAGATAGAAGGGCGTCTGGATCATGGCATCCCCCGGGCAAAGGATATGAAGCGCAGGCAAATAGGGCCAGCGGCCCCGTGATGCAAGACCCTGCCGTGCAACGGTTTCATGACGGGGTTTTCCCGATGTCTTGTTAGCGGTAGCGTGGCCCGAAAGGAGACCGCTATGACCTATCACCCCGCCGAAGACCGCTACTCTCGTATGATCTATCGCCGTTGCGGCAATTCGGGCCTGAAGCTGCCTGCCATCAGCCTGGGTCTGTGGCATAACTTCGGCGACGACACGCCCCATGGAACCAAGCAGGCCATCTGCCGCACCGCCTTTGACCACGGCATCACGCATTTCGATCTGGCCAACAATTACGGCCCGCCCTACGGCAGCGCCGAGACCGCCTTTGGCCGCATTCTGGCCGAGGATTTTGCCGGGCTGCGGGATGAACTGATCATCTCCTCGAAGGCCGGTTATGATATGTGGGCTGGGCCTTATGGCGAATGGGGCAGCAGGAAATATCTGATAGCGTCCTGCGACCAAAGCCTGAAGCGGATGGGCCTGGATTATGTGGATATCTTCTACTCCCACCGTTTCGACCCCGAAACGCCGCTAGAGGAAACCATGGGCGCGCTGGATCACATCGTGCGATCGGGGCGGGCGCTCTATGTCGGCATTTCCAGCTATAACAGCCAGCGCACGCGCGAGGCGGTTGCAATCTTGAAAGACCTCGGCACGCCCTGCCTGATCCACCAGCCCAGCTATTCGATCCTGAACCGCTGGGTGGAAACAGATGGCCTGAAGGACACGCTGGCCGAACTGGGCGTGGGGTCCATCGCCTTCACGCCGCTGGCGCAAGGTATCCTGACCAAGAAGTACCTGAACGGCATCCCCTCGGGCAGCCGGGCGGCGCAAGGCAAATCGCTGAACCCCGCGACCATTACCGAACGGGCGCTTGCCTCGGTGCGCGCGCTGGATGCCCTGGCGCAGGCGCGGGGGCAAACACTGGCGCAGATGGCGCTGGCCTGGGTGCTGCGCAATGGCGGCATCACCACCGCGCTGATCGGGGCCTCAAAACCCGAACAGGTGGTGGATTGCGCCGGCGCCATTGGCAATCTGGAGTTCACCGCCGCAGAGCTGGCCCAGATCGACGCCATTTCGGAAGAACCTGACATCAACCTGTGGGCCAGATCCGCAGAACTTTAGGGCGCGCGAATCCCGGCCGAGTAATCGGCGCCTTCGGGCAGGGCCTTGGCCTTGGCCGAAATCGCGGCGCGCTGGATAATCTGGTCCAGCGTGCCCGGCCCTTGCAGGATGTTCATGCGCATCATGAATTCCGGCAGATAGCCCGAAAACACCAGACTGCGATCCCACGGCACATCGGCCTTGAGGGCATGGGTCAGGCCCCAGACCACAGAGGTGCAGTTGGCGGTGACGGTGTTGTAGAATTCGGCCTTTGTCGCGATCCGATTTCCCAGATCGACATATTGCGTGAACATCGTCCGCAGCGCCTCGGGCGGCAGATTGATCGGGTAAAGATGAACATCCTCATCCCGGTAATTGGTACGCAGCTTGATGATATCGGCCTCATCCGCCGCGATCAGTGCCAGTTCGAACTGCCGGAAAAAGCCGCCAACCGAAGAAAACGCCTCGCCCTTTTCCTTGCGGATCTCAACCGAGAACACCACCCGCTGGCCATCGGAAAAACCAAAACTGACCAGAAGGTGCGCAATGGCAGGCGATGACCAACTGGACGTGAGGACGTCAGCAGAGACCAGCTTTGACAAATCATAACTGCGGGTTTCCCAACGCTCCTGTGCATGGCTGTCATCGGTCCAGACAAAGTTGCGCACATTGTGCAACGTCACCTGATCGCCCGACACATCCGCCGTGACGATATGGGCCACGTCCGACGCCCAGTCCCGATCAAGCCGGGGCGTCAGACTGCCATACCAAAGCCCGACCACGGCAGCCACGACCGCAAGCACGGCCCAGCCCCAGCGGGTTTTCAGCCGCACCGTCACGACGCCCAGCGCCACCAGGGCAAGGCCCGCCAGAACCCAAGGCGCATTGGGAAACTGCACCCATAGGGCGGTGGCGACCCAAGCCAGACCAAGAACAAAAACCAGCCAGAAAGGAGCAGCCTTAAGAAATCTCACGCTTCACGCTCGCGGTTACATAATTGCAGGACAGGTCGCGGTCCGACAGGGCCCAGCTCCATCCCAATGGGTTGAAAACCATGCCCTTGCGATCAACCGGGTCAAGCCCTGCACGGCGGATCAGATTGTAAAGTTCATCCGGGGTGATGAATTTGGCCCAGTCATGCGTGCCTTTTGGCAGCCAGCGCATCACCCATTCCGCGCCGACAATCGCCATCATGAACGACTTGGCGCTGCGGTTCAGGGTGGAGCAGATCATCAGCCCGCCGGGTTTCAGCAATTGCTGGCAGGCGGTCAGATAGGTCAGCGGGTCGGCCACATGCTCAACCACTTCCATGTTCAGAACCACGTCGAACTGTTCGCCCGCCGCGGCGAGATCTTCGGCCGCGACATTGCGATAGTCGATGGCAAGTCCCGACTGTTCGGCATGAAGCTGCGCCACCGGAATGTTGCGGGCGGCGGCATCCGCACCGACCACATCGGCGCCCAGTCGTGCCATCGGCTCGGACAAAAGCCCGCCACCGCAACCGATATCCAGAAGCCGCAGGCCCGCGAAAGGCCGGGGCTGACGCAGATCCCGCCCAAATTCGGCTGCGACTTGCGTGGTGATATAGTCCAGCCGGCACGGATTCATCTGGTGCAGGGGTTTGAACTTGCCGTTGGGGTCCCACCATTCGGCGGCCATTGCCTCGAACTTGGCGACTTCGGCGGGATCGATGGTCGTTGTCATCGGTAACTCCTTGCACGGGCGCACGGTAAGGCGCAGTCTGTTGCCGTTATATAGGACGGTCATGGACCAGAGATCAGGCCAAAAGCGCGCAGTCGAATATCTTTACCCGCCGATTGACCCGTTCGACCAGCGGGTGATTGAGGTGGGCGATGGCCATCGCATCTATGTCGAACAATGCGGGCGGCCCGATGGCCTGCCGGTTCTGGTGCTGCATGGTGGCCCGGGTGGCGGATGCAGCCCGGCGATGCGGCGCTATTTCGACCCCTCGGTCTATCGCGTCGTGCTGTTCGATCAACGTGGCTGCGGACGCTCACGCCCCCATGCGAGTGTAGAGGCGAACACCACCTGGCATCTGATTGACGATATCGAACGTATCCGCACCGATCTGGGCATCGACTGTTTTGTCCTGTTTGGTGGCAGTTGGGGGGCCACGCTGGCCCTGACTTATGCGATCACGCACCCCGAGCGCGTCGCGCATCTGGTTCTGCGTGGCGTTTTTCTGGGTACAGAAGCCGAGCTGCGCTGGTTTTACGGTGGCGGCGCGGGCGCGTTTTATCCCGAGCTATGGGAAAGGTTCGTGGCACAGATTCCCGAGGCGGAACGCGCCGACCTGATCACAGCCTATCATCGCAGGCTGTTTTCCGGGGATGCCATGGGAGAAGCGCGCCACGCGAGAGCCTGGGCAAACTGGGAGAATGCGCTGGCCTCGGTTCAGGCCGATCTGATGCTGGGCGATGGTCCGGCAGATTATGCCCGCGCCTTTGCCCGGCTGGAATGCCACTATTTCGCCCATGGCTGTTTTTTGGGCGAGGATGGCTGGATTCTGAAAAACCGCGACCGGATCGAGCACTTGCCTGCAACCATTGTGCAGGGCAGGCTGGACATGATCTGCCCTCCGGTCTCGTCCGCGCGGCTGGCGAGAGGCTGGGCCATGGCGCGGCTGTGGATGGTGCCGATGGCTGGCCATGCCCTTTCCGAACCCGGCATCAGTGAGGCGCTGGTCCGAGCAATGAATGATCTGCGCCCCTCTTGAAGTTTCCGTGATCGACCCCATTTGCTGTCTGCGGGCCGGGCCCCTCTGACGACGCTTGTCGTGATGTCGGACCGCATCGAGTGCGCTCGATGGTCAAGCCCGGCACCCCTGCCCCCAAAGGCCTGCCCTCGACGTACAAACATGCGAGAGGACGACATGGACCTGCTGACGACTTTATTTCTGGGAACCCCACTGTGGATGTGGGGCACTTTCATTGCCTTGGTGATCGGCCTTCTGGTGCTGGACCTTGGCGTTCTGCACAAGGATGGTGCGCAGGAAATCGGCGTTGCCGAAAGCCTGAAGATGTCGGCCATGTATATCACCCTTGGCCTCGCGTTTTCGGGTTTTGTCTGGTGGCAAATGGGGTGGGAGGACACCGCCCATTACCTGACAGCCTTCGTGGTGGAAAAAACGCTGGCGATGGACAACATCTTTGTCATCGCGTTGATCTTTTCGTTCTTCGCCATCCCCCGCGCCTATCAGCACCGTGTGCTGTTCTGGGGCATTCTGGGCGTGATCGTGCTGCGTGGTATCATGATTGGCCTTGGCGCGACGCTGGTCGCGCAATACGGCTGGATCCTCTATGTCTTTGCCGCCTTCCTGATCTTTACCGGCATCAAGATGCTGTTTGTCAGCGAAGAGAGCCACTCGGTCGAGGACAGCCGCTTTCTGAAATTCCTGAAAGGCCGGATGCACGTCACCGAGGGCCTGCGTGGTAATGCCTTTTTCGTGCGTGAGGCTGATCCGAAAACTGGCAAGCTGACGCGCTTTGCCACGCCGCTGTTTCTTGCGCTGATCCTGATCGAGATTGCCGACCTTGTGTTTGCGGTCGACTCGGTTCCGGCCGTGTTCACCATCACAACCGAGCCTTTCGTGGTCTATACCTCGAACATCTTCGCCATCCTTGGCCTGCGGGCGCTTTACTTTGCGCTGGCCGCCATCCTGCACCGCTTTGCCTATCTGAAATACGCGCTGTCGGTGCTGCTGGTCTTCATCGGGTCGAAGATCTTCATCGCGCATGGCATGGGCTGGACCAAGTTCCCCCCCGCCTGGTCGCTGGGTATCACCTTTGCCATCCTGGGTGCCGGTGTGGTGTTTTCGCTGTGGAAGACCCGCAGCAAGGCTCTGCCCGCCGAATGACCGGCTTTCCCCCCGCAGCGGTTTGCCCTATGCGGGGGGAAAGACTTTTGGGGGCGCCATGAGCTTCAACACCTTCGGCCATCTGTTCCGCGTGACGACCTGGGGCGAAAGCCACGGGCCAGCGATTGGTGCCACGGTCGATGGCTGCCCGCCCGGCATGGCGCTGAACGAGGCGGTGATCCAGCCCTGGCTCGACCGCCGCAAGCCCGGCACCTCGAAATTCACCACCCAGCGCAAAGAGCCGGATGAGGTGCGGATTTTGTCGGGCGTGTTCGAGGGCATGACCACGGGTACGCCCATACAATTGATGATCGAGAACACCGACCAGCGGTCGAAGGATTATGGCGACATTGCCCAGGCCTTCCGCCCCGGTCATGCCGACATCACCTATCACCAGAAATACGGGCTGCGCGACTATCGCGGCGGCGGCCGGTCGTCGGCCCGCGAAACTGCCAGCCGTGTGGCGGCGGGCGGTGTGGCGCGGGCGGTTCTGGCCAACCTTGTGCCCGATCTGAAAATCACCGGCTATATGGTGCAGATGGGTGCGAAGGCCATCGACCGCGCCCGCTTTGATGCGGCGCAGATCGAGGAAAACCCCTTTTGGTGCCCCGATCCCGTGGCGGCACAGGACTGGGCCGCATATCTGGATGACCTGCGGCTGAACCACAATTCGGTCGGTGCCGTGATCGAGGTGATTGCCGAAGGTGTTCCGCCGGGCCTTGGCGCGCCGCTTTATGCCAAGCTCGACAGCGATCTTGCCAGCGCGATGATGTCGATCAACGCGGTCAAGGCGGTGGAAATCGGCGATGGCATGGCCGCCGCCACCCTGACGGGGGTGGAGAATGCCGACGAAATCCGCATGGGCAATGATGGCAAACCGCTGTTCCTGTCAAACCACGCGGGCGGCATTCTTGGCGGCATTTCAACCGGCCAACCCGTGGTCTGCCGCTTTGCCGTCAAACCCACATCGTCCATCCTGACTCCGCGCCGCACCATCAATCAGCGCGGCGAGGAGATCGAACTGATCACCAAGGGCCGCCACGATCCTTGCGTAGGCATCCGCGCCGTGCCGGTGGGAGAGGCGATGATGGCCTGCGTCCTGCTGGATCATCTGCTGATTGACCGCGCCCAGACCGGCGGGGTTCGAGGGGCAATAGGCTAACCCTTCATCTTGGCATAAATATCCTGGGGGTCCGGGGGCAAGGCCCCCGGCCGGTTCAGATCAGGAACTCGGCCAGCAGTTCATCCTTGGTGATGTCGCTGTATTGAAATGCTGCGGCGTCCAGTTGATCGGTCAGCGCCTTGAAGTTTTCCGGTCGGCTGGTCTCGATCCCGATCAGGACCGAACCAAAGTTCCGCGCCGATTTCTTCAGGTATTCGAACCGGGCAATGTCATCGTCCGGCCCCAGCATCTCCAGAAACTCGCGCAGGGCACCGGGTCGCTGCGGCATTCGCAGGATGAAGTATTTTTTCACCCCGCTAAAGCGCTGTGCGCGTTCCTTGACCTCTGGCAGGCGCTCGAAATCGAAGTTCCCGCCCGAGGTGACACAGACCACCGTCTTGCCCCGGATCTCTTCGGCCATATCTTGCAGGGCATTCACAGACAGCGCGCCCGCCGGCTCCAGCACGATACCTTCGACATTCAGCATTTCCAGCATGGTCACGCAGATGCGGTCTTCTGGGGCCAGCAACACTTCTTCCGGTTTCACCCAGGACAGTGCCGCGAAATTGCGGTCACCGATGCGGGCGACGGCAGCACCATCGACAAAACTGTCCACCTTGTTCAGCTTGACCGGCTCATGCGATTTCAGGGCGGCGGTCAGACTTGCCCCGCCAAGCGGCTCGACAAAGCGGAACTGCGTCTGGGGTGCCTCATCGCGCAGATAGTGCGTGACGCCCGCCGACAACCCGCCGCCGCCGACAGGCAATACGACCAGATCGGGCGCGCGGCCCAGTTGGTCCAGTATCTCGACCCCGACAGAGGCCTGCCCCTCGATCACGTCGTCATCGTCAAAAGGTGCCAGAAAATGCGCGCCCTCTTTGGCGCAAAACGCCTGTGCCGCAGCAAGCGTCTGGTCGAAATAATCCCCTGTCAGTACGATCCTGACGAATTCGCCGCCAAAGGTGCGGGTCTTGTCGATCTTTTGCTGTGGCGTGGTTACAGGCATGAAAATGGTGCCCGAAACGCCGAAGTGCCAACAGGCAAAAGCCATGCCCTGCGCATGGTTCCCCGCGCTGGCGCAGACGAAGTGGCGCTGATCGGGGGTGGCGGCACGCACCTTGCGCATGGCGTTCCACGCCCCCCGCAGCTTATAGCTGCGGACGGGCGACAGATCTTCGCGTTTCAGCCAGATGTCGGCCCCATATCGCTGCGACAGGAAATCATTCCGTTGCAGCGGGGTGCGGGGAAACAACTCGCGCAGCGCGCGGGTGGTGGCTTTGGCGGCTTGGGCAAACGTGGTCATGGGCCAGACTTGGCCCATGACGCCTGCTTGCGCAAGATCAGACCAGCGGACGTTTCTCGATGTAATGCCCGTAAAGCGTGGTCAGGATCGACACGCCCACCATGGTGACAAGCCAGGTCACGACGATATTCCAGATCAGAGAGACCACGGGAATGCGGTCAAAAATCAGGAACCCCAGCAGCGCCAACACAAGATGGGCACCCACGGCGATGACCGACAGCGCCACTATATCTGCAGTGGCCCCCCTTGTCGCATCCCACCCCGCCATGAAGGGCTGCCCACTGCCAATGGCAGAACCGGGCAACGCAGTTGTCAAGCGGAAGGCAAGATACATCATCGGCAACTGCACAAGAACAGCCATCAGAACCAGGAACAGAACATAGCTCCCGCGAGTCATCAGCGGCGAAAGCAAGCCTCCGATGATCATCCCCAGTACCGCACCAGCAATCACAATGATCAGGCCATAGCCCAGCGACCGCCCGAAATAGCCCATCATGCGTTCGCCGTTATAGGCTGGAACAAAGCCCTGCGGCTGTTCGTTCAGCAAGACATACCGATGCCAGGCCACCGCCAGCCACAGGCTGGTCACGACCGTTACAACGATGACGATCAACACCCCCAGACCCATGCCTGCACCCATTCCCATGCCGCCGCCAGCCATCGCGCCGGGGTTGCCCGCTCCCATCATTGCGCCACCCATCAACATGAGCACAACGACAGTCTGGATCAGGATCGGCAGTACCGAAACGCGCAACGCGCCGTCCAGATTGCCCGTAACCTGACGGACTGAATGCAGGAATATCTCCAGGCCCTTCATCTTAGCCTCCATGCTGAAATGCGCTGCGGTCAGGATTGCGGTTTACGCCCACAAGTCAACCGAAGCCTGCATTGCGCGAACCTGCCGCTGACCGCCAGCTTGCCCTTGCCGCCGTTTCCCGCTAAGCGCGGGCAAACCGCGATGGAGCGTCTTATGTTCAAGCCGAAGAAAGTCGTGCTGGCCTATTCCGGGGGCCTTGATACCTCGATTATCCTGAAATGGCTGCAAACCGAATATGGCTGCGAGGTCGTGACCTTTACGGCCGACCTTGGTCAGGGCGAAGAGTTGGAGCCGGCGCGCCAGAAGGCGCTGCTGATGGGGATCAAGCCCGAAAACATCCATATCGTCGATGTGCGCGAAGAGTTCGTACGCGATTTCGTTTTCCCGATGTTCCGCGCCA
>DDEX01000069.1 GCA_002336845.1 Rhodobacteraceae bacterium UBA1943
TCGCGCTGCTGCGCGCCGTCAAGGCTCTGGAAGGCGTCGTCGGCGGCAATGCCGACCAGAAGACGGGCGTTGACATCGTGCGTCGCGCGCTGACCTCGCCGGCCCGCCAGATCGTCGACAACGCGGGCGGCGACGGCGCCGTCGTGGTCGGCAAGCTGGTCGAGTCCAAGGACTATGCCTACGGCTTCGACGCCCAGTCGGGCGACTATGCCGACATGGTCAAGAAGGGCATCATCGACCCGACCAAGGTCGTGCGCACCGCCCTTCAGGACGCGGCTTCGGTCGCCGGCCTGCTCGTCACCACCGAGGCCATGATCGCCGAGCTTCCGAAGAAGGAAAGCGCGCCGGCCATGCCGGGCGGCGGCATGGGCGGCATGGACTTCTGATCCATCCCGTCAGGGAATGCGGAAAGGGCGCCCTTCGGGGCGCCCTTTTTGCTTTTGGACAGGGTTAAAAGATCAGCTTGCAAACCATGTATCCGGCTTGCAGGTTCACGGGATAGAACGGGAGGGCGGATGGCAAGGCCAAGCAACAAGGTATCCACCCTGTGGATGGATGGGCCATTGCGGCGGATTGACGAGATTTGCCTGAAGTCGATGGTGGCGAGCGGGCTGGATTTGACGCTTTACACCTTTGGCGACGTGCCCAATGCGCCAAGGGGGGTAGTGCTGGCCGATGCCGCCGAAATCCTTAGCAGCAAGCTGATTGACCGGCTGCAACTGGTCAAACGGCCTGAACGCAATCCTAGGCAGCCAATCGCCAATTTCAGCGACTTCTTCCGTGTCATGCTGATGAAACAGAAAAAAGGCCTGTGGCTGGATTCGGACGTCTTTGTTTTCAAGCCCTTCACCTATGACGCCGATGAAGTGTTCTTTGCCAAGGAGGATCGCGTGCGCATCGGCAGCCCGGTCTATTACCTGCCCCCTGATCATCCGGTGATCGGCGAGTATGATCAGTTGATGGCGCAGGAGACCTTGCTGCCGAACTGGCTGGGGTTCAGGCGCGGCACGTTGAAGCCGACCTGGTGGAAGCTGCGCGGCATCCCCTATTCCCCGCCCGATCTGGGAATCACCATCTATGGCAACGATGCCTTTACCCGGTTGGCCAGACGATATGGTGATTATGGCAAGGCCAAACCCAAGCATTTTTTCTATCACTGGTCAGCGGCGCAGAGCGAATGGTTGTTTCAGCCCAAGGACTTCCGCTTTTTCCTGACCGACCCTCGGCATCTGGGCATCCATGTCCACCGCAAGGAGGGCGAGCATCGCCCGACCGAAAAGGGGAGCTGGTGGGAATGGGCGCAGGAGCTTTACGCCTGATCTATCAGATTTCCGTACGCAGCAGCACGGCAACCCCCGCAACAATCAGCGCCATGCCTGCCATTTGCCTGCGGCTTGTCGGTTGGTGAAAGACCCATGCCGAAACCATCTGCGCAAAGACCAGATCAATAAGGGCTAGCGTGCGAACATTGGCGGCTGAGGTCAGCGAAAAGCCGATGAACCAGAACTGCGAGGCAAAGGCCCCCAGAAACCCCGCCGTGATCGAGCCGCGCCAATGACGAAAGCTGGCGATTAGGCCGCGCCGGTCGAACAGGCCCAGCAAGGCGGTTTGCAGCGCGAGGCTCAGGCACAGGATGGTGGTGGCGCGGATCAGGAATCCGCCCTGATCCAGCGCGGTTATGCCGCCGCGAAAGCCGATGGCCGACAGGCCGAACAGAAACGCCGCCGCCAAACCGGCAAGGGCAGGGCGGGCCTGTGCAAGGCGGCTGGCCGCACCGGGTTTCAGGGTCATCACCACCACGCCCACCGTGGCCAGCGCAATGGCCAGCAGCGTCGGCAGGGTCAGCGGGTCGCCCAGCACTGCAAAGGCAGCAATGGCCAGCAGGATCGGCTCGGTCTTCAGCCAGGCGGTGGTAACGGCAAAGCTTTGGCTTTGCATCAGGCGCAGCATCATCGCCGTGCCGCCGATCTGGGCAACCGCGCCCAAGGCGGTAAAGCCCAGGGCGCGCGTGGTCAGGGTCGGCACTGCATCAGGGCCAAGCCCCGCGACGAGCGCAAGGAAGATCAGCGCGAAGGGCAGGCCGAACAGAAACCGCACCTGCGTGGCGGCTGCCGTGCCGATGGTCTTGGTCAGGCCCGCCTGTGCCGCATTGCGCCCGGTTTGCGCAACCGCCGCAATCAGCGTTGCAGCGATCCACAGGTGCTGCATCTCAGGCGGCTTTGACTAGACGGCCAAGGCGCTTGATGCCCTCATCAATCATCGCCTCGTTCGCGCAAGAGAACGAGAGGCGAATGGTGTTCCCGTTCGAGCCATCGGCAAAGAAGGCCCGGCCCGGCACGAAGGCCACCTTTTCCGATTTCAGCGATTTCGCCAGCAGGTCCGCCCCGTCGATATGCTGGGGCAGGGTGATCCAGACGAACATGCCACCCTCGGGCTTGGTCCATTCGACGCCGGCAGGCATCTCGCGCGCCAACGCCGCCAGCATGTGATCCCGGCGGGCGGAATAGACGCGGCGCAGCACCTGGGCGTGCTGGGCCAAGTGCAGGCGGGCGACTTCTTCCGTTACCATCTGGTTCGCGGTCGAGGAGTGAAGGTCAGCCGCCTGTTTCATCAGGACCAGCCGCCCGATCACCTCTTTGGCGGCGCAGACCCAACCGACGCGCAGGCCGGGGGCCAGCGACTTCGAGAACGAGCCGCAATAGATCGTCCGGCAGTCCTCGATGCTGCCCTTGCGGGCGATTTCCAGCGCAAGAATAGGGGGAATCGGCTCGCCGTCAAAGCGCAGGGTCTGGTAGGCGGCATCCTCGACCACGGCGATGTCCATCGCATCGGCCAGATCGATCACGGCCTCGCGCGCCGCGCGGTCCAGCGTCTGCCCGGTGGGGTTGGCGAAATCGACCGACAGATAGGCATATTTCACCCGCCCGCCCTTGGCCTCGGCCCGCGCGGCAAACTCGGCGGGCGCGAGGTTCGAGCGCGGGTCCAGCCGGTCATAATTCGGCTCATAGGCGTTGAAGGCGCCCAGTGCGCCCAGATAGGTGGGCCAGCCGACCAGAACCGTGTCGTTCGGGCTGATCATCAGCTTGCCCAGATAGTCCAGCGCCTGCTGGCTGCCAGAGGTGATCAGGATGTTGCCCGCGTCACAAGGAATCCCCAGTTTGACCATTTCGGCCGCGATCCAGTCGCGCAGCGGCCTATAGCCCTCGGAAATCGAGTATTGCAGCGCCGATGCCGCCGCCTCGCCCGACAGCGCGTTTGCATAAGCCGTGCGATAGGCCTCGGCCGGGAACAGCGCCGGGTCCGGGATGCCACCTGCAAAGGAAATGATGTCGGGCTGATCGAGCAGCTTCAACAGCTCGCGGATTTCCGAAGCCTTCATCCGCGACGAGCGGCTGGCCAGAACATGCGCCCAATTCATCACATTCCTCCCGTTTTCACGGGGCGACCATCTGACCGCCGCGCCGGTAAGTCAATATCTGTGACCTAAGATGTGATCGGCCACCGCCAGACCTTGTGGCAGACCTTGTGGGCCTCAATAGGCGCTCCATGGGATCACGCAATCAGTGGGTTTGCCCGGCCCTTCAGCAGCCTTCAGATGGCCGCCAAGAAGATGGCAGTCACGATTGGCATGGAAGGGATAAACCGAACCCAGCAAATAGCCGCAGAGCAAGGCCAGAATGGCGGGTGCCAGCGCCTTCACTCAGCCGCAACCCATGCACCATCCGCGCCCTTCTTCAGCACCGAAACAAAGGTGGTCGCCGGGGCGCCCGCAACCGTGACTTCGACGATGCAGGCAAAGCTGCCGCCCTGATTGCTGCACAGGCCCTTGGGGGTGATCTGCGCATTTTTGGCCAGTTCTGCCGCTGCTGTATCGGGCGAGGTTGCGATCATCACCGCGCGCGTGACCTCGACGATGGCACTTTTCTTAGGGCCGCCCAGAAAGACGCTTGGGCCAAGGGTAAAGTAGATAAGGGCTGCCCCACCGATGATTGCAAACGCGACAACATTCAAAATTTTACGCATAACCACTCCACTGATAAAACGCCTTGTCCCAAGCATAAACAGCTTTACGCGGTGGTATCAATCGCTTCGGCGATGAGCTGCCCGCACGGTATCGATCATCAACTGCACATTGGCCGGGTCGGCGTCCGGCGTGATGCCATGGCCAAGGTTGAAGATATGCGGCCCGCCGCGGAACGCATCGACCACTCGGCGCGTCGCGTCCACCAACTCCTGTCCGCCCGTCACCATATGGCCGGGCGCAAGATTGCCCTGCACGCAGCCACCGGGCTGCACATTCTCTGCCGCCCATTCCGGGCTGACCGAATTGTCCACCGCCACGCAATCGGCCCCGGTCGCCTTGGCGAAACCGATATATCCTGCGCCCGCCTCGCGCGGGAAGGCGATGACCGGAATACCTGGATGCCGCGCCTTCAGCGCGGTAATGATCCGGCGTGTCGGCTCCACCGCGAAATCGGTGAAATCATCGCCCTTCAGGCTGCCCGCCCAACTGTCGAACAGCTTGACCACCTCGGCCCCCGCCTCGATCTGGGCTGACAGATACTCTACCGTCGCGTCGGTAATCCGGTCGATCAGCGCGGCAAAGGTGGTGCGGTCAGCGGCCTTCAAGGCATGGGCCGCGCCCTGATCTTTCGAGCCGCGACCCGCGATCATATAGGTCGCCACCGTCCAGGGCGCCCCGGCAAAGCCGATCAGTGTGGTCTCGCCCGGCAATTCGCGGCGCAGGATGCGTACGGTCTCATAAATCGGGGCCAGCGTATCGTGAATCGCCGCGACCGGCTTCAATGCCGCAACTTGGTCGGGGGTCGTCGTGGTTTCCATCCGCGGCCCCTCGCCGGTTTCAAACCACAGCTTCGGCCCCAATGCCTGCGGCAACAGCAGGATGTCGGCAAACAGGATCGCGGCATCGAATCCATATCGACGGATCGGTTGCAACGTCACCTCGGCGGCCAGTTCCGGGTTGTAGCACAGCGACAGGAAATCCCCCGCCTGCGCCCGCGTCGCCCGGTATTCCGGCAGATATCGGCCCGCCTGCCGCATCATCCAGATCGGCGGGGTGGGCAGGGTTTCACCGGCAAGGGCGCGCAGGATCAGCTTGGTCATCAGGGCCTCCATTGCTGCCTGCCTTGCCCGCCTGCGGCGGCATGTCAAGCGGCAGGCGGTTGATCGGCGCTTTGGTCGCGGCTAGGACTGGCGCATGACCCATGATCTGCCCACCCCCGATCTGCCCACCCCGGACCGCCCGCTGAACATCGGCACCCGAGGGTCCCCCCTTGCGCTGGCGCAGGCGCATGAAACCCGCGACCGGCTGATGGCGGCCTTCGGTCTGCCGCAAGAGGCATTTCAGATCGTGGTGATCAAGGTCACCGGCGATCAAATTCAGGACCGCGCGCTGAAAGACATCGGCGGCAAGGGCCTGTTCACCCGCGAGATCGAGGAGGCGCTGCTGGCCGGTTCCATCGACACCGCCGTCCATTCGATGAAAGACATGCCGACGCTGCAACCCGACGGTCTGCTGCTGGATTGCTATCTGCCGCGCGAAGATGTGCGCGATGCCTTCGTCTCCACCGAATTCGCCACGCTGCACGATCTGCCGCTGGGCGCCACCATCGGCTCCTCCAGCCTGCGCCGTCGGGCGCAACTGGCCCACCGCCGCCCCGACCTGAAGCTGGTCGAATTTCGCGGCAATGTGCAGACCCGGCTGAAGAAACTGGCCGATGGCGTTGCCGCCGCCACCTTCCTTGCCATGGCGGGGCTTAACCGGCTGGGCATGGCCCATGTCGCACGATCTGCCATCGAACCCGAACAGATGCTGCCCGCCGTGGCGCAGGGCGCTATTGGCGTAGAACGTCGCGCCGATGACGTCCGCACCAAGGCGATGCTGGACGCCATTCACCACCATGACACCGGCCTTCGGCTGGCGGCAGAACGCGCCTTCCTGCTGCATCTCGATGGCTCTTGCGAAACGCCGATCGCCGGGCTGGCGACGTTGCAGGGCAACATCCTGTGGCTGCGCGGAGAAATCCTGCGCCCCGATGGCACGCAGGTTCTGACCGGAGAGCGCCATGGCCCCGCTGCCGATGGGGCCGCAATGGGCCGCGACCTCGCCGCCGATCTGCTGAAACAGGCAGGCCCCGGTTTCTTCGCCTGATCATCATCTGTTCATAAATATCCTCTGGGGGTCCGGGGGGCGAAGCGCCCCCGGTCTTCGCCCCCCGCACTTCAGTCCCCTTTCAGACCGACAGCGCCGTGGTCTGCACCACCGTCCGCAGCGCGAAACTGGAATGCATCTGCCGCACGCCGGGCAGGCGGCTCAGGTATTGGCGGTGGATGCGGGCGAAATCCTCGGTATCCTCGGCCATGATCTTCAACAGATAGTCGGCCTGTCCCGCCATCAGGTGGCACTCCAGAATGTCGGGCACCTTGGCCACTTCGCGTTCAAAGGCATCCAGCACGTCGTCGGCCTGCCCTTGCAGGGTGATCTCCACATAGACCGTGGTCGGCTTGCCGATCTTGCGGGTATCCAGCAGTGCGACATAGCGGGCGATATAGCCATCCTCCTCCAGCCGCTGCACCCGGCGGTGACAGGCCGAAGGCGACAGGTTCACCCGCTCGGACAGCTCGGCATTGGTGATGCGCCCTTCGCGCTGCAACACGGTCAGCAGGCGGCGGTCGGTGGCGTCAAGGCTGGCGTCCATGAAATTTCCTGCGGCGTTTGTAGATGTTTCGCGAAAAATCTACCACGATAGCCCCGGCATACCACAGGAAATTCAAAATTCCGGCGGCGGATTCGCGCAATCCTGATTCTACACGGGGCGGGGAGGCCCCTCAGGAGGTTCACATGAAAATCGGTTGCCCGAAAGAAATCAAACCGCAGGAGTTTCGCGTCGGGATGACCCCCGACGCGGCGCGCGAGGCGATTGCCCATGGTCATGAGGTGATGATCGAGACGAAGGCCGGCCTTGGCGCCGGCTTTTCCGATTCCGACTATACGGCGGTCGGTGCAAAGATCATCGACACGGCGGAAGAGGTTTTCGCCAAGGCCGACATGATCGTGAAGGTCAAAGAGCCGCAGGCGGTGGAGCGCAAGCGCCTGCGCCCCAGTCAGGTGCTGTTCACCTATCTGCACCTCGCGCCCGATCCTGAACAGACCCACGACCTGCTGGCATCAGGTGCGACCTGCATCGCCTATGAAACCGTAACCGATGACCGGGGCGGCCTGCCGCTTCTGGCTCCGATGTCCGAGGTTGCGGGCCGTCTGGCTCCGCAGGTGGGGGCATGGACGCTGCAAAAGGCCAATGGCGGGCGTGGTGTGTTGCTGGGCGGCGTGCCCGGCGTGCTGCCTGCCAAGGTGTTGGTCATCGGCGGTGGCGTCGTGGGCACCCATGCGGGCAAGGTTGCGGCGGGGATGGGCGCGGATGTGACCGTGATCGACCGTTCCGTGAACCGCCTGCGCTATCTGGATGATGTGTTCGGCGGCCAGTTCAAGAACGCCTATGCCAGCGCGGGCAACACCATCGCCCTTGCGCGCGAAGCCGATCTGATCATCGGCGCCGTGCTGATCCCCGGCGCGGCAGCACCCAAGCTGATCAGCCGCGCCCAACTCAAGGAGCTGAAGCCCGGTGCGGCGCTGGTCGATGTGGCCATCGACCAGGGCGGCTGTTTTGAAACCAGCCGCGCCACCACCCACCAAGACCCGATCTACGAGGTGGACGGCATCATGCACTATTGCGTGGCCAACATGCCCGGCGCCGTGGCCCGCACCTCGACCCAGGCCCTTGGCAATGCGACCATGCCCTTCATGCTAGCCCTGGCCGACAAAGGCTGGAAACGCGCCTGCGCCGAGGACAAGCATCTGCTGAACGGTCTGAATGTTCATGCGGGCAAGCTGACCTACGCCGCAGTGGGGGCGGCGCTGGGCTTGCCGTCGATCACCGGGGCCGAGGCACTGGCAATGTAAAGGAAAAGGCCCCCGGGAGTGGACCGGGGGCCTTTGCCATTGTCTGGCCGCTTACTTCTTGACGGCGACCAGAATTTCTTTCAGCACGTCCAGTTCGGTCGGGCCGGCAGGGGGGGCCTCTTTCTTCGGCGCAATCTTGTTCACGCCCTTGACCAGCAGGAACACCACCCAGGCGATGATCAGGAACTTGATCACGGCGTTGATGAAGTTGCCGATGTTGAACTTTGCATCGCCGATCGAGAAGCCCCAGCTAGAAAAGTCGATCCCGCCGACGATCATGCCGATCAGGGGGTTCACCAGATCATCGACCAACGAGGTGACGATCGCGGTAAAGGCCGCGCCGATGATGATACCGACGGCGAGGTCGATGACATTGCCCTTGGCAATGAAAGCCTTGAATTCATTAATCATTTCACTGTTCCTTCAGTTCCCCGCAGGGTCGTTGCCTGCATGCTTTGCCGTGCGCTTGCGCGCCTCGTGAATGAATTATGCCACAAGATCGGGGATTAATTCACCGGGAATTATAGGCTTTCGCGCTCAGGTTGGGGGTTTTCCAGCGTCAGATCGGCACTGGCCCACCTTGTGGACGTGGCCGGAGCGGGCAGATCGCGCCTTGGCGCGGCCCTGTGCAGATGCACCCGCGCAAGAAACAGCGCTGTCAAGGGCGCGGTCAGAAAGATGAACAGCGTCACCAGAATCTCATGCCACGAGGCGCCTTGCCCGCGCGACAGATGCGCCAGCGCCGAGGCGAGCAGCACCGCACCAACCCCCAAAGTGCTGCCCTTGGTGGGGGCATGAAGCCGCTGAAACGGGTCTTTCAGGCGCAACAGGCCATAGCTGCCGATCAGGGCAAAGGCTCCGCCGATGATCAGGGTCGCAGAGATCAGCACTTCAAGGATCATTCGATGATGTTCCCCCGCAGCAGGAATTTGGCGAAGGCGACGGTTGAGACGAAGCCGGTCATGGCAAACAGAATCGCCGCCTCGAAATTCAGGCCCGAGGCGGTCTTGATGCCGTAAAGCACGATCAGGCCGATCACGTTGATCACCATGGTATCCACGGCCAGAATGCGGTCGCCCGGGGTCTTGGCTGTGGCCAGCCGGATCAGGTTCAGCAGCAGCGCCAGCGCGAAACAGGCAATGGCGAAGGTCAGGGCATAGGCGATCATTCGTCGAAGATCCTTTTCAGCCGGGTCTCATAGCGCGCCTTGATGTCGTCGCGGATGGCGTCTGGGTCCGGCGCGTGCAGCGAGTGGATCAGAAGCGATTTGCCGTCCGAAGCGATGTCGGCGGTCAGCGTGCCGGGAGTCATGGTGATGGTGCCCGCCAGCAGGGTAATCGCCTCGGGGCTGGTCAGGTCCAGGGGAACGGTGATCCACGCGCTTTTGATCTGGCTCGTGGGCATGAACAGCACGATCTTCGCCACCTGGATATTGGCGATGATGACATCCCAGATCACCAGTGCGATATAGCCAATCAGCGCCATGGGCCGGGCAACCGGCGGTGTGCCGGGCCACCAGCGCGCCGTGATCAGCGGAATTGCAGTGCCAAGGATCAGCGCCATGACAAGGCTGCCCAATGCCAGCCGGTTGACCAACAGCATCCACAGCACCACCAGCGCAATGGTCAGATAGGGGTGGGGGAACAGGCGACGCATCAGCTTGCTCCCGGCAGTTGGTTGGCGGCGATATAGGCGGCGGGGGCATGCAGGGCTTGGGCCGTTTCGCCCAGCCAGGTAGTGAGAGGACCGGCAAACAGCGTCAGCGCGACAAGGCCCGCCAAAAGCGTTCCTGTTGCCACAAAGGCCATGGGCTGCGTCGCGTGGGGTGTTGCGGGGGGATTGCTGGCATAGGGCTTCCAGAACAGGGCCGAGCCTGCGCGCGCCAGCGCCAGCAGCGTCAGGAAACTGGCGATCAGGATGGTGGCCCAGGCCATGGGCGACATGAGGGCATTCAGAACCAGAAGCTTGCCCAGAAAGCCCGACAGCGGTGGCAGGCCTGCCATGGCAATCGCCGCCGCCATGAACATCGCCGCGATCAGGCCGCCCTGTGCTATGGGGCGGGCCTGGCGCAGGTCATTGCCGTCCCGCGCCACGATCAGATCGGCGATCAGGAACAGCACCGCGCCCGCGAGGGTGGAGTGGATCATGTAGTACAGTGCCGCCGTTGTGCCCTGCACCGTGCCTGCGGACAGGGCCACAAACACAGTCCCCATCGAGCCGATGGCGGTAAATGCTATCAGCCGCGGCAGACTGCGCGCGCCCAAGGCGCCCAAGGCGCCCAGCGCCAGTGTGACCAAAGCGGCAGGCCACAGCAGGGCATTCCACATCCCCGCCGTAGCGCCCTGATCGAACACCAGCGTGCCCATCCGCAGCGCGGCATAGGCGCCGACCTTGGTCATGATGGCAAACAACGCCGCCACCGGGCCGGGAGCATTGGCATAGGTGCCGGGTAACCAGAATTGCAACGGCACCAGCGCGCCTTTGACGGCAAAGACCAACAACAGCAAACCCGCCGCGACGCGCGCCAACGCCTGATCTCCGGCTGGCAGCAGCGGCCATTTCTGCGCAAGGTCGGCCATGTTCAGCGTGCCGGTCACCGCATAAATCGTGGCCAGCGCGAACAGGAACAAAGTCGAGCCGACAAGGTTCGTGACCACATAATGCAGCCCCGCGCGCAGCCGCGCATCGCCGCCGCCATGTACCATCAACCCATAGCTTGCGATCAGCAGCACCTCGAAGAACACGAACAGGTTGAAGGCATCGCCGGTCAGGAACGCGCCCGACAGGCCCATGAGCTGGAAAAGAAACAACGCATGGAAATGCCGCCCCCGCGCATCCCAACCGGTGGCAATGGCATAAACCAGCACCGGCAGGGCCAACGCCCCCAGCAGGCCCAGCATCAGCCCCGACAGCCGGTCGAGCATCAGGACGATTCCGAACGGTGCGGGCCAGTTGCCAAGCCTGTAGGCCTGCGGCTGATCGGAATGCAGCAACAGCCACAGCGTCAGCAAGGTGAAGGCCAGCGTTCCGCAAAGCCCGATGGCACGCTGCAAGCGCAGGTTCCCTCGCGCCGCCAGCACGATCAACCCGCCCAGCACGGCAGGCAGGACAACCGGCGCAATGATCAGGTTGCCCATCATTTGTTCAGGTCCACCCCGGTATCAACCTTGTCATCGCCGCCGCCCAGATGCCCCCCGATGGCCAGCATCACCAGCACCGCCGTCATGCCGAAACTGATCACGATGGCGGTCAGCACCAGCGCCTGCGGCAAGGGGTCGGTATAGCCCTCCGCCCCCTTGTGGATGATCGGCGTCAGCCCCGGCGCAAGGCGGCCCGCAGCAAAGATGAACAGGTTGCAGGCATAGGACAGCAGCGACAGGCCCAGGATCACCGGGAATGTCCGCAGCCGCAGGATCAGATAGATCCCCCCGGCGGTCAGCAATCCGATTGCGGCGGCAAGCAGCAGTTCCATGTCAGTTCTCCGCCTCTTCCGCCAACACGTCATGGGCGCGTTCGGCCGGGCGCTCTCCGCCGCGCTGGGCCAGCCGCGACAGCGAGGCCAAGGCCAGCATCACCGCACCCAGCACGCACAGGAACACCCCAAGGTCAAAGGCGGCAGCCGTGGCCCATTCGAATTCCTCCAAGGGGGGCAAATGGATATAGCCATAGGCCGAGGTCAGGAACGGCCGACCCGCGAACCACGCCCCGATGCCGGTGGCCGAGGCGACCAGCACCCCCGCGCCGATCAGGGCATGGTGGTTCACGCGCTGATGCGCCTCGGTCCAGCCGTGGCCCGAGGCAAGGTATTGCAGCAAAAAGGCGATGGCGATGACAAGGCCCGCGACGAACCCGCCGCCCGGCAGGTTATGGCCGCGCAGATAGATATAGACACCCACCATAATGGCGATGGGCAGCAGGAACCGGGTCACGACCACCAGCATCATGGGGTGCCGGTCGCCCGCGCGGGTGGGGTCTGGTCTGCGCGCCAACAGCCGGTCATTCGCGGAGCCGGGGGCCAGCAGGCTTTCGGCAAGCGCAAAGATCACCAGTGCTGCGATGCCCAGCACGATGATCTCGCCAAAGGTGTCATAGCCGCGGAAATCGACGATGATGGTGTTGACCGCATTGGTGCCGCCCGCGCCGGGTTTCGAGTTTGCCAGATGGAAAGCGGAGATTGACGGGAAAGCGAAATCACGCACCAGCAGGGCATAGGCCAGCGCCGCAGCCCCCAAGCCTACAGCCCCCGCGATTAACCCGTCGCGCAGGCGTCGGGGCAGGGGGCTTTCGGCGGGGGTCGTGACAGGCAAGAACGACAGCGACAAAAGCATCAGCAGCACCGTCACCACCTCAACCGTGATCTGCGTCAGCGCAAGGTCGGGTGCCGCAGCCCAGGCAAAAAAGGCCGAGATCATCAGCCCCGCAATCCCGATCAGCAGCAGCGATAGCAGCCGCTGGCGGTGAAAGGCCACCGTGCCGAGGGTGGCTGCAACCAGCAACACAAAGCCGGTGAAGGTGGCCGGTTCGATGGCGGTCAGAGCCCGGTTGCCGGGGGTATGGCTGCCAGTCAGAAAGGCGCCAAGGCCGACGGCAAGGATGGTCAGGCTGGCAATAGCCAGTGGCGGGGCAAGGCGGCCATGGTCGGCCAGCCGGTTCACCCCGCGCGACAGGGCGACGAGGGTGGAAATCTTCCAGTCATAGATCGTCTTGGCTTCCGGCACGGCAGGCAGCGCGGCTAGGCGCGGCCAAAGGCCCCAGATTGCCAGGCCAGCGCCTATGGCGGCCAGCGACATCCACAGCGCGGCAGGCTCCAACCCATGCCACAGCGCCAGATGCAGATGCTGCGGCACACCCGTCACGGCGGCGGCGGCCACATCGGCGACGGGTGCCAGCAGCGTCATCGGGAACAGGCCCGTGGCCATCACCAGCACCACCAGCACCGCAGGGGCGGCCCACAGGCCGGGGCCGGGATCATGCGGGGGATGCGGAAAGGCGTCACGCCGTGGCCCAAGAAAGGTGCCGATCAGAAACCGAAGGCAATAGGCCACCGACAGCGCCGCCCCGAACAATGCCGCCAGGGCCACCAGCCCGCCGGACCCGGAGGCGGCCTCCAGCATCAGCTCTTTCGACAGGAAGCCGTTCAAGGGTGGAATGCCTGCCATCGACAGCGTGGCCACCAGCGCCAGCGCAAAGGTCAGCGGCATCAAACGGCGCAGGCCGCCAAGGCGGCGGATGTCGCGGGTATGGGCTTCGTGATCCACGATCCCCGCCAGCATGAACAAGGCCGCCTTGAAGCTGGCATGGGCAAGTATATGCACCATCGCCGCCGCTGCCGCCGCCTCGGTCCCTAGGCCCAGAAGAAAGGTGATCAGGCCCAGATGGCTGACCGTGGAATAGGCGAGGATCGCCTTGAGGTCGGTGCGAAACAGCGCCACGCCCGCGCCCAGAACCATCGTCACCAGCCCCGCGCCGGAAACCAGCGCGCTCCATTCCGGGGTGCCCGCCAGCACCGGCCAAAGCCGCGCCATCAGGAACAGCCCGGCCTTCACCATGGTCGCCGAATGCAGATAGGCCGAAACCGGCGTCGGCGCGGCCATCGCCTGCGGCAGCCAGAAATGGAAGGGAAACTGCGCCGACTTGGTAAAGGCGCCCAGCAGGATCAGCAACAGAATGGGCAGGTACAGCGGGCTGGCCTTGATCACCTCGCCCTTGGTCAGAATCTCGGAAAGCTCGTAGCTGCCAGCCACCTGGCCCAACAGGATCAGCCCCGCCAGCATGGCCAGCCCACCGGCCCCGGTGACGGCCAGCGCCATCCGCGCGCCCTGACGCCCGGCAGGCAGGTGCCGCCAATAGCCGATCAGCAGGAATGAGGACAGCGAGGTCATCTCCCAGAAGACCGCCATCATCAGGATGTTGCCCGACAGCACGATTCCCAGCATTGCGCCCTGAAACAGCATCAGGAAGGTGTAGAACCGCCCCATCGGATCGGCGGGTGACAGGTAGAACCGCGCATAAAGCTGGATCAGAAGGCCGATACCCAGGATCAGCCCGGCAAACATCAGCCCCAGCCCATCAAGCCGCAGGCTGAGGGCAAGGCCCGCCTGCGGCAGCCAGTCCATCCGCCACACGACAACCTGCCCGGCCATCACGGCGGGCGCATGTTGCAGCACACCGAACAAGGCGGCGGCGGTAAAGGCGGCGGACCCTGCGGCACAGGCGCTGCGCGAGGCGCGGATGGTCAGCCATGGCAGAAGGGCGCCAAGAAACGGCAGGGCTGCGATCAGGAAAAGCGGCATGAAGGCAGGCGTTCCTCGTCGTGGCGGGGTTGGTTTTCTCGCGGCGGGTTCTTCACAGATGGGGGGCAAGGGGCCGGGACGCAAGAAAATTCCGCATCCATGCGTCGGATTGACCCTGCGGGGCGGATCGGCAAGGGTGGCGAAAAGGGGGATGCCATGACACCACAGGACTTGGCCGCGACAATCTTGGCGCGGGCAGAGGAGGCCGGGCAGAAGCGGTTTCTGGTGGCCCTGGCCGGCCCACCCGGTGCAGGGAAATCAACGCTCGCCGCAGCTTTGGTGCAGGCCCTTGGCAGCGGCGCGCGGGCAGTGCCGATGGACGGGTTCCACTATGATGATCGCGTCCTGATCGCGCGGGGGCTGCGCGACCGCAAGGGGGCGCCGGAAACCTTTGACGTGCACGGTTTTCTGCACCTGCTGACCCGGTTGCGATATGAGGACGAGGTGGCCATTCCCCTGTTCGACCGTGATCTGGAAATCTCTCGCGCCGGGGCCGATGTGGTGACGGCGGCTGACCGGATTCTTGTCGTGGAAGGCAACTGGCTGCTCTTGGGCGAAGAGCCGTGGCGCCAGGCGCGTTATGACCTCACGGTCTGGATCGACGTGCCCGAGGCCGAGCTGGACCGCAGGCTGGTGGCGCGCTGGGCGCATCACGGCAAGACGGCTGAGGCGGCGCGCGCCTGGATCGACGGCAACGACCTGCCCAACATCCGCCGCGCAGTGGCCGGGTCACGCAAGGCTGATGCGGTTATGTCGCAGGGGTAAGGGGCGGATGGTGCGTGATCTCTTGCACCATCCGCCCCACCAAATCCTGTAACCGCAGGACGGACCGGCATTCACCCGGATTGCCTTGGCATTTCGCACTGTCTGGCGAAGGCCATCACCTTTGTCACGCGGTCATATCGGGTGCTGGTATGGCCTGTGGAACCGCCTTTCGCGGAAACCGCACCAGCGGGCGGGGAAACGCCATGTGTTTCCTGATCTGCCCGGACATGGGGCAAGGCCCTAGCTGCACACCACGGCAACCACCAGGAACTTGCAGCGCGGCCCCTTTTTCTCGGGCGCCGGGGCTGGCGCGGCCTTGGCGGGGGCCTGCTTCTGGGTTGTGGCAGACTTCTGCGTGCTGGACTTTTTGGTGGCGGATTTCTTCGTTGCAGGCTTGGCCGCCACTGGCTCGTCCTTGCAGGTGTCTTCAGGCGCCTTGCTTAGGGCGGCATAAACTTCGGCGGTCGGCTCGGTCTCTTTGCTGTCGGATTTCACCGCATCAAGATAACGGGCCAGCGACCGGCGCGATCCGGCACCCCAGTCTCCATCAACCTTGCCCGCATGGCAGCCGATGCGTCTCAGCTCTTGCTGCACGCCTTCGGCAAGGTTTTCTGGCAGGGTCACGCCGGGCGGCACCGCATCGGTGCCGGAAATATGAGGCGCATCGGGCGAAACGGGGGCGACAGCCGCAAGGCTGCGGGTTTCAGACGACAGGGCGGCAAGCCGCAGCGGATCGGCTTCGGCCAGCGTGCTGTCGTCCAGCAGGACAGTATCGGCATCCACCGTGTCAAAGCTGGGCGCAACGGCCTCGGCCGAGGGTTGGTTTTCGGGGGCAAAACGGAACTGGCTGCGCAGCGATGACTGCTCCCACGGGATCTGCTTGCCGCCGGTCTGGTCGCTGACATCGTTGCGGACCTGAATCATCAGGTCCGACAGGCTTTGGCCGGGTTCGGCGATATGGCGCAGCAGAGCGCCGGTAAAGGGGCTGTTGGCCCCGTCGGCGCCCTTGTCCCAGGCAACCTGTCCGGGGGCCGTGGCAAAGGCCACGAAACTGCCGGTGCCCGCATCATACTGGGCAAGGCCCGCATCCTGCGGCGCATCGGGCAAGGGATTGGTGCGACAGGCATCTAGAAAGATCAGCAATTGCCCGTCCTTGGGGCGGATGGCGGCGGCAATCTCGTCCAGCGCAAGGGTTTCATCGGCCAGCCGGGCCGGATCGTCCAGCCGCGCCGTCACTGGCACCAGACGGTTGACGCCGCCTTGCTGGAAGGCATGGCCCGAATAGTAGAACAGTGCGGTATCGGCCTCGGCGGCCTTGGCGGCAAAGGCACCCAGCACGGCCTTGAACACATCGGGGCTGGCATCGGTCAGCACCGTCACGTCAAAGCCAAGGTCGCGCAGGGCGCGTGCCATGTCTTGCGCATCGCGGACCGGCGTGGCCAGGGGTGGGGCGGTCTCATAAGCCTCGTTGCCGATCACCAATGCCACGCGCCCTTCGCCGGCATGGGCGGGCAGAGCGCCCAAGACCATTGCCAGCGCAAGCCAGCGCAACAGAAAAAGCGGAAGGGCGGCAAGGCGCATCGGCATCAACACCTGTTCGACAATGCGCCAAGCATAGCGCAAAGCGCGTGGCCGGGCCAGTCTGGCGATCCTGACCCGTTCAGGCATCGGGGGTGTCGGTGTCTTCCAGCCCCGAGGCTCGGCGCGTTCGGGCGGCACGGGCCAACTCTTCATAGCGGTCACGGAACTCTTCCAGCGCCCTTTCGTCCAGTTCTTCCAGATCCAGAAGGGCGTTGTGGGCCCCTTTGGTGGCGCGGATCAACTCGTCCAGTTTCAACTGGATGGCGGCGGTATCGCGGTTCTGGGTGTTCTGGATCAGGAAGACCATCAGAAAGGTGATGATGGTGGTCCCGGTGTTGATCACCAGTTGCCAGGTGTCGGAAAAGTGAAACAGGGGGCCGGTCACGATCCAGACCAGAATGGTCAGGACGGCCAGCAGGAAGGTGCCGGGCCGTCCGCACAGCCGCGAGATGGTTTTGGCGATATTGGCGTAAAGCCGCTTGCTGGTCATGGGGGCCTCGTTGGCGGGCGGGATGGGATGGCCCGGCGATCCTGCGCCGGGGCGCTAGCTGCGGGCAAGGGCGATGCGCAATGCCTCGCGTCCACTTAAGCCATGGTCGAACCGGCCTTCGCGCAGGAACAGGATGGTCTGGGCGATGACGGTGGGGTTGTTCATGAGGAAAGTATGGGTGACGGGCAGCACCAGATGGTCGCTCATCCCGGCCAGCCGGGTTTCGCGCACCGCCACCTTGCCGTCGTTCGGCCCCTCGATCATGGCCGACCACACCGGGTTCAACGAGCGGTCCCCCGCGATGATGCCCAGCGGGAAATCTGCCGGTGGCAGGGCACGGGGCACCGAATCCGGTCCGGTGCCCAGTTCTGCCCCTGCCGGACCGTTCAGCCAGTGAAAGGGGGCCAGCGCCTGCAACTGGTCAACCAGTTGCGCCCCCTCGTTCGGCGGGGCCAGCATCACCACCCGGCCCAGGTTGGCAGGACGGTGGCTGACCAGCCATTGCCGCAGCAGGATGCCGCCCATCGAATGGGTGACAAAGTGAATCCGCCCCCCAGCCGGGCAGGCGACCACCCGATCGCTGATGCCCTGCGCCAGCTCTTCGATCGGGGCCGAGGCCGAGGGGTATCCACGGTTGATCACGCGGTAGCCCTGCGCCCGCAGCGCCGCCGCCATCGGCGCCATCGAGGTGGCATGCCGTGCAAGCCCGTGCAGCAGAACCACGCAATCCTGCGCCGCGACCGGTGCCGGTGCCAGCAGCGCCATCAGGGCCACCAGACGGGCCTTCATGCCATGCCCCCGTGCCCCTTCGGGGGCCAGGGTCGGGGCTGGCCGGTTACCTTGCAGATAAACCTCATGCGCGTCTCCGGGTTCGCCGCTTTGGGTGGCGGTGATCATGCTTGGCGGGGCAGGCCTTTGTCCGGCCGGGAACCGGACTAGGATCACCAGTATTCGGACAGCATTCAAGCCACGCCGGACAGTTGTGGCAAGATGCCGTCGCGTATCGCCCGTTGCTCGGTTGTCCGGTTGCGGAACCGGCATCAAGGCGGGCGGTCCTGTTTGCATCCGGTATGCCTGAACCGCGCCCTGCGTTTGGCTGACCGCTGGACAAAGCGGTCGCACCGCGCCAGCCTGTGGCGATGAAGCCCCGCTCTGGTCACCCCCGTTCCCCCCGCCTTGCCGCCCGGGCCCTGATTGTCCATCAGGACCGGCTTTTGCTGGTCAACGCGTATCCGGGCGGGGTGTCCGACCTGTGGTGCGCTCCGGGGGGCGGGGTCGAGGCGGGGGCCTCGCTGCCCGACAACCTTGCGCGGGAGGTGCATGAGGAAACCGGGCTGCGGGTAACTGTGGGAGAGCCGGCGCTGGTGAACGAATTCCACGATCCGGCGACGGGGTTCCATCAGGTTGACATCTATTTCCGCTGTACGATCCTGCACGGCTCCATCAGCCAGGACTGGCGCGACCCCGAGGGGGGGGTGACCGAACGGCGGTTCTTTGCGCGGCCCGAAATGGCGGGCATAAGGTTCAAGCCTGACAGCCTGCCCGCTGCGGCCTGGGGGCAGGGTGTACTTTATGATCCGCTGGAGGTGATCGTGCGATGAGCCGTGCCTTCGTCAAGGAAGGGACCGGAGAGCTGGAGCCGCTGCCAGATCTGCCCATCTCGCCCCATCCGAACTATGTCACCCCGCGCGGGCTGGCCGCCTTGCGCGCCCGGCTGGCCGAGGTTCAGGCAGAGCTTGCCCGTCTGCGCGCAAGGCCGGAGCGACTGGACAAGCTGCCCGAGGCGGCGGCAGAGCGTGACATCCGCTATCTTGAAGCGCGGTTGCGCAGCGCGATCCCGGTCGATCCGGCGGGGCATGACCTGCGCTCGGTTGCCTTCGGGTTGCGCGTGACGGTCGCGGATGAGGATGGCGCCGAGGCGACCTATGAGATCACCGGCGAGGATGAGGCGGATGCAAGCCTTGGCCGCATTGCGCCGACCTCGCCGCTTGCCCGTGCGCTGATGGGGGCCGAGGTCGGGGATGAGGTGACATGGCGCCGCCCGGCGGGACCGATGGTGCTGGAGGTGGTGAAGATTGCCAGACCCGCAGATGATGCCGATGATCCGCCCGCTTGACCCGGTGGCCGACCTGCCGCTTGTGCTGGCCTTCAACGAACAGGCCGGGGATTATTGGCTGCTGGCCGATCGTGTGGCCCCCGGCCCGCAGAAGGCGGCCGATTTCTTCACCGATGGCCCGCCCGGCTGCGATGCGGCGCGGTCGCACCGGCTGGGGCTGTTTCAGGGCAGCGAACTGGTCGGGCTGGCGGAACTGTCCTTCGGTTTTCCCGCGGCGGAAGACGGCTATCTGGGCCTGATGATCCTGCATCCGGGGGTGCGGGGCGGCGGCTTGGGCCGGGTCTTCCTGAGCCATGTCGAGGCGCTTGCCCGCGCGGCAGCTTGCCCGCGTCTTTACCTGGCGGTGTTGGAGGAGAACCCGCGCGGAATGGCATTCTGGCGGCGGGAAGGATTCGTGGCGACCGGGGTGATGCGGGACGATGCGGAAACCGGGCACCGGATTCACCGGCTGGTGAAGGCGTTGTAATCCCTCACCCCGACCCTCTCCCCTTTCGGGGAGCGGGTCGGGGTGAGGGGGCGTTAAGCCGAAGCGTCCCCGGCATCGCCGCCCTGCCAGCCGGTTGTCAGGCGAAACCCGATCCGCCGCGCCGGTTCCTCGGGTTCCGCCTTGGGCACGGCGCGCAGCATTACCGACAACTGGCTGACATGCTGGATAAGCTGGGTTTTCATGCCCTCCTCGTCCCGGCCGTAAAAGGTCAGGATGTCGGGCGCGAAATAGCCCAAGCCCTCGATTGTCAGCACCCCGGCATCCGATCCGGCAAAGCCAAGCGCCACCTCGTGATTGGCGTCCAGTTGCTGTTCAAAGTTGCGGATATAAAGGACCAGCCGCTCATGCGCCCATTCGGCGGGGCTTTTCTCGATCAGAGGCGATTCCTCGGGTTCCGGCAGGGGTCTGCCCGCGAACAATGCCTGATCGTCGGTCAGCGCACCTTTGGGCGGGGTCACGTCGGCGGCACGGGTGACGGCATTGTCAAGGGCGGCTTCGGCCTCGGGGGTCAGCTTTGCCATGTCATCCTCCTGCCGCCTGCCAGAGCCATGCCCCATCCGCCCGCAGGCTGCGGGAAACCTTGCCCCGCCGCAAGAGCCAGTTGAGATGCGCCACCGCTTCGGCCAGCGCAAGGCCGAACTCGCCCTCGCCGATCTCGCGCTTGAAAAGCGCAGGAAAGGTTTCGGCAGCGGTCATCGGCACGGCAAGGCGGGCGGTCAGCCGCTCCAGCGCCTGTTCGTGGTTTTCCGCCATCTGGCGCAGCCGGAAGGGCAGGCCGGTGAACGGTAGCTTGTGGCCCGGCAGCACCAATTGGCGGTCCCGCGCATGTGGCGCGAAGGCGCTGCACGAGGTCAGCCAGTCTTCCAGCGGGTCGGCATCGGGTTCGGTCGGATAAACGCCGATATTGGGCGAGATGCCGGGCAGGAACTGATCTCCGCCAAGTATCAGATCGCCCTCCACGCTCCACAGCGTCGCATGGTCTGGGGCATGGCCATGACCCAGACGGATGCGCCAGTCGCGGCCCCCGGCGCAGATCACATCGCCTTCGTCGATGCGGGTAAAACCCACCGGCAGCGGGTGAACGACATCGGCAAAGTTGAAGGGCCGTTCGGCCTCTCGCTTGGCCAGCAGCGCGGGCGAGGTTCCGGCACGCATCAGGAAGTCGCGGGCCAGCGGGGTCAGGGCGGGCTGCACGTCCAGCGTGAGCATCCGGGCGTAAAGCCAGGCGGTGCGGGTGGCCAGCAGTTCTGCGCCCCGGTCCTGAAACCAGCCGGCAAGGCCCACATGGTCGGGGTGGTGATGGGTCAGGATAACGCGGGTGACGGGCTTTCCCGTCAGCGGGCCGTCGAGCAGCGCCTGCATCATGGCCCGCGACTTGCCGCTGTTCATGCCGGTATCCACCAGCGTCCAGCCGGGGCCATCGTCCAGCGCGTAAAGGTTTACATGGTCCAAGGCCATCGGCAGGGCCATGCGCAGCCACAGGATACCGGGGGCGATTTCAACCGCCGCACCGGGGGTGGGGGCATCCGGGAAGGGGAAGGTAAGGGCGTCGGGCATGGGGGGAGTCATCGCCGATGGGGCGTTGAAGGGGAAGGGGGTATGACGCTGCGGCGGGTGGCGCCTGGGAAACGCATTGCGTTTCCGCCGCCCGTGCGTAAGGCCAAAACCCGAGTCGGTTCAGCCAGAGAAGCGGAGGGCAGCGCCCACCGGGGGCGGGGCGGGAGCTGGCCGGTGGCTTTGGGCAACCGACCGAACAAGCTCTATGGTCTGCGCATGGCAGAGGCGATGGCCTCTGCCATAGAAGGCGCGGGCCGCCGTAGGGTGCGTGACTTCACGCACCATTCCGCCTCAGCCCGCCAGCGCCTCGGGCGTCAGGGCATAGATGCCCTCGGCCCCCTCGCGCATCTGGGCCAGAAGGGCGGTGTGTTCCGGCAAAAGGCGGCGGATCATGAAGCGGGCCAGCGGTTCGCGGGCCGGGTCCGACAGCGCGGCGGTCAGGTGGTAATGCGCACCCAGCACTCGGGCGAAGGCGCGCAGATAGGCCACGGCACCTGCGTTGCGGTCGTTCGGCGCCATGGCCAGCAGCGCCTCGGTCCCCTCGCGCAGGGCCTCGGCGGCGTTCCAGACATCTTTGGACAGATCGGGCAGGGTGCTGCGCGCCGCTCCTGCCGCGGTCTCGATCTCGCCCAGCAGGCGAAAGGCGGCCTCACCCCCGTCCATCATCTTGCGGCCCACAAGGTCCATCGCCTGAATGCCGTTGGTGCCNNTCGATAAAGCCCATGCCGCCGTGGACCTGCACGCCCAGATAGGCGACCTCATTGCCGACGTCGGTGCCATAGGCTTTGGCGATGGGCGTCAGAAACGCTGCCCGTGCCGCCCAAATGGCCTCGCCCGTGGCGCGCGCCATGTCCAGCGCCACGGCGCAAGCCAGACCAATGGCGCGGGCGGCGAAGGTTTCTGCCTTCATCTGGCCCAGCATCCGGCGCACATCGGCATGGTCGATGATCGCGCCGTCGCCAAGCGGGGTCTTGCCCTGCTTGCGCTCACCGGCATAGGCCAGCGCCTGTTGAAACGCCGCCTCGGCCACCGCCACACCCTGCATCCCCACGCCAAGGCGGGCGTTGTTCATCATGGTGAACATCGCGGCCATGCCGCCATGCTCCTTGCCGATAAGCCAGCCGGTCGCGCCCTCATAGCTCATCACTGCGGTCGGAGAGCCATGCAGGCCCAGCTTATGCTCCAGGCTGACGACCTTCAGGCTGTTCCTCTGTCCCAGGCTGCCATCCTCGTTCGGCAGGAATTTCGGTACCATGAACAGGCTGATGCCGCGCGTGCCCGGCGCGCCGTCGGGCAGGCGGGCAAGGACCAGATGGCAGACGTTCTGCGAAAAATCGTTGTCACCCCAGGTGATGAAGATTTTCTGTCCTGTCACCGAATAGGTGCCATCGCCATTCCTCTCGGCCTTGGTCCGCAGGGCGCCCACGTCGCTGCCAGCCCCCGCCTCGGTCAGGTTCATGGTGCCGCACCATTCGCCACTGATCAGCCTGGGGATATACAGCGCCTTGATCTCATCGCTGGCGTGATGCTCCAGCGCCTCGATCTGGCCTTGCGTCATCAGCGGGTTCAGTTGCAGCGCAAGGCAGGCGCTGCCCATCATGTCATTCACGCAAGTTGCCAGCGTCAAGGGCAGGCCCATGCCGCCCTGTTCGGGGCTGGCCGCCATGCCGACCCAGCCGCCTTCGGTGATGGCGCGATAGCCCTCGGCATAGCCGGGCGAGGTGCGCACCACGCCGTTTTCCAGCCGGGCGGGCACCTTGTCGCCCTCGCGATTCAGGGGGGCGAGGGTGTTTTCGCACAATTTGCCCGCCTCGGACAGGATCGCCTCAACCGTCTCTGGCTGCGCCTCGCCGAACATCTCGGTCCCGGCGACCTGACCAAAGCCGACCACCTTGTCCAAGAGAAAGTGGAAGTCGGAAAGCGGGGCGCGATAAGGCATGGCAGTCTCCTTCGGGCGGCTTGGCAAACGGGCCATTGCCGGGTAATGGCGGCCGGGTAGGGCGTTGGGCCGAAGTTACCCGCCGCCACATTTCCTTCAACAGTGAACGCTACGTCACTCATGCCCGCGACCTTGCGACTTTCTGCCAACCCCGAAGGCATCGACCGTGCCGTGACGCTGTTGCGCACGGGGGGGCTTGTCGCCTTTCCGACCGAAACGGTCTATGGCTTGGGGGGCGACGCACGCTCTGACCTTGCCGTGGCACGGATTTTCGAGGCCAAGGGCCGCCCCCGGTTCAACCCGCTGATCGCCCATGTCGCCGATCTGGAAATGGCCGAAACGCTGGCGCTGTTTGATGGCCGCGCGCGGGCCGTGGCTGCGGCCTTTTGGCCCGGCCCGCTGACATTGGTTTTGCCGCTGCGCCCCGAGGCGGGCCTGTCGCCGCTGGTCACCGCAGAACTGCCGACGGTCGCAATCCGCCTGCCGGCCCATCCGGTGGCACGGGCGCTGCTGCGGGCTTTTGGCGGGCCTTTGGCGGCGCCCTCTGCCAACCCTTCGGGCAAGATCAGCCCGACGCGGGCCGACCATGTGCTGGCCGGGCTGGATGGCCTGATCGAAGCCGTGGTCGATGGCGGGGCCTGTGCGGTGGGGGTGGAATCCACCATCCTTGGACTTGATGGTCCGCCCAGCCTGCTGCGCCCCGGCGGCGTGCCGGTCGAGGCGCTGGAAGGCCTGCTTGGCCCCCTTGCCAGCGGGGGCAATGCAGCCAAGCCCAATGCTCCCGGCCAGCTTCTCAGCCATTATGCCCCGGGCGCGGCGGTGCGGCTGAATGCGGAAGCCGCCCGTTCGGGTGAGGTGCGATTGGGCTTCGGGCCGGGCGCGGCCGATCTGAACCTGTCGCCGACGGGCGATCTGGTTCAGGCCGCCGCGAACCTGTTTCACCTTCTGCGACAGGCCGACGCACTGGCTGGCCCGCAAGGCACAATCGCCATCGCCCCGATCCCTGATCGCGGTCTTGGCCGTGCCATAAACGACCGCCTGCGCCGCGCGGCCGCCCCCCGGCCCTGATCTGCTTTCACATTGGCCCAAAGATCACGAAGGGCCGGGGGCAGCGCCACCCGTGGCACCCGCCGCTCAGAACCCCGCTTCCAGCCGCTCCAGCAACGCCGCCAGCATCGCCTCGCACCGCGCCATCTGCTCGACCGTCACGAACTCGTCCGGCTTGTGGCCCTGCGCCATCGACCCTGGTCCGCAGATCACCGTGGGAATGCCCAGCCGCTGGTCGAACAGCCCGCCCTCGGTTCCGAAGGCCACCTTGATCGTGCCATTGGCCCCGGTCAGCCCCTTGACGAAATTGACCACCGCCGCCTCTGACGGCGTGCCGAGGCCGGGGTAATCCCACAGCCGTTCGATGCGAATTTCCGCCTCGGGGAAGTCCTCGCGCAGGGGGGCCACGATGTCCTCGGCGCCGATGCGCAAGACCTCGATCAGCCGGTCCACATCTTCACCGGCAAGCGAGCGGATCTCGAAATCGGCGACGGCGGTGTTCGGCACGATGTTGACCTGCACCCCGCCGTTCAGCTTGCCGACATGCAGCGTGGTATAGGGCACGTCATAGTCGCCGTCGCGCAGGCCGTGTTCAACAACGAAGCCCTGCGTATCGCGCAGCAGGTTGACGAAATCCGCCGCCAGATGCAGCGCGTTCAGCGCAAGCGGGGCCAGCGCCGAATGCCCCTCGCGTCCCACGCAAGTCGCCCGCAGCGCGACCTTGCCCTTGTGGCCGGTGGCAACCTGCATTCCGGTCGGCTCTCCCACGATGCAGAACCGGGGTTTGACCGGCGCCGCGCCCAGCAGGTCGATCAGGCTACGCACCCCCATGCAGCCGATTTCCTCGTCATAAGACAGCGCCAGATGCAGCGGCACGGCCAGCGGGCGTTGCGCCGCCGCCAGCATGGCCGCGATGGCGCAGGCGACAAAGCCCTTCATATCGGCGGCACCCCGCCCGTAATAGCGGCCCGCCTCTTCGGTCAGGGCAAAGGGTGGCTTGGTCCAGTGCTGCCCCTCGACCGGAACCACATCGGTATGGCCCGACAGCATCACCCCGCCCGCGCCCGCCGGCCCGACCGTGGCGTAAAGATTGGCCTTGCCCCCCGATGCGTCGGGAATCAGCACAGCCTCTATCCCCGCCTCGGCCAGCAGGTCGCGCACCCACAACATCAGGTCGATGTTCGGGCGCGAGGATACGGTGTCAAAGGCCAGCAGGCGGGCAAGAATGTCGCGCGGGGTCATGGCGGTCTCCTTCCCGCCCATGGCTAGCGCGATGCGGCGGCAGGGGAAAGCGGGGCAGCGGCATTTCGCGGCAGGAATTGCCGTCTTGCCCGCTTTCCAACCTGCGGCAGGGGTGCCATGGTCGGCCCGCCGCCCCGGGCACACGCCGCTTGACAGGAGTATCAGGGCCATGACGACCGGATCTTTTCGCCTTTGCCTGCTGAGGGCGCTTTGCGGCGGCGTGCTGATCGCCCTGACCTTGCCCCTGCGCGCCGAGGTTGCCGCCGAGGCAAAGAAGCCCAACCTTGTGGTCAATGCGGCGCCGTCTGCGCCGGGCGGCGCGATGACGCTGGTCATGGCGCAGGAGTTGTATGCGATCGGGCTGGCCCGCAAGGATGCGCTGACCGCTGTTACGGCGGCCAGGCTGGCCGCGTCAGTCGATGCGAAGCCGGTCGAGCGTAGCCCGAAAACGGACGGTACTGCGCTTGCCGAACAGCCGGATGGTGCCGATGCGCCGGTTGATACCGCCGCGATGCTCGCCAAGGCGCGGGAGCTTGCGGGCGAGGACGAAACCCTGGCCGGTCTGGTCGAGGATGCCGAGGCCGAGGCCGCGCGCAGCCGCAGCGCCAGCGCGTCGGAAACCCTTTCGCGCCTGTCTGCGGGCCAGACCGATGTGTGGGAGGTGCCGTTTTTCGGTGGTTCCTATGCCGAGGTCGCGGTGATCGGCGACGGCGATGCCAACCTTGACGTTCTGGTCACCGATGAGAATGGCAATACGATCTGCTATGAGGTGGGTTGGTCGGACAGGATGTCTTGCAACTTCACCCCGTCCTGGAACGGCTATTTCCATGTGACGGTGCAGAACAACGGCAGCAAGCGGAACAGCTATTACCTCTTGACGAACTGAGCGCCTGGCGGGGCGAACACGCGCCCTATGCCTCGCGCCAGAGCGGGCTCAGCATCTCGCGCAGCGCGGCAAAGGCGGCCTCGCGCCCGTCGCATCGCGCACCTGCCTTGACCGATACGCTGCTGGCCCAACCAAAACGCGGGGCCATGGCAGGGTTCAGCGCAATCTCCAGCCCCTTGTCGCTGGCGGTGACGGAAACCACGGCGTCCTCGTCGCCGAAATCCTCGTCATTCAGCTCGAACCATACCGGGCCGCCGGCAAGCGGCTGGCGGAACAGGGCATAGCCCTCGTCATCGCCCTCGACAAAGCCGACAAAGCGGAACCCGTCATCCTCGGCCACGGTGGCATAGACGGCCTTGATCGTCACATCGGCCATGATGATCTTTCCCTCAGGTCCATTTCGCAATCGGGGGCAGGCTCATCAGAACCGCATTGGCATCATGCCCGGTTTCAAGGCCGAATTTGGTGCCACGGTCGTAAACGAGGTTGTACTCGGCATAAAGCCCGCGATGGACAAGCTGCGCCTCGCGGTCGGCCTCGGACCAAACCGTGCCAAGGCGGCGTTCGGTGACCGGCAGGAAGGCGGGCAGGAAGGCCTGACCCACCGCTTTGGTAAAGGCGAAATCGGCCTGCCAGTCGTCGGTGTTCAGATCATCATAGAAGATGCCGCCCACCCCGCGCGCCCTGCCGCGATGCGGCACGAAGAAATACTCATCGGCCCAGGCCTTGAAGCGGGGGTAATAGCTGGGATCGTGCGCGTCACAAGCCGCCTGCATCTGGCCGTGGAAATGCGCGGTATCCTCGGCATATTCCAGACAGGGGTTCAGGTCGGCCCCGCCGCCGAACCACCAGGCACCTGGCGTCCAGAACATGCGGGTGTTCATGTGGACTGCGGGGCAATGGGGGTTCTGCATATGGGCGACCAGGCTGATGCCCGATGCCCAGAACCGCGCGTCGCTGTCCATCCCCGGCACACCGCGCGCGGCCATGGCCTTTTGCGCGCGCTCGCCAAGGGGGCCATGCACCTCGGACCAGTTGACGCCAACCTTCTCGAACACGCGACCGCCACGCATCACACTCATGATACCGCCGCCGCCGTCTGGCCTTGTGGTGGGCGTAACCTCGAACCGGCCCGCCTTGCCGGGGCCGGGCAAATCCTCCAGCCCCTCAAAGGCCGCGACGATCCGGTCGCGCAGGGTGCGGAACCACTGGGCGGCTTCGGCCTTTTCGGCGGTGAATGGTTCTGGCATCGGCCCCTCCGGCAGTTCAGCCTCTGTTAGCACCGGGGGCGAGCAGGCTCAACGCGGGTGATATGGCATATCGTGCCGCCTCGGCTATACTGGCGCAAGGTTGAAGGGTGGAGAGTGCCATGAAAACCAAGGCTTTGTCGCTGCTGATTCTGCTGGCCGCCTGTGGCACGCCGCAAGAGCGTTGCATCAATGGTGTGACCAGGGATCAGCGCACGCTGGACCGGCTGATCGCGGAAAGCGAAGGCAACATCCGGCGCGGTTACGCCTATGAGGAAGAAACTGTCTATGTCCCGGTGTGGGAGCCTTGCTGGTATGGCCCGCCCGTGGCCGAGGGGCAAAAGCCGCGGCCCCCGCGCATGTGCATGGAGGAAGAGGCCCGCACCACCCGCAAGGCGGTGGCGATTGATCTGAAGGCCGAGGCGCGCAAGCTGGAGGGGCTGAAGGCCAAGCGCGCGCAGCTCGCAAGAGCCTCTGCCCCGGCGGTGGCCCAATGTCGGGCGCAATATCCAGAATAGGGCAGGCGCGGTCTGGCAACGATTGCCGCTTGCCCCGCAGTCTGGCGAGGGGCATCGCCTTCGCCACAGGGTGACATTGGCCGCGCGAATCGCCGGGTCCAGAAGGCCCGGCCAGCGCCCACCCGCCATCGGCGGGCGTTTCACACACACCGGCTCCGGCACTGGCCTCTCGGCGTCTCTGGTGGAACCGGCCTGTGTGAACTCCGCGCGCGCGGGGAAACGCGGTGGACTTCCTGATCCACCCGGACTGGCAGCCAGCGGCGTGGCGAAAGGGTTCAATGTGCGGGCGGCATCGCGGCGTCGATCACGCCACGCCCGCCGTCAACTTCGATCACCTGCCCGGTAACGAAGGAAGCCGCATCAGAGGCGAGGTATTGCACCGTCTCGACCACCTCTGAGGCGGGGGCGATGCGGCCAAGGGGTGTTGCCGCCACGATCGTCTCGCGCCAGGCCGGGTCTTCCTTGAGCGAGGCCTGAAGGCTGGCTGACATGACCGAACCGACCGAGACCGCATTCACCCTTATCCGGTGCGGGGCCAGCGCCATGGCCATCGAGCGGGTCATCTGCTCCACCGCCGCGCAGGCGATGGAATAGCCCATCATGTTGGCTTGCGTCCTCTTGGCAGCGATGGAGGACAGGTTGACGATTACACCCGCCGGGCCCTCTGCCGGGGCCAGCGCGATCATCCGCTTTGCGGTCATCTGCGACATGCGCAGGCCGGTCATAAGGTTTTGCTGGATCATCTCGTCCACGCAATCCTCGCCGGGTTTCAACGGGTTGGCCAGCGTCACCTTGCGGGAGGCGTTGACCAGAATGTCCACCCGGTCAAAGGCGTCGATCGTGGCCGACAACAGATTGGCGATGGTCAGTTTCTCGCGCAGATCGCCCGCGAACAGGCGCACGGCGCCTTCGCTGCGGGCCTCGGCGCCGATTTCGGCCTCCAGACGATCTTCGTCCATGTCGGCGAACATCACCCGCGCGCCCCGGTCAAGGAAATGACGGGCGATGGCAAGGCCGATGCCATTGGCCGATCCGGTGACGATGGCGGTCTTGCCGTCGATGGAGAAGGACATGGAAACCTCAGCGGCTGCGGATGGGAAGGGCGGCGCGGGTCAGGCGGAAGCTGGCATCGCCGCCAATCTCCTCGACCTGCTTGAACAGCGTGGTCAGGGTGCGATCATAGGGCAGGTGGCGGTTGGCGACCAGCCAGAGCGTGCCCGAAGGGGCAAGGTAGCGGTGCGCGGTGCGGATGAAGGCGATGCCAAGGTCCGGCTCTGCCTCGCGGCCCGTGTGGAAGGGCGGGTTCATCACCACGGCATCCCACATGTGTTTCGGCTTGAAGCTGGTGGCATCGGCCCAGTGAAAGGTGGCACGCGGATCGGGTGCATTCTGGCGGGCGCAGTCCAGCGCCTCGGCCTCGGCCTCGACCAGATCAAGGTGTTGCACGCCGGGGCGCGACAGCACGGCTCGTGACAGATAGCCCCAGCCCGCGCCAAGGTCGGCCACATGGGCGGGTAGCCGATCAGGCAGGGCGGCGGCCAGCAGCGCCGACCCCCGGTCAGGCCCGTCGGCGGAAAAGCAGAAGGGCAGGGTGACGAAACCGCCCTCAACCTCTCGGGGGGCGGCGGCCCAACCGGCGGGGGCAGGGGCTGCGGTCAGGCAGGCCGCCTTGCCATGGGCTTTGGACAGGCTTTCGCCCATGGTAAAACCCGCCTCGCGGCAGGCCTTGATGGCGGTGTCGATGCCGTCGGTCTTTTGCCCATCCAGCAGCACCGGAGCACCGGGCGGCAGGGCTGTCATCGCCTGATGGATCAGCGCCAGCGCCGCCGCCTTGGCGCGCGGCAGGCAGATCACCGCACTGCCAAAGGGGCCGCCAGTGGCTCGGTATCCCCTGGCGGCGAAATGGTCATGATCGGGGCGAAAGCCGGTCTGAACCACCACCCGATCCTGCGGCAGGGCGGACAGATCGTCGCCCATGCGCGGACGCAGCACCAGAATATCGCCCGCGGGCGGGGCAAAGGCGCCCTGATCCAGGGCCATCTCAAGTCGGGCGGAACGCATCGGCAGATCGTGGGGCAGGCCGGGCGCGGCCTATTCCTTTTCCATGGTGCATTGCAGCGGGTGCTGGTGGCGGCGCGCGAAATCCATCACCTGCGCGACCTTGGTCTCGGCGATCTCATACGAGAACACACCCACCACGGCGAGGCCCTTCTTGTGGACCGTCAGCATGATCTCGAAACTTTGCGCATGGGAAAGGCCGAAGAACCGTTCCAGCACATGAACCACGAACTCCATCGGCGTATAGTCGTCGTTCAGAAGCATGACCTTGTACAGCGGCGGACGCTGGGTCTTCGGCTTGGTCTTGGTCAGCACAGAGGCGTCGCCGCCGGGGCCACCGGGGGTTTTGTCGGTCATGACGGGGGCGCGAAAGGGCAAGGCAGCCTCGGACTGAAGGATTCGGCGGGATGGGGTTCTGGCGACAATATAGCAATTTTCCGGCTTGCGAAAAGGGTCTGGCCGGGCAAACCCTGCGCCGAGGGGGAAACAATGCTGACAACTATCGGATTCGATGCCGACGACACATTGTGGCAGAACGAGACCTTCTTTCGCCTGACGCAGGAACGGTTGACCAACCTTCTGGCCGGTCATGCCGCGCCGGACCACCTGCATGACCGGCTGCTGGCTGCGGAACGGCGCAATCTGGATCGCTATGGTTTTGGCGTGAAGGGCTTTACCCTGTCGATGATCGAAACCGCGATCGAGGTGACCGAGGGCCGGGTGCCCGCGACGGTCATTGGCGAGATTCTTGCGGCAGGGCGCGAGATGCTGGCCCATCCGGTCGAACTGTTGCCCCATGCGCGGGCGGCGGTGACGGCGCTGGCGGCTGACTACCGCGTGATCCTGATCACCAAGGGCGACCTGATGGATCAAGAGCGCAAGGTGGCCCAATCGGGTCTGGGCGATCTGTTTCAGGCGGTGGAAATCGTGTCGGACAAGACGCCCGCCGTCTATCAGACGATCTTTGCCCGCCACGGCACTGGGGCCGATCAGGGGATGATGGTCGGCAACTCGCTGAAATCCGATGTCCTGCCCATGATTTCGGCAGGCGGCTGGGGTGTCCATGTGCCCCACGGCCTGACATGGGCGCTGGAATCCGCCGATCCACCATCGGGCGAGCGCCGGTTTCATGTGCTGGAAAACCTGTCTGGCCTGGCCGATTTGGTGGGCCGGGTGGCTGCAGGCCACTATATCTAGTCGTTTTCCGTGGCCGCAATGCGTTAGGATCAATCGCAAACCCTTTGAAACAAAGGGGTTTTCTGGCAATTTTCCCTGTGCTACCTTGGGCCAAATAATGCGCATTCGCACGAACGGATGCGCGAGACGAGGCAGAGCAGATGATCACCAAGGTGACCTCCTGGCTGGGGCAGTTCATGCGGCACTTCATGGTCCTTGCGGCTATGACGTTCATTGCCGCATGTGCAGGCCCGCAGGAAACTGGCGCGGCCCCCTATGCGGCCTATGTCATGGATGCCCGCACGGGCGAAACGCTGTATTCGGAAAATGCCGATACGCGGCTGCATCCGGCTTCGCTGACCAAGATGATGACGCTGTACATCACCTTTCAGGAGATCGAGGCGGGCCGCCTGTCTTTGGACAGCATGGTCACGGTGTCGAAGAATGCTGCGGCGCAGCCGCCCTCTCGCCTTGGGCTGAAGGCGGGGCAGAAGATTCAGGTGCGCTATCTGATCCGCGCTGCAGCCGTGAAATCGGCCAATGACGCCGCAGCGGCGCTGGGCGATGCGATCGGCGGCGACAAGGACAAGTTTGCCGCCCGCATGACCCGCACGGCCAAAAAGCTGGGTATGGCCAATTCTACCTTCAAGAACGCCAACGGCCTGACGGCGCCGGGCCACCTGTCCACCGCGCATGACATGGCGATTCTGGGCCGGCACCTGTTTTACGACTTCCCGCAGTATTACAACATTTTCTCGCGCCGCTCGACCGATGCGGGGCTGGCGACGGTGCAGAACACCAACCGCCGCTTTCTGGATAAATATCCGGGCGCCGATGGCATCAAGACCGGCTTTACCGTGCCTGCGGGGTTCAACCTGACGGCTTCGGCCGAACGCAATGGCGTGCGGATCATCGCGACCGTGTTCGGCGGCACCTCGACCGACATGCGCAACGCCAAGATGGCTGATCTGCTGGACCTTGGTTTTGCCAAGGCCAAGCGCAATGTGACGGTGCAACCGCCGGTTCCGGCCCGCCCCGCGGATGAGGAGCTTGTGGCATCGAATGCGCCGCTGGTCGCCGATGACGTGGACGAAGACCTGCCCGAGGTCGAGGGCGGCGCGGGCAAGACCCTGCGCGTCGTCATGGCCCCGGCAGCCTCGCAGCGCCCGAAGGCGCGGCCAGACCACGAAACGGCTGCCGCGGCGGGCGAACAGGTGGATGCCATCGCGGATTCGATTGCCAGCGCCGTGGCCGAGGCGACCGCCCCGCCGCCCGACCCGGACACGCTGGATGGCCAGGCCCTTGCCGTGGCTGCGGCGCAACCCGTGGAACCGGCCCAGCCGCTGGAGCAGGTGCTGGCCGATGTCGCCGGGGTTGAACCTGTCGCCGCGGCAGAGGCGCCCGCCCCGCTGCGGGTGACGGCCCAGACCGAAGTGGCGCCGGTTGCCCTGATGGAAACCTCGGTCCGCCCGGCCAAACGCCGCGCGCCGATCTATGACGATCCCGCGCCGCAAGAGCAGCTTGTGGCAGCCGAGGCGCCAAGCCAGCAAGAGGTGGTGACGCAGGTGTCCACCTCTGGCGGGCGGCACTGGGGTATCAACGTGGGCCGTTACAACAGTTGGGCCCAGGCTGACCGGGTGCTGATGAAGACGCAGTTGTCCGAAGGGGAAACCCTGGGCCAGAGCTTGCGCAAGATCGTGCAGAAGTCGGGCGGGTTCGACGCGAATTTCCTGGGCCTTGGCCAGCAAGAGGCCGAGCGCGCCTGCCTGCGGCTGCAAGCCAAGGGGATGGAGTGCTTTACCCTGGGGCCGGGTTGATGTTTGCCATCGCCCCGCCAGTGCAGCCCAGCGTGGCGATTGCGGGGTCTGATGAGCGGTTCCCGGTGCGTCGCATCTTTTGCGTGGGCCGCAACTATGCCGAACACAGCCGCGAGATGGGGGGCAACCCCGACCGCGAGCCACCGTTCTTCTTCACCAAGCCCGCTGATACGGTGGTCGATAGCGGTGCCCGCATACCCTATCCGCCCGCCACATCCGACCTGCATCATGAGGCTGAACTGGTGGTGGCGCTGGGCAAGGGCGGCAGCTTTGTAAGTGAAGCCGAGGCGCTGGCCCTGGTCTGGGGCTATGCTGCGGGTAACGACCTGACCCGCCGCGATTTGCAGGCCGAGGCCAAGGCGGCGCGGCGGCCATGGGACATGGCCAAGGGTTTCGACAATTCCGCCGTCGTCGGGCCGCTGACCCGCGCCGAGGGGCGGGAATGGGCGGGGCGTATCCGTTGTCTTGTGGGCGATGAGGTCCGGCAGGACGGGCAGTTGGCCGACATGATCTGGCCTGTGGCCGGGGTGATCGCCTATCTGTCGCGGCTGGTCATGCTTCAGCCCGGAGACCTGATCTTTACCGGCACGCCTGCGGGCGTGGGGCCGATTGTGCGGGGCGAGACCTGCGTGGTTGAAATCGACGGGCTGGAACCGGCGGCGGTGACGCTGGTTTGACCCAAAGCAGCGGGGGGGTTCAGACCCCCCGCACCCCCCGTGGGATATTTGGAGAAGGGGAAATTCAGGTTTGGGCTTCTTTGGCCCGGTTCAGAAAGCCCGCCAGGGCGCGGCTGGTGGTGGCGGTAGTGCCGGGGCGGGGCAGGGCTGTGAAGGGCATCGGGCGGCAGGCCTCCATCGCGGCGATGCCGACGCGGGTGGTCAGGGCACCGTTCACGACCCCTTCGCCGAACCGGCGCGACAGGCGGCCGAGAACGCCGCCAGACGCATAGCCGCCGATCAGGTCATCGGCCAAAGAGATGGCTCCCGCACCCAAGAGGGCGGTGAACACCCGGCGCATCAGGCGCAGGTTGCCAAGGGTCGAGGAGCGCCCGCCGTAGATTTCCGACAGGCGGCGGATCATTCTCAGATTGGAATAAAGGGCGGTTGCGACATCGGCCAGCGCCATTGGCACAAGGGCGGTGACAGTGGCGACCTGTCGTGCCGCGCCTTCGACTTCGGCAAGTGCGGCACGGTCAAGGGGCGCCATCAGCTCGGTTTCGGTCAGGTTCAGAAGGGCATCGGCGTCCATCATCTCGCCCTCGCGCTCTGCCAGACGGGCCAGGCCCCAGCTTTGGTCGGGGCGGGAGGCGTAAAGGGATTTGAGGTCGGCGGTGATCTGGCGGGCGGCTTTGACGTCGCCCTTCACATGCGCCTCGGCAGCACGCTGCCGCAGGCGGTCAATACGGGCCATGCGGAAGGTGGCGGCAAGCTCGCGCAGGGCGAGCAGGCTCAGCGCGAGGATCGCAAGACCGACAAGGACTAAGGCGATCCAGCCGATGACGGAATTGGCTGTGAGCAGGCCGGTGACGAAATCATAGGCGGCGACCGACAGAACCAGCGAAAACAGCGCCGAAAAGACCCAAGCCGCAAAGCGGGTCAGCGGCGAGGCGCGGCGGGTGGCCAGCCGCGCAGCGACCAGCATGGCGCGGCCTTCGGGGTCTGGTGGTGCCTCGGCCAGACCGGGGTCGGCGGCGGGTTCGGTCTCGTCCAGCTCGACAAGCGCGGGGCGGGCGAGCCGGGGAAGTTCAGGGCCGCGAAGTTGAGGGCCGGGAATTTCGGAATTGTCGGCCATCAGGCGGCTCCGTTCCAGATCAGGCGGACATCGGGCAAGCCCTCGTCGTTGCTGCCATCGGTGGTTGCTGCCTCAGCAAAGCCCAGCGCAGACCAGAAGGCGCGGGCAGGCGAATTGGCCTGAAAAGTCCACAAGGTCAGCCGAGGCGCACCCTCTTTCGCCTCGGCCACCAGGGCGCGACCAAGGCCGTGGCGGCGGGCATGGGGGGCGACGTAAAGTGACAGGATCTCGTCGCCCGTGCGGTCGATGAAACCGGCGACGTGGCCATGAAGGCGGGCGATGCGCACCCCGCGAAGGGTGATGCGGCGACGCAGATGGGCAAGATTCTCGTCACGGCTGTGCAGCACGGGCATCCAGCCGGTCTCGCGCACCCAGTCGCCCAGAATGCGGGCGAGTGCGGGGGCATCGCCTGGCAGGGCGGGGGTGATCTCGGGGCGCATCACAGCTCATCTCCGAACAGGAATTCGGCGGCGCGGTCCAGCCGGATATGCGGCGGGCCTTCGCCGGGGCGCAAGGATGCGCGGGCGGGGGCAAAGGCCATCAGGCCGTAATCGGCGTCGAGCCATTTGTCGGCGCCCTGACGGGCGGGCGACAACAGGCGGTTGGGGTCGGCTGGCAATTCGCCCGGATACATCACCGCCTGCCTGCCGGTCTCCAAAAGGCGGCCACGCACAGCCGGCAGACCCGCATCGCCCAGCCGATCCTCGACCGTCGAGCGCAGACCGGCGAGCGACATGGCCATGGTTTCAGCGCCCGCGAAATCGGCGCGGGATTTCGCCTCTCGCAGCAGCGCCTCGGTAATCGCGGTCAGGGCGGGGTGTTGTTCGTGGTGCAGATGGTCGGCCTTGGTGGCGGCGAACAGGATCTTTTCGACCCGGTGGCCACCCAGCAGGCCCGAGAGCCACGAGTTCTGGCCGGGCCGGAACGCGCCCAGAACCTCGGCCAGCGTGCGGCGCAGGTCTTCCACAGCCCAGGGGCCGTGGTGGATGGCGCCCAGCACATCGGCCAGCACGATCTGACGGTCGATTTTCGCAAAATGCTCGCGGAAAAAGGGGCGCACCACCTTGTCGCGATAGGCGTCATAGCGCCGGGCCATCTCTCGCCACAGGCTGCCGCGCGGGGTCATCGCGGGTTTCGGTAGGGGCGCGAAGGTGAGGGCCGGGCTGCCCTCCAGCTCTCCGGGCAGAAGGAACCGGCCGGGGGTGCAGTCGGACCAGCCTTTGGCGCGGGCGGCGCGCAGGTAGGTGGTGAACAGCGCGGCGAGGGTTTGCGCCTTGGTCTCATCCAGCCGCAGCGCGCCATCCTCGGCGCGGGCGGTGGCGAGGAATTCGGCGGCCTCGGGGCGGGCGCTGATGCGGGCAAGGGTGGCCTCGGACCATTCGTCGTAGGATTTGTCCAAGAGCGCGAGGTCCAACAGCCACTCGCCGGGGTAATCCACGATGTCGAGGTGCAGGACGCGCGGTCCGGTCAGCCCGGCCAGAAAGCCACTGGGCCGGGTGCGGAACGACAGGCGCAACTCGCTGACGGCGCGGGTGCTGTCGGGCCAATGCGGGTCATCGCCGGTCATCGCAGCCAGATGATCCTCATAGGCAAAGCGGGGCAGGGTGTCGTCGGGCTGGGGTTGCAGATAGACCGCCTCAATCCGGCCTTGGGCGGCGGCGCGCAGTTGCGGCATCCGGCCCCGGTCCAGCAGGTTCGCGACAAGCCCGGTGATGAACACCGTCTTGCCCGCGCGCGAGAGGCCCGTGACGCCAAGGCGCAAGGTGGGTTCGCCCCCGGCGAGGGAGGTCAGGCTGCGGGCGATCTGGTTGGTAA
>DDEX01000123.1 GCA_002336845.1 Rhodobacteraceae bacterium UBA1943
CTGGCCGGGCCTTTGAGGCCCGACCTGACAAGCTGCCCCACATCACATGGCGAAGGCGATGGCCTTCGCCAGATTGCGCCTTGTGAAGACAGCCACACCGCCGCCCCGCCTGCCCATGTTTTCAGCACCCCCCGCAACATCGCCCGAAATCCTTGCAGATCGCCCCGTCGCCGGGTTCCCCCGCGCCCGCTTCCCCCCTAGTCTGGCCCAAAGCCTCGCGGAGCGGACATGTCGATCAAGGCCAGCATCTATCACCTGACCCATTACAAATACGACGCGCCGATCGTCCTTGGTCCGCAGGTCATCCGCCTGCGCCCTGCCCCGCACAGCCGCACGCGGGTCATTTCCCATTCGCTCAAGGTCACGCCCGCCAATCACTTTGTGAACTATCAGCAAGACCCCTACGGCAACTGGCTGGCGCGCTTTGTCTTCCCCGAGCCTGTGACGGAACTGAAGATCGAGGTCGATCTGACCGCCGACATGACCGTCTATAACCCCTTCGACTTTTTCGTCGAGGAGGTGGCCGAGGAATGGCCCTTTGACTATCCGCTGGACCTGATCGACGACCTTTCGATCTATCGCAAGGCCGAAGCCTTGGGGCCAGAGTTCGAGGCCTATCTGGCCACCATCCCGCGCGAAAAGGCCCGGACGGTCGATTTCATCGTTGGCCTGAACCGCGACCTCTCAAACCACATCAAATACCTGATCCGGATGGAGCCGGGGGTGCAGACCCCGGATGAAACGCTGGCGCTGGCCAGTGGCTCTTGCCGCGATTCAAGCTGGTTGCTGGTGAACATCCTGCGCCATCTGGGTTTTGCCGCGCGGTTCGTCTCGGGCTATCTGATCCAGCTCAAGCCCGACCTCAAGGCGCTGGATGGCCCCTCGGGCACCGAGGTGGATTTCACCGACCTGCACGCCTGGGTCGAGGTATATCTGCCCGGCGCGGGCTGGATCGGGCTTGACCCCACCTCTGGCCTGCTGACCGGGGAAAGCCATATCCCGCTGTCGGCAACGCCTCATTATCGCAACGCCGCGCCGATTTCAGGCGGCTATACCGGCGTGGCCAACGTCAGCTTCGATTTCGACATGCAGGTCCGGCGCGTGGCCGAACACCCCCGCATCACCAAGCCGTTCAGCGATGATGCCTGGGACGAGTTGAACGCCCTTGGCCACAAGGTCGATGCCGCGTTGAAGGCGGGCGATGTTCGGCTGACCATGGGGGGCGAGCCGACCTTCGTGTCGATCGACGATTTCGAATCCGCTGAATGGAACACCGCCGCCGTCGGCCCGACCAAGCGCGACCGCGCCGATGTGCTGATCCGCCGGTTGCGCGACCGTTTCGCACCGGGCGGCTTTCTGCACTATGGGCAGGGCAAGTGGTATCCGGGCGAAAGCCTGCCGCGCTGGACCTTTTCGCTCTATTGGCGGGCCGATGGCCAGCCCGTCTGGCAAAACCCCGACCTGATCGCGCCCGAGGGCGAGGCGCAGGGCGCGACGCCCCTGCAAGCGCAGGAGCTGCTGCGCGAAATCGCGTTCGAGCTGGATGTGGGCGAGGAAAACATCCTGCCCGCCTATGAAGACCCTGCCGAATGGCTGGTGAAAGAGGCGAACCTGCCGCCCAACGTCACCCCCGAAAATTCGGAACTGAAAGACCCCGAGGCGCGCCATCGCATCGCGCAGGTGTTTGACCGCGGGCTGACCAACCCGGTGGGCTTTGTCCTGCCGGTGCAGCCGTGGATGGCGCGTGACGGGCGGCGGAAATGGTATTCCGAACGCTGGCGGCTGCGGCGCGGCAAGATGTTTCTGGTGCCCGGCGACAGCCCGGTGGGCTATCGGCTGCCGCTGGAAAGCCTGCCTTATCTGACACCGGCGCAATACCCCTACATCAATCCGATGGACCCCACGATCCCGCGGCCCGACCTGCCCGAACCAGCCCAGATCGACAAGCAGCGCAAATCGCAGCCGATGGCCAGCTTTGTCGCCTCTGCCCCGGTTCAGGCCTTCACCCCGCAATCGGCGACCGAGGTTGAAGGCTTCGTCCGCACCGCCCTGACGGTCGAACCGCGCAACGGCCGCCTGTCGGTCTTCATGCCGCCGGTAACGACGCTGGAGGACTATCTGGACCTCTTGCATGTCGCCGAAACCGCCGCCGCCCGGTTGAACCTGAAGGTGCATATCGAGGGCTATCAGCCCCCGCATGACCCGCGCCTGAATGTGATCCGCGTTGCCCCCGATCCCGGCGTGATCGAGGTGAACATCCATCCCGCCCATGATTGGGACGACTGCGTTTCGATCACCCAGACCGTTTATGAAGAGGCCCGCCAGTCGCGCCTTGGCGCCGACAAGTTCATGATCGACGGCAAGCATTGCGGCACGGGCGGCGGCAACCATGTGGTTGTGGGTGGCGCGACCACGCTGGATAGCCCCTTCCTGCGGCGGCCCGACCTGCTGAAATCGCTGATCCTGCACTGGAACCGGCATCCCAGCCTGTCTTACCTCTTCTCAGGCCTGTTCATCGGCCCGACCTCTCAGGCCCCACGTATGGACGAAGGGCGGCACGACAGCCTTTATGAACTGGAAATCGCCCTAAGCCAGATCCCGGTGCCCGGACAGGGGATGCAGCCGATGCCTTGGCTGGTGGACCGCCTGCTGCGGAACATACTGACCGATGTGACCGGCAACACCCACCGGGCCGAGATTTGCATCGACAAACTCTATTCCCCCGATGGCCCCACCGGGCGGCTGGGTCTGGTAGAGTTCCGCGGGTTCGAGATGCCGCCCGATGCGCGGATGTCGCTGGCCCAGCAACTCCTCCTGCGCGCCCTGATCGCGCGGTTCTGGGCGGCGCCTGCGACGGGCGACCTGACCCGCTGGGGCACGGCGCTGCATGACCGCTTCATGCTGCAGCATTTCGTCTGGGAAGATTTCCGCGACGTGCTGGCCGATCTGCGCGCCCATGGCTTTGATCTGAAAGAGGAATGGTTCACCGCGCAGGGAGAGTTCCGCTTCCCCTTCTGCGGAGAGGTTGACTATGAAGGCATCAGGCTGGAACTGCGTCAGGCGCTGGAGCCGTGGCATGTTCTGGGCGAAACCGGAGCGATTGGGGGAACGGTGCGCTATACCGACAGTTCAACCGAACGCTTGCAGGTCAAGCTGACCACCGCGCAGCCAGATCGCTATACCGTCACCTGCAACGGGCGCGAGGTGCCCTTGACCCGCGTGGCCAATGGCGTTGCCGTGGCCGGTGTGCGCTACAAGGCGTGGCAGCCGGCGGCGGCGATGCAGCCGACCGTTCCGGTCCACGCGCCGCTGACCTTCGACATCCATGACAAATGGTCGGGCCGGGCGCTTGGGGGCTGTGTCTATCACGTCGCCCACCCCGGCGGGCGCAACTATGACACCTTCCCGGTGAACGGAAACGAGGCCGAGGCGCGACGCCTGGCACGGTTCGAGCCTTCGGGCCACCAGGCGGGCTGGCTGCGACCGGGAACCGAGCGGCGGCACCCGGACTTTCCCTTCACCCTTGACCTGCGGCGCCCGGTCGGCATCTGATGCCCCATGCAGACCGCAAACACCGATCCGAACCCGGCCCAGATTGCGGCCATCGCGCGCGACTATCACCCGCCTGCCGCCACGCAGGACGAACTGGTTGACGCACGGGGCGAGATGCGCCCCGTCTGGCGCGGCTTCATGCGCCATCTGCTGGCCCTGAGCGGGGAAGAGCGGACACGACGCCTTGCCCGCGCCGACCAGTATCTGATGGATTCTGGCGTGTTCTACCGCCAGTACGGCACGGCAAAAACCGAAGGGGGCCAGTCGGTCGAGCGGCCCTGGCCGCTGTCGCATATTCCGGTGCTGATCGCCCAGGGTGAATGGCAGGGCCTGTCTGCCGCGCTGATCCAGCGGGCAGAATTGCTAGAGGCGGTGATGGCCGATCTTTACGGCGAAAACCGTCTGGTGGCCGAGGGCAAGCTGCCCGCCGCGCTGATCGCCGCCAACCCCGAATGGCTGCGCCCCATGGTGGGGGTGCGCCCGCGCGACGGGCATTACCTGCATTTTCTGGCCTTTGAAATCGGGCGCGGCCCCGATGGCAACTGGTGGGTGCTGGCCGACCGGGCGCAGGCCCCTTCGGGCGCGGGCTATGCGCTGGAAAACCGCGTCGCCACCAGCCGCGCTTTCGCCGATGTCTATGCCGGCATGAACGTGCCGCGCCTGGCCGGATTCTTCCGCGATTTTCGAGACCAGTTGCAGGCCCTGCGCCACGACCCTCTGGCGCGGGTGGCGATTCTGACACCCGGCACGATGAACGAGACCTATTACGAACACGCCTATATCGCGCGGTATCTGGGCTTCACCCTGGTCGAAGGCGAAGATCTGACCGTCGCGGGCAACCGCCTTCTGGTGCGCACCGTTTCGGGTCTGCGCCCCGTGGATGTGCTGTGGCGGCGCATGGACAGCGCCTTCGCCGACCCGGTAGAGCTGAACCAGCAAAGCCGCATCGGCACGCCGGGCATGGTATCGGCGCTGCGCGCGCAGGGTCTGACCATGGTGAATGCCCTGGGGTCGGGGGTGCTGGAAACCCGGGCGCTGATGGCGTTCCTGCCAAAACTTGCGCGTGACCTTCTGGGCAGCGATCTGCTGATGCCCAACATCGCCACCTGGTGGTGCGGCGGCGCGGCAGAACGGCAGGCGGTTCTGGCCGATCCGGGGCGCATGGTAATCTCGGACGCCTTTGCCACCGGCCTGCCCTATGAAGGGCCTTTGCAAGGGCTGGCGGCTTCTGGTCTGGCGACGGCCGATCTGGCGGCGAAACTGGCAAGCGAAGGCCCGCGCCTTGTGGCGCAAGAGGCGGTCACGCTGTCCACCACGCCCGCACTGGTCGAGGGCCGGTTGCAGCCGCGCCCCCTGTCGTTGCGGGTGTTTCTGGCGCGGACGGCGCAGGGCTGGCAGGTCATGCCGGGCGGGTTCGCCCGCATCGGCGCCTCGCCAGAGCCTGCGGCCATCGCCATGCAGAACGGTGGCAATGCCGCCGATGTCTGGATCGTCGCCGACCGCCCTCAGCCCGCCGTCAGCATGGTGGCCCCGCCCAGCGCCGCCTATCGCCGCGTGACGCCCGGCTCGCTGCCCTCGCGCGCCGCCGACAACCTGTTCTGGTTGGGCCGCTATGTCGAACGGGCCGAGGGGATCATGCGCCTCTTGCGCGCCCGCAACATCCGTCTGGCCGAAGCCGGAGAGGCCGCATCCCCGCTGCTGGCCGCGATGGACCCGCTGTTCGAGTCGCTGGGCACCAAGCCCGACACCGGCGTGCCGGCGGGCCTGCTCTCTACCCTTGGCTGGGCGATCAGCAGCGCGGGCCATGTGCGCGACCGCTTTTCGCCCGATGCCTGGCAGGCGCTGATCGACCTGAACAAGACCGCGACACGCATGGCCGCCAAGGTCACGCCGGGTGACGATGCCGCCCGCGCGCTGTCGGCCCTGCTGCGCAAGCTGACCGGGTTTTCCGGGCTGGTGCATGAAAACATGTATCGCTTTCTTGGCTGGCGTTTCCTGACCATCGGGCGGCACCACGAACGGGCCATGGGAATGGCCGCCAATCTGGCAATTCTGGCCGATGCCAAGGCCCCCGAAGGGGCGCTTGATCTGGCGATTGAGGTCGGCGACAGCGTGATGACCCACCGCCGCCGCTTTTCGCTGCAAACCAGCCGTGTGACGGTGATCGACCTTCTGGCGCTGGACGAAATGAACCCACGCTCGCTGCGCTATCAACTGGACGGTATGGCCGAACAGTTGCGCCTGCTGCCAGAGGCGGATGAATACGGGATGCCCTCTGACCTGACGCGCGCAATGTTGCGGCTGCACACCGATCTTGCCACCACCCGGCCCGAGGATCTGACAACGCAAGCCATCTGGGCCTTGCGCGGGCGCATCGCGGGCTTGTCAGACCTGCTGACTGCGGCATACCTGCGCTGATGCTGTACCGGATCCGCCTTGTCATCGACTATGTGTTCGCCCGCCCCACCGGCGCGGGCCGCCAGCAATTCCGCATCCTGCCGGCCAATCTGCCCGGCTGTCAGACCGTCGCGTCGGAAACCGTCACTTTCGCGCCGGACCCGCAGGAACGGCAGGTATTCGACGATTTCTACGGCACCCGCGTGGTGCAGGCGGTGATGCCCCCCGGGCTGACCAAGCTGACCGTGACCATGCAGGCCAGCGTGATCCGCCGCTCCGCCCCGCCCGAGTTTGACATGAGCGCGCCACTGGCCGACCTGCCCGGCCAGATTGCCCTGATCCGCGACCTTGGGCCCGAGGCGCCGCACCACTTCCTGCCGCCCTCACCCCGTCTGCCGCCAAGCGCCGACATCGCCACCTTTGCCCGCAGCGCCACCGCCAATTGCACGACGGCACGAGACGTGGTTCAGGCCATGGGCCGCGCGCTGCACGCCGAAATGACCTTTGACGCCGATGCGACCGAGGTGGACACCCCGGCCGAGACCGCCTTTGCCGGGCGCCATGGCGTCTGTCAGGATTTTGCCCAGATCATGATTTCGGGCTTGCGCAGCATCGGCATTCCGGCGGCCTATGTCGCAGGTTATCTGCGCACTTTGCCGCCCCCGGGAAAGCCCCGGCTGGAAGGGGCAGATGCCATGCACGCCTGGGTCCGCGCCTGGACCGGCGCCGAAAGCGGCTGGGTCGAATATGACCCGACCAATGCCTGCTGGGTGGCCGAGGATCATATCGTCGTCGGCTATGGCCGCGATTACGGCGATGTTGCCCCGGTGATCGGCATGTTGCGGCTGGATGGCAGCCAGAAGGGCAGCCACAAGGTAGATATCCGCCCCGAAGGCGAGGGGTAAGGGCGGCGCGCAGTGCCGACACACCACGCGGTCTGGCGAAGGCCATCGCCTTCGCCACACGGTGGCGGTGAAACTTGCACCGCCGGGCCACAAGGGCCCGGCCAGCGCCCGCCCCGCCATCGGCGGGCGCTTCTCGCCCGCCGGGGCTGGCACTGGCCTTTCGTCGGCACTTGCGGACCGGTCTCTAGCGGACAGGTTGCGCACGGGCGGGGAAACGCGATGCGTTTCCTGATCCGCCCGGGTATGGGTTGGCGAAATGCCGCGCTGCCCAAGGGCTTGACGAGGCCCCTCGAGGCCTCGTTTCCTTTCGTGGGAAATTTCGGGGGCGACAATGGGCGATCTGAACTGGCTGACAGCCGAAGACATAGCAGCGGGCTTTCGCGCGGGCCGCTTCACACCCGGCGAGGTTTTGGAAGACTGCCTCGCGCAGGCCACCCTGTGGGAGCCGCGCCTGAACGCCCTGACGCTGACCGATGCCCCCGGCGCCCAGGAACAGGCGAAAGCCGCAGAGCGCCGAATTGCCGCCGGTCAGGCGCTGTCGCCGCTGGATGGCGTGCCGGTGCTGATCAAGGACATTCTGCTGACCAAGGGGCAACCCTGCCTGCGCGGCTCGCGGACGGTGGATGCGGCAGGCCCGTGGAATGATGACGCCCCCGCCGTGGCAAGGCTGCGAGAGGCGGGCGCTGTGCTGATGGCGCGCACACCACGCCGGAAATCGGCTGGAAAGGCGTGACCGACAGCCCCCGTGCCGGAATTACCCGCAATCCCTGGGATACGACCAAAACGCCCGGAGGCTCCTCGGGCGGGGCCTCTGCCGCCGTGGCAGCGGGCTATGCGCCGCTGGCCTTGGGAACCGATGGCGGCGGGTCGATCCGTATTCCGGCTGGCTTCACCGGGATTTACGGGCTGAAGCCATCCTTCGGCCGGGTGCCCGCCTGGCCGCTGTCGCCCTTTGGCACCGTGGCCCATGTTGGCCCGATGACCCGCACCGCGCGGGATTCGGCGCTGCTGATGGATGTGATCGCCCGCCCCGACGCGCGCGACTGGCATTCGCTGCCGCATGATCCCGCCAGCCTTGTGCCCGATGCGCCCAGCCTTCGTGGCCTGCGTATCGCCTATTCGCCCACCCTTGGCTTTGCCACGGTGGACCCCGAGGTGGCCGCCCTTGTCGCCACCGCCGTGAACCGCATGGCCGATGCGGGCGCGCATGTCACGCAAATCGACCCCGGTTTCGATGACCCGATCGAAACCTTCCGCACCTTGTGGTGGGCGGGCGCCAAGGCGGCACTGGCCCATGTGGCCGACCGTTCGGTGCTGGACCCGAACCTTGCCGCCCTGCTGGATGAGGCCGACCATATCAGCCTTGATGCCTATATGGCCGCCACCCGCGCCCGTGGTGCCCTTGGCGCGCAGATGCGTGGCTTCATGGAAGGTTATGACCTGCTGGTGACGCCAAGCCTGCCCATTCCGGCCTTTGATGCGGGCCTGCTGATGCCACCGGGCAGCGATGCGGCGAAAAACTGGATGGGCTGGACGCCCTTTACCTATCCGTTCAACCTGACCCAGCAACCCGCCGCCTCGGTCCCCTGCGGCTTTACCTCTGCGGGGCTGCCGGTGGGGGTGCAACTGGTGGGCCGGATGTTCGACGATCGGGGCGTTCTGGCCGCCAGCCACGCGGTCGAGGCTGCGCTGGCCTTGCCACCGCGCCGGCCCGTTTAGGCTTTCGCCGCAGGCCCGGCCCCGCTAGAACCGCCCGAAAGCGCGAGGGACCATGCCGCAGGCCGATACCATCACCCTGACCGAGGCCAGCGTCACGCTGGCCGGTCGTCCGGTGCTGCACAGCCTGTCGCTGACGCTGACCGAGGCCCGCATTGGGATTGTCGGTCGCAACGGATCGGGCAAGACCACATTGATGCGCCTGCTTGCCGGGCTGATCGCGCCGACGTCTGGAACGGTGCGGTTGGGCGACATCGACCCGGCAAAGGACCGCAAGGCGATGCTTTCGCGGTTGGGCATCCTGTTCCAGAACCCCGATCATCAGATCCTGTTCCCCACGGTCGCCGAGGAGCTGTCCTTTGGCCTGCGCCAGATGGGCCTGCCCGCGCCAGAGGTGGCCGCGCGCGTCCGCGCCACCCTTGCCGCCGAAGGACGAGAGCATTGGCACGATGCGCCCTGCCATCACCTTTCGCAGGGCCAGCGGCAATACCTGTGCCTGCTGGCGGTGCTGATGATGGAACCGCAAACAATCCTGCTGGACGAACCCTTCGCTGGCCTTGACCTGCCGACGCAAGCCCGCCTTGCGCGCCGCCTTGCCGCCCTGCCCCAGCGCCTGATCACCATCAGCCACGACCCCGAGGCGGTTGCCGCCTGCGACCGGGTGATCTGGCTGGAGGCGGGCCGCATCCGTCAGGATGGCCCTGCCGACACCCTTCTGGCCGCGTTCCGCACCGCGATGACCGATCTGGGGGCGCAGGATGCTGACGCTGACCTCTGAGGTTCCCATCTGGGCGCATCGCCTTCCTGCCGGGGTGAAACTGGCGGTGCTGGCTGTGGTGACGATGGCCCTGTTCCGCCTGCAAGGGCCGCTGCCAATGGCAATGGCCTTTGCCGCGGTCGCGGCACTGACCCTGACCGGAGGGCCGCGGTTCGCCCGGCAGGCGGCAGCAATGCTGCGTCCGCTCTGGCCCTTTGTCGTGCTGGTCGGGGCATGGCACCTGATCACGCGCGATCTTGCGGGCGGGGCAGAGGTGATCCTGCGCATGGCCACAGCCGTGGCGGCGGCGAATTTTGTCACCATGACCACCCGGCTTTCCGACATGCAGCGCGTGCTGGAATGGCTGTGCCGCCCGCTTGCACCCCTTGGCTTGCCGCCTGCGCGCATGGCGCTGGCCCTTGCGCTGGTGATCCGTTTCATCCCCGTCCTGTCGGACCGCGCGGGCCAGATCGCCGCCGCCTGGCGCGCGCGTAGCCCGCGCCGCCCCGGCTGGCGGATGGTAGCCCCCCTGACGGCGGCTGCCCTTGATGACGCGACCCATGTGGCAGATGCCTTGCGCGCCCGGGGCGGAAGCGTCTAAGCAAACGCCCGTGTGTACCGGAGGACAACCACATGGAAAAAAACCTCACCCATATCGCGCTGTTCGCGGCGCTGATCGCCGTGCTGGGCCTTGTGCCCAAGATTGACCTTGCCGCAGGCGTGCCGATCACGGCGCAGTCGATGGGCATCATGCTGTGCGGCACCGTGCTGGGCGCCAAGCGGGGGGCGCTGGCGGTTCTGCTGTTTCTGGCGCTGGTCGCCATCGGCCTGCCGCTTTTGTCCGGGGGCCGTGGCGGCCTTGGCGTTTTTGCCGGCCCGTCGGTCGGCTATCTGATCGGCTTTCCCATTGCCGCCTTCGTCGCGGGGCTGATCGTCGAACGCTGGCAGGCCAGCATCGGCGTTTCGGCCTTTGTCGGTGCTGTGGTTGGCGGGATCGTGGTGCTTTATGCCTTCGGCATTCCGGGCATGGCACTGGTCATGCAAAAATCGCTGCCCGAGGCAACGACGCTGGCAACCGCCTTCCTGCCCGGTGACCTGATCAAATCGGTGCTGGCCGCGCTGATCACCCAAGGCATCGCCCGGATGCGGCCCGAGGCCCTGTTGTCGCGCACCTAGACGCCGGCAGCCATACCCGGCAGGGCGGCCTCAAGATCGCCGCCCGCCGCCAGCATATCGGCCAGCGTCAGCGAATCGATAATCACGAGGTAAGACCAGAATACCTCGGCAAAAACCTTTCGGATGCGGCAGGCGGCTTCGTCCGTGCAATCCTCGCACCGCTGGTAGGCCCGGCGCGACAGGCAGGGCAAGGGCGCAATCGGCCCCTCGATCAATCGCAGCATTTCCGAGATCGAGATATCTTGCGGCTTTTTCAAAAGGCTATAGCCGCCCAGCCGCCCCCGGATCGACGAAATCACGCCGGCGTTGCGAATTTCCAGCAGGATATGTTCCAGAAACCGCTTGGGCGTGCCGGACCGGCGGGCGATCTCTTCGATCGTCAGCGGTTCCGGTGCCGGTTTCGCCGCTTCGTCCGCCAGAACAAGCAAGGCCTTCAGCGCGTATTTCATCTTCTGCGTGATCATGAACAAGCCCTAGGGCCGCAGCCCTTTAGAATCAACAGCAACCGGGGCCAAACCTCCTGCCCATATCGGAAAATCGGGGCGATATGCCCTGTGTTCAAGGGAAAATGACGGGGTTCCGCTTCCGCCGTGCACTTGGAGAATAAAATTCCATACTGAAATCAAAAAATGGAAACCAAATCACGATTAAAGCTGTAGATTATAGGGAGAGGAATCACTCCCGTCGGCCTGCCAGCCCCGGAACCAGAGTGATCCGCCAACAAGTCCGGGGGCCGGAATGAACCGCATCTTTCAACGACAGCAACGAAACCTGGGCGACTATGCCGCCCTTGGCCTGGTGGGCGTGGTCTTCCTGTCGATGCTGGCGCTCATCGCGATGCCCGAGACGCTGGTGAAACCTTCCCCGGCGATTGTGACCGCCACCCAGTAGCCGCAAAGGCGCCAACACAAATCCAATACCGCAAGGGAGAGCGACGCATGTTTTGCTGTGGCTATGATCCGGGTGCCCTGTTGTTCTTTGCCGATCCCGCGGAAGAACAGGTGCATGACCCGCTGCCCGACCTGCTTTTGGTTCTTGCCAGCGCGGGCTTCGCATTGACGGCGCTTGGAATGCTGGCGCTGGCCGCAGTGGCCTGACCCGGCCCTAGCGCATCAGGTCATCCTCTGACCAGCCCAGCCGCGCCATATCCGCGGCCCGCGCCGGGGCATCATCGCCCACGATGAATTCATCCAGTTGCGGCGGCGCGACCGTTGTGGCCGACAGCATTCCATGCACCTGCCCGCGATGATGGGTCTGGTGCTGGAACAGATGGCTCAAAAGATCGTCGCGCCGGTCGGTCTGCACCCTTATGCCGCGATCGACGCTGATCACCTCATCCATTTCCGGGATGGTCAGCCCCTCGACATGGCCCAGCAGGCGCAGATCTTCCACCTCTTGCCAAGCGGTCAGGGTCGTCAGATCGGGGCAGTTGCGCGCCTGATCCAGCGCGGCCTTGTCCAGGCCCCGCCCCGCCAATGCGTTGATATAAAAGCGGTCCACCAGCAGGATATGGTTCAGCGTCGCCTTGATGGAGCCAAAGAATGACAGACGCGGCGCGGCATAGTCGGCGGCGGGCAAGGCCATCAAGGCGTGATGCAACCGTGCATTGGCAAGCCGGTTCATCTGCGCCAGCTTGCGGAACATCCGCAACGGGTCGTGGCTGCGGTCCAGCATAATGGTCCTCCTTCATCGCACCATTTTCATCGCACCGTCATCCACCCCAAGGTAATGCTGCCCCGGATCAGGAACAACGGTCACGACGCTTGAACCCGTGGCGGCACAAAGGCTATCGTGCCGTCATGGGGAACCGCGAACTCCCCACGAGGCGTCAGCCGAAGGTCGCTTTCCAATCCGGTGAACCCCGCCTGAAAGAGGCCCGATGCCCGCGCCCGACGCCATGACCTGCGATCAGCTTGCCAAGATGATCGGCATACCCAAAGCCCCGACCGTTCTTGACATCTGCCGGCCCGTGCTGCGCGGGGCCGACCCACGGCTGATCGCTACCGCCCGCGCCCTGCCCGCGCTGGACCGGCTGGCCACCCTCGTGCGTGATGCCGATAATGATCGGCCCGATCGGTCACCGGATGCGAAGGGAGCACGCGGATGACATCTCGCCCCCCCCTGCGACAAGCCGCCCGAACCTGGGCGCGCATCGCCGCGCTGTCCTTTGGCGGCCCGGCGGGCCAGATCGCCGTGATGCACCGCATTCTGGTTGAGGAGAAACGCTGGCTGGGCGACGGGCGGTTCCTGCACGCGCTGAATTTCTGTATGCTCTTGCCGGGGCCAGAGGCACAGCAACTGGCCACCTATATCGGCTGGCTGATGCACGGGGTGCGTGGCGCGCTGATCGCCGGGGGGCTGTTCATCCTGCCCGGCGTGCTGGCGATCATGGGGCTAAGCTGGATATATGCCGTCTATGGGCAGGTGGCCATGGTGGCCGCGCTGTTCTTTGGCCTGAAGGCCGCCGTTCTGGCCATCGTGTTGCAGGCCGTGGTGCGGGTGGGCAAGCGCGCCTTGGGCAACGGGGCGATGCGGGCCATCGCCGCTGCCTCATTCCTGGCAATCTTTGCCATTGGCGCGCCCTTTCCGCTGATCGTGGCGGCGGCGGCGCTGATCGGCTGGGCCGGGGCGCGGGCCGGGCTGGCGGCGTTTCAACCCGGCGCGGGCCATG
>DDEX01000081.1 GCA_002336845.1 Rhodobacteraceae bacterium UBA1943
ACCGGCGCGCACAAGATCAACAATGTGCTGGGGCAGATCATTCTGGCCCGCCGTATGGGCAAGACCCGGATCATTGCCGAAACCGGCGCGGGCCAGCATGGGGTGGCCACGGCCACCGTTTGCGCCAAGTTCGGGCTGAAATGCGTGGTCTATATGGGCGCGCATGATGTGGAGCGGCAGGCGCCAAACGTGTTCCGCATGAAGCTGTTGGGGGCAGAGGTGGTGCCGGTGACCTCCGGGCGCGGCACGCTCAAGGATGCGATGAACGACGCGTTGCGCGACTGGGTGACCAATGTGCGCGACACCTTCTATTGCATCGGCACCGTGGCGGGCCCGCATCCCTATCCGGCCATGGTGCGCGACTTTCAGTCGATCATCGGCAAGGAAGTGCGCTGGCAACTGGCCGAGCAGGAGGGCGAGGGCCGTCTGCCCGACACACTGGTGGCGGCAATCGGCGGTGGGTCTAACGCGATGGGGCTGTTCTTCCCGTTCCTTGACGACCCTTCGGTCAACATCATCGGGGTAGAGGCGGGCGGCAAGGGTGTGGACGACCGGATGCAGCATTGCGCCAGCCTGACCGGCGGGCGCCCTGGCGTGCTGCATGGCAACCGCACCTATCTGTTGCAGGATGCCGACGGCCAGATCCTGGAAGGGTTTTCAATCTCGGCAGGGCTCGATTATCCGGGCATCGGGCCAGAGCATTCCTGGCTGCACGATATCGGCCGCGCGAAATATGTCAGCATCACCGATGCCGAGGCGCTGGAGGCGTTCAAGCTGTCCTGCGCGCTGGAGGGAATCATCCCGGCGCTGGAGCCGAGCCACGCGCTTGCCCATGTGGCAAAGATCGCGCCGACCCTGCCCAAGGACCATATCATCGTGATGAACATGTGTGGCCGGGGCGACAAGGACATCTTTACGGTGGCCAAGCATCTGGGCGTCGAAATGAAAGTCTGATCTCAGACATGCCCCTTGCCTGTCCGGGTCGCCCTTCGGGGCGGCCTTTTTCGTTTGCAGCGCCGGAGACGGCATAAACTCGGGTTTATTTCCCTCAACCTCATGCCGACGACGCATGGCCTAAACCCGGGAACAATGGAGGATATTCGCGGCATCCCTCAGACATGGTCAGGCCGATTGTCGGCAGGCAGGGCGGGAACGATGCGTTCGCCACCCGCCAGGAAACGCGAAAGGAACGACCCATGAAGACCATGATCGGATCGGCAGTGACCGCCGCCATTATGCTTGCAGCCCTTCCCATCGCCCTTCCCGCCGCTCAGGCGCTGATTTCGGTCGCCGCCGTCCATGGCGAAAGCGCCCCCCAGATCCGTGAGGCCCGCCGTGGCCGTGGCGCCGATGATCCGGCCGGCCATGTGCGCGGTGGCAAGGGGGCAGACGATCCGGTTGGCCACGGCTGACCCATTCAACCCGACCCCGGCCATAGCGCGGCCGGGGTTGCCACAAGAATACGCACTGGTTCACTTAAGAAAGGGTCCAACCATGCAAAAGATGTTTTTCTCCGCGACTGCACTTCTGCTGCTGTCGGCCTCGTACGGGGCGGCGGCCATCACCGGACAGGATATTGCGACACAGTATCAATCGGGCGGCTATCAGTCGATCGAAGTCACTGTCGGCCCGACCCAAGCCAAGGTGGAGGCCATCAAGGATGGCGTGAAGATCGAGGCGGTCTATGATCTGGAGACCGGCAATGTGGTGAAATCCGAAAGCGAGGCGGTTGGGGCCAATGAGGATCTGTCGTCCAAGGTCGAGATGAACACGTCGGACGAAGATTTCACCCACGAGAGCGGTGACGACAATCAGGCCGATGATGCCGAGGACGACAACTCGGGCAGCAGTTCGGGCCATGACGAAGGGGATGACGATGGCGACAGCGGCAGCGACCACGATGGGGGCGACCATGGTGGTGGTGATGGCCATGACAGCGGCGACGACTGAGCCAGTCTTGTAACCGCAGGCGGCGCCCGGGCCTTGCCCGGCCGCCGCTTCTGGCAGATACTTGTCCTTCGAACAACGGGCGGGCCCTGGCGATGAACCGCCGCATATTTCTGTTGGCCGCAACTGCCGCACTGGGGCTGGCCCCGCTGCGGGGCTTTGCCGATGTTGAGGATGCCCTGCTTGGCCGTTTGCGCGCCGAGGGGTTCGGCGCGATCAAGACGGAACGGACCTGGTTGGGCCGGGTGCACATTTCGGCCTCGGGTCAGCTTGGGCAACGCGAGATCATCCTGAACCCGCGAACCGGCGAGGTGTTGCGCGACATCATCGTGACGCCCGATGGCCGGGTTGTGTCTTCCAGTCTGGTTGAAACCGGCGCGGGCGCTTCCGGCGACGGCGGCAAGAGTGGGTCGGGCAGCAACAGCGGATCGGGCGGAGGGTCAGGAAGCGGGTCGGGCAGTGGCGGCGGTAGCGGATCCGGCAGTGGGGCGGGCAGCGGCGATGACGGGTCCGACGACAGCGGTGACGATGGAGGGGACGACAAGGGCGGATCAAGCGGCAGCGATGGCGGCGGCGATGATGATTGAGGCCTTGGCCCTCCCTTTGGCCCGGACGGCAGCATGACGCGGCTGTGGTCTGTTCTTGCCATCCTGATCGTTCAGGTGGTCAGCGCCTTTTTCTTCGTATCTGATATCCTGTCGTCCTATTTGCCGATCTGGTCCGGCCCCATCCCCTGGCAATATCGCGAGTTGATGGAGGTGGGCGCCGCCCTGGGCCTTGTGCTGGGCGTCGGGCTGGGTGCCTGGGCCTTGTGGCGCGCCCATACCGAGCGGCATCGGGCAGAAGAGCGGTTGCGCAGGGCTTCGGGCGCTTTCATGGACCTGCTGGACGAGCGGTTTCGTGAATGGGGCCTGACCAGGGCCGAGGCCGATGTGGCGCTGTTTGCCATAAAGGGCCTGTCCACCGCCGAAATTGCCGGGCTGCGCCAGACGTCCGAGGGCACGGTCAAGGCGCAGACCAATGCGATCTACCGCAAGGCCGGGGTGACGGGCCGGTCGCAGTTGCTGTCGCTGTTCATCGAGGATCTGATGCGCGATGACGGGACGCTGCGGGTCAAACTGGCTCAGTCTGCGGCGTAAAGCTCCAGCACCTCAAGCGGCACGATGCGCAGGGTGTTGGCGTGGGTCGCGTTCAGGCGCACCTGCGGGGCGGCGCCTTCCTCATGCGCTTGCAGAAAACGGCTGGCGCACAGGCACCATTGATCGCCGGACTTCAGCCCCGCAAAGCCGTATTCGGGGCGCGGTGTGCTCAGGTCGTTGCCAAGGTATTTCGACAGGGCAAGGAATTCCGCCGTCATCAGCGCGCAGACGGTATGCAGGCCACGGTCCATCGGGCCGGTGTTGCAGCAGCCGTCGCGGAAGAACCCTGTGGTTGGGTTGGCAGAGCAAAGCTGCAACGCGCCGCCGCGCACATTGACCGAGGGTTCTTTCATGCCAGCCACTCCTTTCACCGCGATGGTAGCGGGTGGCGCGGTCAAGTCCAGCCCCCGGTCTCATACGCCTAGGGCCAGCGGGTCGAGGCGATGGGGGGCAACAGGTCGCCGGAAACAAGGGCCGTCAGGATATGCCGGATGCCCGGCAGGCCCGACAACGGGGCCAGCAGATGGTCGCGGATCACCGGCAGCGCGCTGCCATGCGATTGATACATCGGCGTGAACAGCGCGCTCATCGCCTGATAGGTCGTCAGGTGCCAGCGCCGCATCCGGGCATAGGCGGGTAGCGCCTGATCGACCGGCAGGCCGCGCAGGGCCAGCGTCAGGGCCATGGCATCCAGCAGCGCCATGTTCGCGCCTTGCCCCAGTTGCGGGCTGGCGCGGTGGGCGGCGTCGCCGATATGGACCAGCCGTTGGGAATAGGGGTGCCGCAAGGTGCCGTGGCTATATCGGGCAGGCGTCAGGTCTGCCGCGCTGGCAATTCCTTGCAGAAAGGGCACCATGTCGGGCCAGAAGGCGGCCACCTCGGCCTTCCACGGATCAATCCGGGTCTGGGGCCAGGTATCCAGTGCTGACCGGGGCAGCGACCAGAACACCGCGGCGCGTGGGGTCGGGTCGCCCGGCAGGCAGCCGATCGGCATGACCCCGGCCATCCGGTGCGCGCCGGTGTAACGCTGGGTCAGCCGATCCTGCGGCAGGGTGGCAGCGGCGGGCCAGGGCACCTGGCCCCAGACCGCGCC
>DDEX01000086.1 GCA_002336845.1 Rhodobacteraceae bacterium UBA1943
CTTTGACACCTCTCTCGCCACCCGCCGCGCGGGCCATCCGCTGCTCGTGGGCCTCGAATCCGAGCGGGGTCGCGGCCCCCTGTGGCGGCTGATGGCCCGCCTCATTGATGCCGCCGCCTGCCTGCGCGGCGACCTGCCCGGTGTGACGGTCGAAAACGGCATCGCGCTGGCCCCCGCCGCGCGCGGCACCTATGCGCTGCGGCTGAGCCACACGGGCGGCATCGTCACCGCCATCGCCCGCCGCACGCCCACCGACCACCTGCTGGCCCCCGGCGGCACGCTGCATCATGCCTTGATGGACACCGCACCCACCCTTGCGCCCCTTGTCATCGCGCTGCATGACCCGTGTGAGCCGGTCACGGTCAGGGAGTTGCGCCATGCATGAGATGAGCCTTGCCGAGGGCATCCGCGGTATCGTCCTTGATCAGGCCCGCGCCCATGGGTTCACTCGCGTCACCCTGCTGCGGCTAGAGATCGGGCGCTTTGCGGGCGTCGAAAAACCCGCCCTCGAATTCGCCTTCGACGTGGTGATGCGCGGCAGCCCGGCCGAGGGCGCAAGGCTGGAAATGATCGACCTGCCGGGTCGCGCGATGTGCTATGATTGCCTGAAGCCGGTCGAGATCGACGACCGGCTGGCCCCCTGCCCCCTTTGCGGCGGCGGGCGTCTGTTGCCCGAGGGGGGCGACGAAATGCGGATACGCGACATGGAGGTGCTGTGATGTGCACGGTTTGCGGATGCAACGATGTGGTAACGGCCGATGGCCGCAAGATGACCCATGACGAGGCCCATGCCCTTGGGCTGGACCATCATCACGATCATGGGCACAGCCATGATCACGGGCACGACCACCCTCACCACGGCGAAACCGCCCATCACCATGTGCTGGACGACCACCCCCACGACCACCGCCATTATGGCGAAGGGCCAGCGGGCGTGTCGGTTCCCGGCATGTCGCAGGCCCGGCTGATTGAGGTGGAAACCTCGATCCTGGCCAAGAATGATGCGCTGGCCCAGTCCAACCGCCGGGTGCTGAATGCGCTGGGGGTGCTGGCGGTCAATCTGGTTTCGTCGCCCGGATCGGGGAAAACCACGCTGTTGTGCAAGACCATTCAGGCGCTTGGCGATGCCCCCTTGGCGGTGATCGAGGGCGATCAGCAAACCTCGGTCGATGCCGACCGTATCCGCGCAACGGGCGCGCGGGCGATGCAGATCAACACTGGCAAGGGCTGCCATCTGGATGCCCAGATGGTCGGCCATGCGATTGACGAGCTGCGGCCCCGGACGGCGAGTTACCTGTTCATCGAAAACGTCGGCAACCTTGTGTGCCCCGCCGCCTTTGATCTGGGAGAGGATGCCAAGGTCGCCATCCTGTCGGTGACCGAAGGTGAGGACAAGCCCTTGAAATACCCAGATATGTTCACCGCAGCCAGGCTGGCGATCCTGAACAAGATCGACCTTGCCCCCCATACCGATGCCGATATTGCCGCCTATGAGGCGAACCTGCGCCGGGTGAACCCCAGGATCGAAATCATCCGCGTTTCGGCCCGCACCGGCGAGGGGATGGACCAGTGGCTGCACTGGCTGAAATCGCGGCTGGAGGCGAAAGCCGCATGACGACGCCCCGCCCCACCGTTCTGCTGGTCGATGACGAGCCCCATTCGCTCTCTGCCATGCGGATGGCCTTGGAGGATGAGTTCGACTGTCTGACGGCGGGCGATGCCGAGGCGGCGCTGGCCCATATGGCCGAGGAATGGGTGCAGGTGGTGATCTGCGACCAGCGGATGCCGGGGTGCACCGGGGTGGAATTCCTGACCGAGCTGCGCGACCGCTGGCCCGATGCGGTGCGCCTGCTGATCACCGGCTATACCGATCCCGGCGCCATGGCGCAGGCGATCAATGAGGCGGGGATTCACCAGTTCCTGACCAAGCCCTGGCATCCCGACCAGTTGCTGATGGCCGCCCGCAACGGCGCGCGGCTGTTCTCGCTGGCCCGCGAAAACGAACGGATGGCGCTGGAAATGCGCTTTCTGGCCGCTACGGCGCAGACCAAGCTGGAGAAAAAGCGCACGGCGCTGCGGGAAGGGATGGGGTTTGAAACCATCCTGCGCTCGCCCCAAAGCCCGATGAATGCGCTGGTCGAGGCCGCGCGGCATTATGCCAGTTTCGACGTGCCGGTGCTGCTGGCGGGCGAACCCGGCACCGGCAAGGCGCGGCTGGCGCGCGCGATGCACCTTGGCAGCCTGCGGTCGGACAAGCCGTTTCATGCGATCAATCTGGCCGGGATGCCGGAAGATCTGGCCATGGTGGAACTGTTCGGGGCCAAGCGCGGCGTGCTGCCTGGGGGCGTCAACAAGATCGGGATGGCGCAGAAAGCCGACCGCGGCACGTTGTTTCTGGCCGGGGTCGAACATGCCAGCCCGGCCCTGCAACTGGCGCTGTGGCGGCTGGTCGAGGAGGGCACCTTCACCCCCCTTGGCGGGCAAGAGGTGCTGACCACCAACCTGCGGCTGATTGCCGGGTCTGGCGTGGAGCTGGCGCGGCGCGTGGCCGACGGCGCCTTCCGGCCCGACCTTTACTATGCGCTGGCGGTGGCCGAGTTGAACCTGCCCCCGCTGCGCGCCCGGCGCGGCGATGTGGCGATACTGGCGCAGCATTTCCTGATGGACCTTGCCGCCCAGCACGGCAAGGCGGCGCATGGCTTTGCCCCCGCCGCGCTGGAGTTTCTGGAAAATTACGACTGGCCCGGCAACCTGCGCGAATTGATGAACGAGGTGACGCGGATGCTGATCTTCGCGCCCTCTCCGCTGTTGGGGGCCGAACTGATCAGCCGCGCGATCCTGCAAGCTGCCCCCGGCGATGGCGGGGCCGACCGCATGGCCGAGGTGGCACTGACCGCGGATGGTACGCTGAAAGACCGGGTGGAACTGATCGAAATGCGGATATTGCGCGAGACGCTGACCCGCCACCGCTGGAACAAAAGCCGCGCCGCTGCCGAACTGGGCCTGTCGCGCGTAGGCCTTAGGGCAAAGCTGGAACGCTATGGCATCGCCGACCCTTCGGGCCGGGTGGTGGAAGAGGAGGAGGACTGACATGTGCCTTGGCATCCCCGGCCGGATCACGGCCATTACCGACCCCGCCCGGCTGATGGCGATGGCCGAGGTTTCGGGCGTTCGGCGCGAGGTCAACGTGGCCTGCGTTGCCGGAAACGACCTTGACGCGCTGGTCGGCCAATGGGCGCTGATCCATGTTGGTTTCGCGATGAGCCTGATTGACGAGGAGGAGGCGGCCAAAACGCTGGAGGCGCTGCGCGATCTGGGCGAGGCGCAGGAGACTTTGGAACAGATGGCACAGTCGGAAAGGGCTTTGGCATGAAATTCGCCTCGGAATTCCGCGATCCGGTCGCGGCCCGCGCCCTGCTGTCGGCGATTGCCGCCAAGGTTGATGCCATCGGGGCCACCAAGGCCAAGCCCCTGCATCTGATGGAGATTTGCGGCGGCCACACCCATTCGATCTTTCGCTATGGCCTCGACAAGCTGATTCACGAAGGTATCGAGTTCATCCACGGCCCCGGCTGCCCGGTTTGCGTGCTGCCGATGGCGCGGGTGGATGAATGTGTGGAAATCGCCGAGCGTCCGGGCGTGATCTTTACCACCTTTGGCGATGCGATGCGCGTGCCGGGGCACAAGAAAAGCCTGATGCAGGCCAAGGCCGACGGTGCCGACATCCGCATGGTCTATTCGCCCCTGGATGCCTTGGAACTGGCGCGGCGCAATCCGAGCCGTGAGGTGGTGTTCTTCGGTCTGGGGTTTGAGACCACCACGCCCTCGACCGCGCTGTCGATCCAGCAAGCGGCGCGCGAGGGGCTGACGAATTTCAGCGTGTTCTGCAACCACATCACGGTGCCCGAGCCGATCAAGGCGCTGCTGGATGACCCCGACATGGTGCTGGACGGCTTTATCGGGCCGGGCCATGTTTCAATGGTGATCGGGGTGCATCCTTATGATTTCATCGCCCGCGACTACGGCAAGCCCTTGGTCGTGGCGGGGTTTGAGCCGATCGACCTGCTGCAATCGGTGCTGATGCTGGTGACCCAGGTGGCCGAGGGCCGTGCCGAGGTGGAAAACCAATATGCCCGCGTTGTGCCCGAGCATGGCAACCCGGTCAGCCTTTCCGCCATCGCCGATGTCTATGAACGCCGCCCCAGCTTTGAATGGCGGGGATTGGGTGAGATTGACGCCAGTGGCCTGCGGATCAGGCCGAAGTATCAGGCCTTTGACGCCGAAGAGAAATTCGGCATCGGCTATGCCACGGGGCGCCGCAATGTGCCCGAGATCGAAGGCTGCGCCTGCGGATCGGTGATGATGGGCAAGCTGAAGCCGACCCAGTGCCCGCAGTTCGGCAAGGGCTGCACGCCCGAAATGCCCTTGGGCGCGCTGATGGTGTCCTCTGAAGGGGCCTGTGCCGCCTATTGGCAATATGGCGGCGCGCGGGTGGCGGCGGCGTAAGGGGGCGCTGCCCCCTAGGGCCTGGCGGCCCTACCCCCGGGATATTTATGAACAGATGATGGAGCGGGAATGGCTTTGCGCGACAAGGTGGTGACGCTGGCCCATGGCGGCGGCGGCAAGGCGATGCGCGATCTGATCGCCGAGGTGTTCACCGACGTGTTCCAGCCGCCCGGCAGCGAGGATCAGGCGCGGCTGATGGATGAGGCGCTGCGCGAGCCGGGCGCGCGGCTGGCCTTTACCACCGACAGTTTCGTGGTGACGCCGCTGGAGTTTCCCGGCGGCGACATCGGCAAGATTGCCGTCTGCGGCACGGTGAACGACTTGGCGGTGGGGGGCGCGCGGCCCCTGTGGCTGTCGGCGGCGTTCATCATTGAGGAGGGGTGCCTGGTCGATACCCTGCGCCGGATCGTGGCCAGCATGGCGGAGGAGGCAGAAAAGGCCGGGGTGCGGATTGTCACCGGCGATACCAAGGTGGTGGAGCGTGGCAAGGGCGACGGGGTGTTCGTCACCACCTCTGGCATTGGTGTCATCCCGCCGGGGCGCGAGATTGGCGCGGTGCAGGTGCGGGCGGGTGATGTGGTGCTGGTCAATGGCGTCTTGGGCGATCATGGCGCGACGATTCTGGCGGCGCGGGGGGATCTGGCCCTGTCGTCGGACATTCAGTCCGATTGCGCCGGGCTGGGGCATCTGATGGAGGCGGCTTTGGCCGCCGCACCCGGCATTCGGGCGGCGCGGGATTGCACGCGGGGGGGCCTTGCCTCGACCCTGAACGAGATTGCGGGCGAGGCGGGGGTGGCGATCGAGCTGGAGGAAACCGTCCTGCCCTTGCGTGACGAGGTGCGGGGGGTGTGCGAGATCCTCGGCCTTGATCCCCTGTATCTGGCGAATGAGGGGCGGCTGGCGCTGTTCTGTCCGGCGGATCAGGCCGAGGCTGCTTTGGCCGCGATGCGCGCGCTGCCAGAGGGCGAAGGGGCGGTGGCTGTGGGGCGCGTTCTGCCTGCCCCCGCGGGGCGGGTGACGATGCGCACGGCTTTTGGTGGCGCGCGCATCGTCGATATGCTGGTGGGGGAGCAACTGCCGCGGATTTGCTAGCGGCGCTGGTCAAGGTCCGCAGCTTCCGTCAGGATGGCTGAGAAAGCGAGGGCCGATGACCCAAGACATTCCCGCAGGGCGCGCGCCCTTTCTTGCCGTGTTGATCGACGCCGACAACATCCCCGCCCGCCATGCCGAGGCAATCCTGAACGAGATCGCTGCCTATGGCGACCCCGGCCTGCGGCGGGTTTATGGGGACTGGTCCAGCACCGCGCTGAGCCAATGGAAAGAGCAGGCCCGCAATCTGGGCCTTGTGATGCACCAGCAATCGGCCAACACCAAGGGCAAGAACGCCAGCGACATCGGCCTGGTGATCGACGCGATGGACATTTTGCATGCGGGCAAGGTGGAGGGTTTTGTGCTGGTGTCGTCGGACAGCGATTTCACGCGGCTGGCGGCGCGCATCCGCGAGGAAGGAATGCAGGTCATCGGAGTGGGTGAGGCCAAGACGCCCGAAAGTCTGCGCAAGGTCTGCAACAGGTTCCTCTTGATCGAGAATATCGTGGGCGCGGATGAACCTGCCCCCGAGGCCGAGCGGCCGCGCGGCAAGTCAGACCCGGCGCCCGCACCCGCCCCGCCCGCCACCAAGCGCCCGGCAGAAGAGGCCCAGCCCCTTGTTCTGGACGCGATGAAAAAGATCGACCCCGATCAGGACTGGTATTCGCTGGGGCAGTTGGGTCAGGTGATGACCCAGATTCACCCCGACTTCGACTCACGCAGCTATGGCGCGCCCAAACTGTCCGACCTGTTGCGCCGCCTGCCCCGGTTTGAGGTGAAGCCGGGGCCGAACAATTCGGTCATCGTGCGCGACAAGGCGTAATGCGCCCAACAAAACTTTCACAAATCCGCAGCCTGCACGTCACGCACCGCCCGTAATCAGCCCCCAACCAACAGGGGGCTGCCCGATGCTGATGCAGGTGAAATCCGTCACGCGGATGTTCGGCCAGAAGGCCGCGCTGGATGATGTCAGCTTTTCGGTCGAAAAGCCCGGCTTTATTGGCATCATCGGGCGGTCTGGCGCGGGCAAGTCCACCTTTCTGCGGGTGATGAACCGCATGACGGATGCCACCAGCGGCACCCTGCATTTCGACGGCCGCGATGTGCTGGCGCTGGAGGGCGGGGCCAAGCGGGCCTGGCAAAGCCAGTGCGCGATGATCTTTCAGCAGTTCAATCTGGTGCCGCGGCTGGATGTGGTGTCGAACGTGCTGCACGGCACGCTGAACCGCCGCTCGACCCTTGCGGCCATGTTCGGCTTTTGGCCGGATGATGATGTGCTGAAGGCCTTTGCCATTCTGGAACGCCTTGGCATCGCCGAGCAAGCCGCCAAGCGGGCCGAGGCGCTGTCGGGCGGCCAGCAACAGCGCGTGGCGATTGCGCGGGCTTTGATGCAGGACCCCAAGGTCATTTTGGCCGATGAGCCGATTGCCAGCCTTGACCCGATGAATGCGCAGGTGGTGATGGATGCCCTGCGCCGCATCCATGACGAGGATGGCCGCATGGTCATCGCCAACCTGCACACGCTGGATACCGCGCGGCGCTATTGCGACCGGGTGATCGGCATGCGTGACGGGCGCATCGTGTTTGACGGGGCGCCCGACCAACTGACCACTGGCGTTGCCCGCGACATCTATGGTGCGGATGCCTCGTTCAACGAGGGCGCCACCTCGACCTCGATCGAAACCCTGGGGACCGAAGGCGATGACGCCTACGCCCAGTCGATGATGGCCTGACGGCCATTTCCCCCGGCCCCCGACCGGGGCCTTTCATCTTCGGAGACACCGATGAAAAAGCTGCTTGCCGTTCTTGCCGCCGCCACTGCCCTGTCGGGCGCTGCCCAAGCCGAGGGCATCAAGGAATTCAACCTTGGCATTCTGGGTGGCGAAAACGCCCAGGACCGCATGAATTCGAACGAATGCTACCGCAAGAAGCTGGAAGAGGCGCTGGGTGTGCCGGTGAAGGTATTCACCCCCGCCGATTATGATGGCGTGATCCAGGGTCTGCTGGGTGGCACGCTGGATATGGCCTGGCTGGGCGCTTCGGGCTTTGCCAAGATCTACCTGACCGACCCGAACGCGGTGGATCTGGCGCTGACCAAGCAGAACGCCGATGGCTCGACCGGCTATTACTCGATCGGCTTTGCCCGCAAGGACAGCGGCATCACCTCGATCGAAGATGCCAAGGGCAAGGTTTTCGCCTTTGCCGAACCGAACTCGACCTCGGGCTATCTGGTTCCGGCGGCAGAGCTGACCGAAAAGTATGGCGACCTGAAGAAGTATTTCGGCGAAGTGAAGTTCTCGGGCGGGCATGAACAAACCATCGTTGGCGTCGCCCATGGCGATTTTGCGGCGGGCGTGTCGTGGGCCGATGGGCTGGGCAACTGGGAAGACGGCTACAACTCGGGCGCGTTCCGCAAGGCCGCCGATGCCGGTTTGGTGGACATGAACGATCTGGTGCAGATCTGGAAATCGAAGGAAATCCCCGAAGGCCCGATGGTGGTGCGCCATGCCCTGCCGCAGGACGTGAAGGACAAGGTGACCGCAATCACCGCCGACCTGTGGGAGAAAGACCCCGAATGCGCCTATGGCGTCGCCGCCGGTGAAGCCAAGGATTTCATTCCCGTGACGCTGGATGCCTATCAGGGCGTGATCGCCGCCCGCAAGCTGCAAGAAGCCCAGCAATAAGCGCCTGACCTGCCCATCGCCGGGCCCTTCGCCAAGGGCCCGGCTTTTCACATGCGGACAGACCCATGGTCGATGTTTCCTTTGGCCCCGAACCGAGCCAGCGCCCTGCCCCCCCGGCGGGCCCCTATCTGGCGATGCAGCGCCGCAAGCGGGTTTACGGCCTTGCGATGCTGGTGCTGTTCGTGGCGCTGATGGCGTCGGGCTTTCAGGTCGCCGAAGACCGCAATGCGGGCGGCTTTCTGAACGGGCTGACGCAGCTTGACGATTTCCCGCGCGAGGTGCTGTCCGAAGCCTGGGCCAAGCGCGCAGCCATTCCCGGCTGGATGGGGCACTATTTGCCCTCGTTGCTGGAAACCATCAACATCGCCGCCGTCTCGACCCTGCTGGGCGTGCTGGCCGCAAGCCTGCTGTCGCTGCTGGCCACGCGGGGCCTGTCGCTCTGGCCGCGCCTGACACCCCTGTTCCGCCGGATGCTGGATGCGTTTCGCGCGGTGCCCGAAATCGTGGTGGCGCTGGTTCTGATCTACATTCTCGGCCCCGGCCCGGTGCCTGCGATGATCGCCATCGCGCTGCATACAGCGGGCGCCATGGGCAAGCTGTTTTCAGAGGTGGCCGAGAATGCCGACCTGAAGCCGGTAGAGGGGCTGACCTCGACCGGCGCAAGCTGGGGGCAAAAGATGTGGCTGGGCATCCTGCCGCAGGTCGCGCCGAACTGGCTGTCTTATACGCTGCTGCGGTTCGAAATCAACGTGCGGGCCAGCGCCATTCTGGGCTTCGTCGGCTCGGGCGGGATTGGGTATGAGCTGAAGGTGGCGATGCAATGGGGCGGCGGCAAATACGATCAGGTGGTGGCGATATTCCTGCTGCTGTTCCTGACCATCATGCTGATCGACCAGTGTTCGGACCGCTTTCGCCATCGTCTGGTCAAGGGGGTGTAAGATGACCGCTTCGGTTCCCATGGCAACGCCCCTTCTGGCCAGCTTTCACCGCCGCCGTCTGATCGCGTTGGCCGTGCCTGCGGTGATCCTGGCCTATCTGGTCTATATCTTCTTCGCCTTCGATATCGCAGGTCTTGCCGGTCGCGCCCGGCTGGACAATGCGAAAATCCTGCTTGGCGATTTCGTTTCCTACAAAACCCATGTCACCCGCAACAATGCCACCGGCGCGGTGACAGTGGCGGTTGAGGGCGAGGCCAAGGGCACCTTTGCCCCCGGCCACCTGCCTGATTGGGTCAAGGTGCAGGGCGATACCACCACGGTCGATCTGGGGGCCGGGCATCTGGTGACCTATGATGCCGCAGGGGCCCGCTATGTCGTGCCGGGTTACGGCACCATCGACATCCGGCCACAGGGCGGCAAGCTGGCCCTGACCGCACCGCAGCCCCTGCCCGACTGGATCAACGCCTCGGATAACCGGATTTCGGTTACCACCAGCCATGGGCGCTTTGCCTATACCCGCTCCAAGGTGGAAACCTTCCGCTATGCGCCGGGCTGGCCGCTGTTCTTCTTTACCCCCGACAGCGCGTTCTTCGGCAAGTCCTGGGGGGAACTGGCGGCGCTGGCGCTGTGGCAGCCCCGGATCGACGCCGCACAGCCGAACCTTTTCGGCATGGCCCACGACTTCTGGACCAACAAGATGTGGCGGCATGGCGATGTGTTCTGGGCGATTGGTGAGACGATCCTGATGGCCTTTCTTGGCACCATGGGGGCGGCCATCGTCTCGTTGCCATTGGCCTTTCTGGCGGCGCGCAACATGAACCGGCTGGCGCCCGTGCGCTTTGCCCTGCGCCGGGTGTTCGATTTCGTGCGCGGGGTGGATGCGCTGATCTGGACCATCATCCTGAGCCGCGCCTTCGGGCCGGGGCCTATGACGGGGGCCCTGGCGATGCTGGTCACCGACACCGGCAGCTTTGGCAAGACCTTCTCGGAGGCGCTGGAGAACATTGACGAAAAACAGGTCGATGGCATCCGCTCCACTGGCGCCAACACCCTGCAACGCGCGCGCTGGGGCGTTATCCCACAGGTGGTTCCGGTGCTGCTTAGCCAGGTTCTCTATTTCCTGGAATCCAACACCCGCAGCGCCACCGTGGTCGGTGCCATCGTCGGTGGCGGCATCGGCCTGCTGCTGACCCAAGCCATCCAGACCCAGAAGGATTGGGAGGATGTGGCCTATTACGTCATCCTGATCATCCTGATGGTCATGGCGATGGACAGCCTGTCGGGCTGGCTGCGCCGAAAGCTGATCAAGGGGGAATAGCCCCCTCCCCGACCCTCCCCCTTTCAGGGAGAGGGAGAGCCGCCCCATCCCAAGCGCCGCGCCCTCTCGCCGGGGCGCTTCCCTCCCCCGGATCGGGGGAGGGAGAGGGAGGGGGGCACCACACGCCACAAGGACCGCCATGCCCCGCCTTTCCCCCACAGAACCCTTCCTGCAACCCGATGCCGAGGTCAGCAATTCCACCTTCGGCGCCTATGTGGAAATCGGGCGCGGCGCGCGGGTTCTGAACAGCCATTTCGACGATTACGCCTATTGCGACCGCTATGCCGACATTGCCAACACCACGGTCGGCAAGTTCGCCAATATCGCCGCGATGACGCGGATCGGCCCGACCGATCACCCGTGGCAGAATGCGGCGCAGCATCATTTCCTGTATCGCTCGGCCTCTTACTGGGATGATGCGCAGGATGACCCCGCCTTCTTCGCCGCCCGCGCGGCCCGCCGCACCACACTGGGGGCCGATTGCTGGATCGGCCATGGTGTGATCATCAAGCCAGAGGTTGCGTTTGGCATCGGCGCCATCGCCGCCTCGGGTGCGGTGGTGACGAAAAATGTCGATCCGTTCATGATCGTCGCAGGCGTTCCGGCCCAGCCGATCCGCGCCCGCTTTCCAGGCCCCGTCATCGACCGCCTGCTGGCGCTGGCCTGGTGGGATTGGTCGCATGACCGGCTGCGCGCGGCGCTGGCCGATTTCCGCGCACTGAAGGCCGAAGCGTTTGTGGAGAAATACGGCGGCTGACTATTCCGCCGCCAGCCGCGCCACCTGCGGCTGCGCCATCAACCGCCGGGCCGCCACGCCAGACGCATAGGCCAGACGCCCGCCTGAAATGGTCAGTTCGACCATCCGGGTCTCGCGGTTCACCGCCACCAGATCGGCGCGCATCCCCGGCACCAGCCGCCCACGGTCCGACAGGCGCAAAACCTGCGCCGGGGTCTCTGAAATCATCGCCCAGGCCCGGGCGAAGGGCAGCACGCCCCGGTCCACCAGCCCCCATGCCGCCATGGCCAACGCGGGAATGTGGTAATCCGACACCAGCGCATCGCACAAACCTTCGCGGATCAGATCCTCGGCGCCGATATTCCCGGCTTGCGAGCCCCCCCGCACCACATTCGGCGCGCCCATCAGCACCGGGTCGTCCACCGCCCGCGCGGCGGCAGCGGCGCGGCGGCGGGTGGGAAATTCGGCAACCCTTGCGCCGATCATGCTGTAGAACTCGCGGGTTTCGGCATCGGGGTCGTCATGGCTGCCGTAAACCACGCCCAGCCGGTCGAACTCTGCCGCCAACTGGCACAGGGCGCGCGGCACCTCGCGGGCGCGGGCGCGGGCCGCCTCCATCCGCGCCAGCAGATCGTCGGCCTGCAAGCCGATCTTGGCGGCCCAATGGGCAAAGCGCGCCGGCTCGCGGCGGCGCATCAGAAAGCCTTCGCCCAGATGGTCGTTGAAGATCACATAACCCACGCCGAACCGTTTGACGGCAGCCGACAGCCGGTCCACCTCTGCCACCATATGGGTTTCGGCGCGCAACTGAACGCGCAGGTCCACCAGCGCATGGTCGCGGTAGGCCTGCACCTCGGCCAGCAATGCCTCGGCCTGATCGGGGCTGCGGGCGCCGCCCTCCCAGCTCCAGCTTTGGGCCAGAAAGGCGGTGGTCACGCCGTTGGCCGCCGCCTCTCGGTCGGTGCCGATCAGGCCAGAGCGGATCGGGAAGGGCGCGGTGGGGCGCGGAAAGATGTGGCGCTCGAACCCGTCGCCATGCAGATCGATGATGCCGGGCAGCAAGAGATAGCCCGACATGTCAACCGGATGCAGAGCCCCATCAACGATACAGCTTTCGGCCAGCGACAGCGCGGCCCGTTCCAGCCGCCCGTCGATCAGGATTTCGGCTCCGGTCAGTCGAAGGGGGGGCAGATAGGGCGTCATCATGGCCTCAGGTGTTTCGGTGGGCCTGTGGATAACCCCAACCTGCAACGGCGATGTGACGATTCGCCCAAGGATTGCAGGTCTCAGCCCGGCCCGACGCTCAGCGTTACCCGGTCCCCGGCAAACCATGTCGTGCCGAATTCAACCGGCTGCCCGGCCAGATCGACGTTGACCGCCACACTGCGCAGAACGGGCGCACCTTCGGGCAGGCGAAGGGTCAGCGCCAGCATCGGCCGGGCCAGCTTGGCGGTAAGCCGCGTGCTGGCGCGGGTGTAATCGGCCACGCCACAGGCCCGCAGCGCAGCGGTGATCGACGGATCGGCCCGCAGTGCCTGCGGCAGGTCCGGCAGGCGGGCGGCGGGAAAGACCGAGCGGAAGGCCGCCAGCGGCTGGCCATCGGCGGCCGAGACCCCTTCGACAACATGCACCGGATCGGCCACGGCAAGGCCCAACGCCGCGGCCTCTTCGCCGTCGCAGGGGCGGGTTTCAATGCGGGTGATCTGGCGCGCCGGGGTCTGGCCCTGGGCGCTGATCGCCTGATGGAAGCGCACACGGCGGCCAAGGGGGTATTCGGTGGCGCGGCCAGTCACGAAGACCCCCGCCCCCCGGCGCGCCAGCACCAGCCCCCGCGCCGACAGATCGGCCAGCGCGTGGCGGACCGTATGGCGGTTGACGCCAAAGCGCGCGGCCAGCGCGGCCTCGGTCGGCAGACGGGTGGCGGAAGGAAAATGGCCGCGCGCAATCTCGCCCTCCAGCGTGGCGGCGATTTCCTTCCAGATGGCGGTGCGGGTCATGGACGGCCTGTCATCGAAATTTCATCAAAGGTTCACCCCGGGGACTCGCCCGGCGGGTAGTTAAGTTGTATAGTTGTATATATCACTAGACAACCCCGGAATGATGTCGATGTCTGAAAGCGAACGGCAGAGATGGATGGGCCTGCTGGCCCGCGCGCCCGGCCCAAGGCTGGCGGCGCTGATGCCCGCCCCCCTGCCAGAACATGAGGTGCTGCGCGCGCCAGAGGTTGGCGCCGTGATGGTGCGCGGGCGCACCGGGGCAACCGGCGCGCCGTTCAATCTGGGCGAGATGACGGTGACGCGGTGCAGCCTGCGGCTGGCCGATGGCATCGTGGGCCATGCCTGGGTGCAGGGCCGCGACAAGGATCACGCCCGCCGTGCGGCCGTGCTGGATGCGCTGATGCAGGGGCCCAACGCCGGGCAGATGCGCGTGAGCGTTCTGGAACCTCTGGCCGCCGAGGAAGCCGCCCGCCGCGCCGCCCGCGCCGCCAGGGCCGCCGCGACCAAGGTTGAATTCTTCACGCTGGTGAGGGGAGAGGACCAATGACGCCAGAGGCCCTTCTGGGCGGGTTTGCCACCCCACCGCAACAATCCGCCCGCGCCTTTCGCGCCGCGCTGACGGCGCTGTCACGGCCCGGCACGATTGTAACCGTTGAGGGCGGGCACGGCCCTGCGCCCCTGTCGCCTGCCGCCGCCGTTCTGGCGCTGACGCTGCTGGACGCGACAACGCCAGTATATCTGGCGGGTGGACACGATACCCCGGCGATCCGCGACTGGCTGGCCTTTCACACCGGCGCGCCGGTGGTGGGGGCTGGTGATGCGGTCTTTGCCATCGGAACATGGGATGCCTTGCAGCCCGTCAGCCGCTTTGCCATCGGCACGGCGGAATACCCGGACCGCGCGGCGACGCTGATTGTTGAAGCGCCCGCGCTGACCGCCACCGGCGCTCGCCTGTCCGGCCCCGGCATCGACGGCAGCGCCACTCTATCGTTGCCCGAGGTCGCCGCCTTTCGGGCCAACCGCGCGCTGTTCCCGCTGGGCTGGGATTGTTTCCTGACTTGCGACACCGAACTGGCCGGCCTGCCCCGCTCAACCCTCGTGGAGGAAGCCTGATGTATGTCGCCGTCAAAGGGGGCGAGCGCGCCATCGACAATGCCCATGCCTGGCTGGCCGAAGAGCGCCGGGGCGATCCAGCCGTTGCCGAACTGTCGGTGGCCCAGATCCGCGAGCAGTTGCGGCTGGCCGTCAACCGGGTGATGGCCGAAGGCTCGCTTTACGACCCCGACCTTGCCGCCCTGGCGATCAAACAGGCGCGGGGTGATCTGATCGAGGCGGTGTTCCTGATCCGCGCCTATCGCACCACGCTGCCGCGCCTTGGCGGATCGGCCCCCATCGACACCGCCGCAATGGCACCGATCCGGCGGATTTCGGCGACCTTCAAGGATGCCCCCGGCGGTCAGGTTCTGGGGCCGACCTTTGACTACACCCACCGCTTGCTGGACTTCAAACTGATGGCGGAAGGGGGCGATCTGCCCCCCGCGGCTGCCATGCCCAGCACCCCGGCCCCGGTGCCGCATATCACCGAATTCCTGAACCGCGACGGCATGATCGAGGTTGAACCTGCGTCGGACGCCACGCCCCCTGACCTGACGCGCGAGCCGATGGAACTGCCCGCAGCCCGCCCCCTGCGCCTTCAGGCTCTGACGCGGGGCGATGAGGGCTTCGTGCTGTCGATGGCCTATTCCACCCAGCGCGGCTATGGGCGCACCCATGCCTTTGTGGGCGAGTTGCGCATCGGCACGGTCGAGGTGGAGTGTGACATCCCAGAATTGGGCTTTGCCGTCTGCATCGGTGAGGTCGAGGTGACGGAATGCGAGACCGTCAACCAGTTCAAGGGCTCGAAAACCGAGCCGCCGCAGTTCACCCGTGGCTATGGCCTGACCTTCGGCCAGAACGAGCGGAAAGCCATCGCCATGTCCCTCGTTGACCGCGCCCTGCGTTGGCAGGAGCTGGGAGAGGATTTCATCGGCGCCCCGGCGCAGGATGAAGAATTCGTGCTGATGCACAGTGACAATGTGCAGGCGACGGGGTTCCTGGAGCATATCAAGCTGCCGCACTACGTCGATTTCCAGAG
>DDEX01000102.1 GCA_002336845.1 Rhodobacteraceae bacterium UBA1943
TCAACATGGGCTGCCCGGCCAAGCGGGTGACGCAGGCAGGCGGCAACGGCGCCTGCGGTTCGGCGCTGATGCGCGAACCGGCGCTGGCGCAGGCGCTGATTGCCGCCGTGGTCGGCGCCGTGAGGGTGCCTGTTACCCTGAAAACCCGGCTGGGCTGGGATGAGACCAGCCTGAACGCCCCCGACATCGCCCGCATGGCCGAGGGTGAGGGGATCTGCATGATCACCATCCACGGTCGTACGCGNNATTCCGGTGATCGCCAATGGCGATATTACCGACAGCGCCACGGCCCGGACCGCGCTGGCGCAATCGGGGGCCGATGGCGTGATGGTGGGGCGCGGCGCGCAGGGGCGCCCGTGGGCACTTGCCCAGATTGCCCATGACCTGACCGGCACGCCTGCGCCGGTGGTGCCCGAAGGGGCCGCACTGGCCGATCTGGTGATCGGGCATTATGAGGCGCTGCTGTCGTTCTATGGCACCGAACTGGGCCTGAAGATCGCCCGCAAGCATCTGGGCTGGTATCTTGAGGCGGCCGGGGCCGAAACCTTGCGCCACGCCATCCAGACCGGGGACGACCCCGCACAGGTGATCCGCCTGCTGCAAGAGGCGTTTCTTGAACCGGCAGAGGCCGCCGCATGACGGCCTATCGCACCCCCTATCCGGTGCCCGGCGTCATCTGGGCCTCGCTGCCGATCCCGACGGTGCTGATCGACGCCAAGGGCCTGATCGCCGAGGTCAATCCGGCGGGCGAGACCTTCCTCAACGCTTCTGTCCGCATGTTGCGTGGCCAGCCCGCCTTTGACCGGATCCTGATCGACGCGCCTATGGACGAGGCGATGGAGCGGGCGCGCAAGAACCAGGCGACGCTGTTCATCAACGATGTCGATGTGACGACGGGGGAGCGCGCGCCGGTGCAATGCAACGTGCAGGTCGCCCCCATGCACGACAACCCCGACTTCATCATGCTGCTCCTGCATCCCCGCGATCTGGCCGACCGGATGGGCCGGGCGATGCAGATGAAATCGGCGGCGAAGTCGGCCATCGGCATGGCGGAAATGCTGGCGCATGAAATCAAGAACCCACTGGCCGGGATCTCGGGTGCGGCGCAGCTTTTGTCGATGGGGCTTTCGCCCGAAGACCGAGAGCTGACTGACCTGATCGTCGAGGAAACCCGCCGCATCGTGAAGCTGCTGGAGCAGGTGGAGCAGTTCGGCAATGTCCGCCCGCCCGAACGCCGCGCGGTCAATGTGCATGACGCGCTGGACCGGGCGCGCAAGTCGGCGCAGATGGGCTATGCCGCGCATATGCTGATCGTCGAGGATTACGACCCCTCGCTGCCGCCCACCTGGGCCGACCCTGATCAGTTGATGCAGGTGTTCCTGAACCTGATCAAGAATGCGGCCGAGGCATCGGCCGGGCGTCAGGGCACGATCCGCCTGCGCAGCTTTTACGATCAGGCGCTGCGCCTGCGCCGCAAGGATGGCCCGCCCGCCTTTTTGCCGCTGACCATTGAAATCATCGATGACGGCCCCGGCATTCCGCCCGATATCGCCGCCGATATCTTCGAACCCTTCGTCTCCGGGCGCGAGAACGGCACGGGCCTTGGCCTCGCGCTGGTGTCGAAGATCATCAATGACCACGAAGGCTGGATCTCGGTCGACTCGGTGCCCGGACGCACCGTGTTCCGGGTTTCGCTGCCGGTCGCCCCCAAAGATACGCCCCCCAAGAACAGCAAGGAGAAGCGCTGATGGATGGCACGATTCTGGTCGCGGATGACGACCGCACCATCCGCACCGTTCTGACCCAGGCCCTGACCCGCGCGGGCTGCAAGGTTCATGCAACCAGCAGCCTGATGACGCTGATGCGCTGGGTCGAAGAGGGCAAGGGCGATCTGGTGATCTCGGATGTCATCATGCCAGACGGCAACGGCTTGCAGGCCCTGCCGCAGATTGCGCGGATGCGCCCCGGCCTGCCGGTGATCGTGATTTCGGCGCAAAACACCATCATGACGGCGATACAGGCCGCCGAGGCCGAAGCGTTCGACTATTTGCCCAAACCCTTCGATTTGCCCGACCTGATGAAACGCTCGGCCCGGGCGCTGGAAATCAAGCGCCGTGCGCCCAAGGTCGAGGCTGCGCCCGCCCAGCAAAGCGAAGACCTGCCGCTGGTGGGCCGCACGCCCGCGATGCAGGCGCTGTACCGGCTGGTGGCGCGGGTGATGAATGTCGATTTGCCGGTGCTGATCACGGGTGAATCGGGCACCGGAAAATCGCTGATCGCCCGGGCGATCCACGATTTTTCCGACCGGCGCGGCCAGCCCTTTGTGGTGGCGCAGGCGGCGGACCTTGCCGGGGTTGACGGTATTTCCACCCTGCTTGCCCGTGCCAGGGGCGGCAGTCTTGTTCTGGATGAAGTGGCCGATTTCGACGATGACGCCCAGGCGCGTCTGGTGCGGATGCTGGATGTGATGGGCGAGCAGGGCCCGCGCATCATGGCCACCAGTCAGGCCGATCTGGCCCAGCAGATGGAGGGCGGCAAATTCCGCAAAGACCTCTATTACCGGCTTGGCGGCGTTACCATTGCCGTGCCCCCCTTGCGTGAACGGGTCGAGGATATTCCCCTGCTGGCCGAACACATCCTGACGCGGGGCGAGCGCGAGATGGGGGTCACCCGGCGTCTGTCGTCTGAAGCGATGGCACTGGTGCGCGCGCATCCCTGGCCCGGAAACGTGCGGCAGCTGGAGAATATGCTGCGCCGCCTGATGGTCACCGCGACCGAACCCGAAATCGCCAAGTCAGAGGTAGAGGCCGCCCTGGGCGCTGCCGCCCCCGCCGCCCCGCAACGCGGCGGGGTTGAGGGCGAAAAGCTCTCCGCCTCGGTCGCCCGTCATTTGCGCCGGTATTTCGACCTGCACGGCGGCCAACTGCCGCCTCCGGGGGTTTATGACCGTATTCTGCGCGAAATGGAGATTCCGCTGATCGAGATCGCGCTGGATGCAACCGGCGGAAATCAGGCCAGATGTGCCGATCTTTTGGGGATCAACCGCAATACCTTGCGCAAGAAGATCACCGATCTGGATATCCGCGTGACACGGCGGCGCAAGTTGATGTAAAACCGCAACATCAGCCGTGTCCTTTTTGACAGGGCAATCGGCGATAGGATGTTGCGGGCAGGGCACAGCCCCCCGCAGGTTTTCGGGGGGTCTTTCTGGTGGTGTCGAGCGCCCGCAGCAGCACTTGGCTGCGTCTGACGCGCCTGCGGCGGCAGCGCCGGATTCAGACCGGCCTGACCTTTCTTCTAGTGCTGCTTGGGCCTGCGCTGGCCGTGCTGACGTTCTTTGCGCTGGGTCCGGCGAATCTGGGGGCCGAGTCCAGCGCGCTGCGACTGATCTTGCTGGCCGATATCGTTTACGTCCTGCTGGTTGCGGCGCTGATTCTGGCCCGCGTGTTGCGCATGGTGGCCGACCGTCGGCGGCAATCGGCCGGCTCGCGGCTGCACCTGCGGCTGACCGGCGTTTTCGCCTTCGTGGCACTGGTCCCGACGATTCTGGTGGCCGTCTTTGCCGTTCTGAACCTGAACATCGGGCTTGAGGGCTGGTTTTCCGACCGGGTGCGCAATGTGGTCGGCTCATCCCTGTCCGCAGCACAGGCCTACGAGGAAGAGCATACGGCGGCGCTGACCGAAGACGCGCAAAAGCTGGCCGCCTATCTGAACGTGGCCAAGCAATCGACCTTTTTCCTGTCCGATGGCGATGTGCGCCCGGTGCTGACCCAGGGTCAGGCCGCCGTTCAGCGCGGGCTGAAAGAGGTGTTCCTGATCGACGGCGGCGGCGAGCTGAAGACGCGGGGCGAACGGTCTTATCTCTTCGATTTCGATGAGCCGACCGCAGATCAGCTTGCGCGCGCCAAGGCCGGCGAGACCGTCATCATCGAGGATTGGGCGAATGACGAGTTTCGCGCCCTTGTGCATCTCGATGCCTTTGCCGACCGCTACCTTTACGTCTCGCGCACGGTGGACGGAAAATTGCTGTCCCTGCTGGATGATACCAAGCAGACCGTGGCGCTGTATCAACAGCTCGAGGCCGAGCGCGGTCGTGTTCTGTTCAATTTTGGCCTTTTGTATCTGGGATTTGCGCTGATTCTCGTTCTGGCGGCCGTCTGGCTGGGCCTGTGGTTCGCCGAACGCCTGTCGCGCCCCATCGGGCGGTTGGCGGCGGCGGCCAGCCGGGTTGGCGCGGGCGATCTGGAGGTGCAGGTGGCCGAGGAAGAGGGCGACGACGAAATCGCCACCCTTGGCCGTATCTTCAACCAGATGACGCATCAACTGAAGGGCCAGCGCGAGGCCCTTATGCAGAATCACAGCCAGACCGAAGGCCAGCGGCGGCTGTTCGATTCGGTGCTGTCCAACGTGACGGCCGGGGTGATCGGCCTGAATCCCGAGGGGCGGATCGACTTTTCCAACCGGGCGGCGGCACGCCTGCTGGATATGACGGGGGCGACCGATCAACCGCTGGTGCAGGCCGTGCCCGAGTTTGGTGACCTGTTCGATCGGCTGCGCGAGGGGCAGGGTGCCGTGCAAGAGGAAATCCGCCTGACGCGCCAGGGCAAGCTGGAAAGCCTTCTGGTGCGCATGACCCCGCGCCGCACGGGTGGCGGCCGGGTTGAAGGCTATGTGGTCGCCTTTGACGATGTGACCGATCTGGTCAGCGCGCAGCGCATGGCGGCCTGGGGCGACGTGGCGCGGCGCATCGCGCATGAGATCAAGAACCCGCTGACCCCCATTCAGCTTTCTGCTGAACGCATCAAGCGCAAGTTCCGCCGCGAGGTGGCAGAGCCGGAAGAGCTGGAGGCGCTGGCCGATGTTATCGTGCGTCAGACCAATGACTTGCGCCGCATCGTTGATGAGTTTTCCAAGTTTGCCCGAATGCCCGAACCCGACCGGCGAGAGGCTGATCTGGTCGATCTTGTTCGCGCGGCGGCAATGCTTCAGGAAAACGGTCAGCCCGGCGTGAAATTCCGCAAGGCGCTGCCCGATCAGCCGGTGCTGCTGGAGATTGACGGCACGATGATTGGCCAGGCGCTGACAAACCTGATCAAGAACGCCGGGGAAGCAATTGAATCCTTGCAGGAAAAGGGCGCGCCCGTGGGTCTGGTGCCCGAGATTCGAATAGAAATGCTGTCCGATGGAGAGGGGGCGACCATCACCATTGCCGACAATGGCATCGGCCTGCCGCCCGACCGCGCACGGCTGTTCGAACCCTATGTGACGACGCGCGAAAAGGGCACCGGCCTTGGCCTGCCTATCGTCAAGAAGATCATCGAGGAACACGGCGGGACGCTGACGCTGGAAGATGCGCCCGTTTTCGAAGGCAACGACCATCGCGGCGCGATGGCTGTAATCCGTCTGCCCCGGCTGACCCGCCGGCGTGCAGGCCGTAATGGAACCGGCGGAGGCCAGGCAGAGTCATGACCAACATCCTGATTACCGACGATGAGAAAGACATTCGCGAACTGATCGGCGATATCCTGCGAGACGAGGGCTACGCCGTTCGCCTTGCGGCGAATTCCGATGAGTGCATGGAGGCGATCAACGCCGAGCCGCCTGCGCTGATGATCCTCGACATCTGGCTGAAAGACAGCCGGATGGACGGGATCGACATTCTGAAAACCGTCAAGCGCGACAACCCGGATATTCCGATCGTCATCATTTCGGGCCATGGCAATATCGAGATTGCGGTCGCCGCGATCAAGCAGGGCGCCTATGACTTCATCGAAAAGCCCTTCAACATCGACCAGTTGATGGTGGTCGTCAGCCGCGCGATGGAAACCAGCCGGCTGCGGCGCGAGAATGCCGACCTGCGGCGTCGCGACGGGGTAACCTCGGATATGCTGGGCTCGTCTCCTGCCTTCCGGGCGCTGAAATCGCAACTTGAAAAGGTTACGAAGTCCAACGGCCGTGTGATGCTGACTGGCCCGGCGGGGTCGGGCAAAGAGCTGGCCGCGCGGTTCATCCACACCCATTCCAACCGCGCCTCGGGGCCTTTCGTCTCTGTCTCGTCCGCCACGATTGAATCCGAGCGCATGGAAGAGGTGCTGTTTGGTCGCGAAACGACCGAGCGGGGCGTGGAAAAGGGGCTGCTGGAACAAGCCCATGGCGGCATCGTCTATTTCGACGAGGTGGCCGACATGCCGCCGGGCACGCAATCGAAAATCCTGCGCGTGCTTACCGAACAACAGTTCACAAGGGTGGGCGGCGCCGACAAGGTCCGTGTCGATCTGCGGGTCATCTCCTCGACCACGCGCGATCTGCGGGCCGAGATCCAGGCTGGCCGCTTTCGGCAAGAGCTTTATGACCGGCTGAATGTGGTGCCCATCGCCGTTCCCCCGCTGGAGGAACGGCGCGAGGATATTCCCGAACTGACGCGCTATTTCATCGAAGGGTTTCACCGCAGCCAGGGCCTGCCGATGCGCGACCTGACGTCCGAGGCCGAGGCCATGCTGCAAACCATGTCCTGGCCCGGAAACATCCGCCAGTTGCGCAATGTGATCGAGAGGGTGTTGATCCTGGGCGATTCCGGCGGGCTGATCGAGGCGCGCGAACTGCCTGGCCAGGAAACGGCTACCGAAAGCGGCGGCAAGCTGGTTTTGGGCGGCGGCATGGCCACGCTGCCCCTGCGCGAGGCGCGCGAGGTGTTCGAACGTGAATACCTGCTGACCCAGATCAACCGTTTTGGCGGCAACATCAGCCGCACGGCAGGCTTTGTGGGCATGGAACGCAGCGCGCTGCACCGCAAGCTGAAAAGTCTTGGGGTCGTGACATCCTCCAAAGGAAAGGGCGAGGATGCCGAGGATGAGGGCGACGATGAGTGAGGCAGGCTGCCCTGACCGCTTCGGCCGCGAACGCCTATCCGCCGATCGCGCCTGCCGCGCTGGAAGAAATGCTGGCCAAAAGCCCGATGGCCAGGGCGGATGTCGCTTCCTGCGATCAGGCCAGGGGTGAGGGCTGACTGGACAGCATTTCCGAAATGCTGGCCGGAAAGGCGCAGGAGCAAGCGTTGCAATGCTGCCTGCCGTGCCGCGTTTGCCGGTGATGAACCCCTGTCTTTAGCGGCAGCCAGACTTGCCTTGACCCCCGCAGGCGCGCGTGCCAAGCCTGACCTTGCGGATACCGGAGATAGTTTTCAATGAAGGTGATCATCTGCGGCGCGGGGCAGGTGGGCTGGCAGATCGCCCGCCACCTTTCGGGCGAAAAGAATGATGTGACGATCATCGACCAGAACGCCGATCTGGTGCATCGGGCGACGGAAACCCTTGATGTGCAAGGCGTTCACGGCCATGCCAGCCATCCCGACGTGCTGGAACGCGCGGGTGCACGCGACGCCGACATGATCATCGCCGCCACCCAGTCGGACGAGGTGAACATGATCGCCTGCCAGGTGGCGCATTCGGTGTTTTCGGTGCCGCGCAAGATCGCCCGCATCCGCGACCAATCCTACCAGGACGATGCCTATGCCGATCTGTTCCGGCAAGGGCATCTGCCGATTGACGTGATCATCAACCCCGAACGCGAGGTCGCCGAGGCGGCGCTGCAACGGCTGGCGGCGCCGGCGGCTTTTGACACCGAAAGTTTCATGGGCGGCAAGGCCCAACTGCTGGGCATCCAGTTGACCGAGGATTGCCCGGTCTTGATGACGCCCCTGCGCCATCTGAGCGAGTTGTTTTCGACCCTGCGGGCGATTGTTGTCGGTATCCGGCGGCAGGATAACCTTTATGCCCCGGAGCCGCGCGACCTGTTGCTGCCGGGCGACCAGATCTATGTCTTTGTCCATTCCGCCGATGTCGAGCGCACGCTGGAAGCCTTTGGCAAGAAATCCAAGCGGCAGGAACGGGTGATCATCATCGGTGGCGGCAACGTCGGGCTGGAGGTTGCCCGCACGCTGGAAAGCCGGACCGAGCGGGTGCGCGCCCGCATCATCGAGAAAGACCGCACCCGGGCCGAATCTGCCGCCGATGGGCTTGACCGAACGATCGTTCTGCTGGGCGACGGGATGGATCTTGATCTGCTGGCCGAGGCGGCGATCGAGCGGGCCGATGCCGTGCTGACAGTGACCGACGACGACCGCACCAACCTTTTGGCCGCCGTGCGGGCCAAACAGGCAGGCTGCCCGATGGCGATTGCGCTGGTCAATGACCCGACGCTGGCCAGCCTGATGGCGCCCCTGGACATCGACGCCTATATCAACCCGCGCGCCGTGACGGTTTCGTCGATCCTGCGGCACATCCGTCATGGCCGGGTGCGGGCGATCTATTCCATCGGCGATGCCGAGGCCGAGGTGATCGAGGCGATGGTCCTGTCAACCTCGCCCATGGCGGGCAAGCAGATCCGCGACATCGATTTTCCCGAAGGCGTGCTGGTCGGCGGGGTGATGAAGGGCGATCAGCTTGCCAAGCCCAGTGGCGACCTGCGGATTGACGCGGGCGATGTGGTCGCCTTGTTTGCCATGACCAAAGACGTGCCAGAGGTCGAGCGTCTGCTGCAAGTCTCGGTCGAGTTTTTCTAGGCGATGCAACGGGTTCGGGAACTTCCGCTGCTGGTGGTTCTGATGGCGCTTTGCGGGCTTGCCATGCTGGTGCCCGCCATTCATGCCGAGATTTCGCAATCTCATCGCGTGGCGCGGGCCTTCGTCTATGCCGCAGTCACGGTGCTTGTGCTGGCCGGGATGTTGGGCATTGTCGTGCGACCGGCCCGGCGCAGGCCCGGCGCGCGCCACCAGTTGCTGGCCGTGGCGCTGGCCTATGTGGTACTGCCCCCGCTGCTGGCGCTGCCGCTATTGCCGGAAGAGGGCGGTGGTTTGCAGATGCGCGATGCGTGGTTCGACATGCTGGCCGCCTTTACCACAACCGGGGCGACGATTTTCGGGCCGGCTGACCTTTCACCTTCGGTTCATCTGTGGCGGGCGATGGTGGGCTGGCTGGGCGGGCTTTATATCCTTGTGGTGGCGCTGGCGGTGCTGATGCCGCTGAACCTTGGCGGGATGGAGGTGCTGACGGGCCGCACCCCGGGCCGCTCTGGTGCCAGCCAGATAACCGAGGTCGCCGGATTCGGTGCCCGGCTGATGCGGTTTTCGCTGCGCATCGCACCGCTTTATGCCGCGATGACACTGGCGCTGTGGATCCTGCTGCTGCTGGCAGGCGAGGGCAATCTGGTGGCCCTTTGCCATGCGATGTCCACGCTGTCCACTTCGGGCATCTCGCCGATCGGCGGGCTTTCTGCGGGGCAGGCCGGGTGGCTGGGCGAAGTGCTGGTCTTTGCCTTCCTGCTGCTTGCGTTGTCGCGATGGCCGCTGACCCGCGCGCTGGGGCTGCAACGCACGCAGCCGCTTTGGCACGATCCAGAATTGCGGACTGCTGCCCTGTTGCTGGCGGTGGTGCCGGGGGTGATCGTGCTGCGCCTGTGGTGGGGGGCGACACAGGCAGGTGCGGGCGCAGATATCGCCGCATTGCTGCGCGCCTGGTGGAGCGAGTTGTTCATGACCCTTTCCTTCCTGACCACCACGGGGTTTGTAAGCGCCAGTTGGCCGCAAGCCCTGGCATGGGCGCATCAGCCTGCGGCTGCGGCGGCCTTCTGGGGGCTGGCGATTCTGGGTGGCGGCGTTGCCACCACAGCGGGGGGGATCCGGCTTTTGCGGGTAGTCGCCCTCTTTCGCCACTCGCAGGACGAGTTGGAGCGCCTGATCCATCCCAATCTGGTGGCCGGACAATACGGTGTCGCGCGTCAGATCGCCCGGCAGGGCGTGGCCCTGGCCTGGGTGTTCTTTACCCTGTTCGGCCTGCTGCTTGCGGCCACGACCGGCCTGCTGACCATGACGGGGCAAGGCTTTGAAAATGCGATGATTATGTCCATCGCAGCCTTGACGAATACCGCCCCCGTGGTGTCGATTCTGCCAGAGATGGGCCAGCCTTGGGCCGCGGTCGATCTGCCGGGCCGGTTCGTTCTGGGCGCGGCAATGGTGCTGGGGCGGCTGGACATTCTGGCCGTCCTGGTGCTTTTGCTGCCCGACACATGGCGCGGCTGATGGGGCACTGCTGACCCACCTCTACCTAAAGTGCTGTTTTGGGCTTGGAATTCCCCAAACGGTCGCGCAATACTGGTATTCGGGCGTTCCAAGCGAGGGGGGACGCCACGCGCGACTGACAAAAAGGGCAAGAAACCGATGGCCGCCGACAAGCAAAATTTGCAGGATGCTTTTCTTAACCATGTCCGCAAGGCAAAGATTCCGGTCACGATCTTCCTGATCAACGGGGTCAAGTTGCAGGGTGTCATCACCTGGTTCGACAATTTCTGCGTACTGTTGCGCCGGGATGGACAATCGCAACTGGTGTACAAGCATGCGATTTCCACCATCATGCCGGGCGGGCCGGTTAACCTTTACGAAGGCGAAGACTGATTTCCGATCTTCCAGAGGATGACGATGACTTTGACCTGCCGTTCGAAGCTGACGGCGGGATCGAAGCCTATGAGACTGCGGCCGTCCGCACCCGGGCCTGGATCATCCATCCTGAACTGAAGGGGGCCCAGACCCGCCGCCTTGCCGTCCATGCGCTGGCCGAGGCTGTCAGCCTGGCGGGCGCCCTGCCGGGGCTGGATGTGCTGGGGGCTGAGGTGGTGCGCCTGTCGCGGGTGCATCCCGGCACGCTGTTCGGATCTGGCAAGGTTGAGGAACTGGGCGCGCGGTTCAAAGAACAGGAAGTGGCGCTGGTGCTGGTGGATGGCGTGGTCTCTCCCATCCAGCAGCGCAATCTGGAAAAGGAATGGGGCGTCAAGCTGTTGGATCGCACCAGCCTGATCCTGGAAATTTTCGCCGACCGCGCCCGCACGCGCGAGGGCGTGTTGCAGGTCGAACTTGCCGCTCTCAGCTATCAGCGCAGCCGTCTGGTCCGGGCCTGGACCCACCTTGAACGCCAGCGGGGCGGCTTTGGCTTTGTCGGCGGCCCCGGCGAGACGCAGAAAGAGGCCGACCGCCGTGCGATCGACGATCAGGTGATCCGGCTGAAAAAGCAGTTGGAGCGTGTGGTCAAGACACGAGAGCTGCACCGGGCCGCCCGCCGCAAGGTGCCGTTTCCCGTCGTGGCGCTGGTCGGCTATACCAACGCCGGAAAATCCACACTGTTCAACAGGATGACCGGGGCCGATGTGCTGGCCAAGGATATGCTGTTCGCCACGCTGGACCCCACGATGCGGGCCATCGTGTTGCCCTCGGGGCGCAAGATCATTGCCTCTGACACCGTGGGTTTTATCAGCGACCTGCCGACGCAACTGGTCGCCGCCTTCCGCGCCACGCTGGAAGAGGTGCTGGAGGCCGATCTGGTGCTGCATGTCCGCGACATCAGCCACCCCGAGACGGCCGAACAGGCGGCGGATGTGACCGACATCCTGTCCTCGCTGGGCATGGACAAGGCCGTGCCGATGTTCGAGGTCTGGAACAAGCTGGATCTGGTGGACCCTGGCCAGCAAGAGGCGCTGGCCGCGCAGTCTGCCAACCGCGACGGGGTTTTCCCGATCTCTGCCCTGACGGGCGAAGGCTTGCCCGTGCTGCTGGATGCAATTTCGGCCGCGTTTGATGAGGAAAAATCAGAACGGCACCTGACCCTTGGCTTTGCCGATGGCAAGCGGCGCGCCTGGCTGCATCAGGAAGGTGTGGTCACGCGCGAAGAGCAGGACGACGACGGTTGGCAGATTTCCGTTCTGTGGACCGCCCGGCAGGAAAAGCGTTATCGCGACCTGTGAGTTGGGCCCGGTCTCACGCCCGGTCTCACGCCCAATCGGGGCAGACGCAGATATACGCTGTCACACCACTCATCCCGCCACTGCATCGTGCGGCTGGCGCGATGCGTTTCCTGAAACCCCAGCCGTGTCAGCAGGCCCAGAGAGGCGGCGTTGCGTGGATCAGCCTCGGCTGTTAGGTGGTCGATGTCATGCCATATGAACAGATGTTCGATAACCGCCGTCATCGCCTCATGGGCAAAACCCTTGCCCCAAAAGTCGGGGTGCAGCAGAAAGCCGACCTCTGGCAGGCGCCAGGCCCCCGCCTTGCCGATGGCGTGCCCGTCATGCTCGATGATGAAATCATCCGACACGCCTCGGCTGCTTTCGATCATTGCGGTCAGAAAGGCCGCGGTCTCCTCGGGGCTGTCATGCTCGGGGCGTGACCAATAACGCATGACCTCGGGGCGGCGCATGACGTCATGCAGCGCCTCAAGATCGTCGATCCGCGCCTTGCGCAGGGTCAGGCGCGCCGTGACAATCCGGTCCGGTGGGGTCATTTCGGTGCCGGGGTCAGCCATGCGTCACCCACCGCAGCCGCCCGCGCCAGCGCGGGATCAAGGCTCATCGGAATATACTCACCGCGCCGCCAAAGCTCTGACTGGTCATCATAAAACCGCGACAGTGGATGGCCTGACTGCCCGGTCGAGATGATGAAGACCGAAGAATCCGGGTCGGCAAAGTCATAGACCCCGCGATAGGCCCCGGCATGCACATTCAGGAACGGTTCCGGCCCGTCGCCCTTGGTGCGGCCGCGCATCAGCGTGGTGTCGCCGCCGCTGGTCGATTGGCGGATGTTGACGAAATAGCGCAGCACCGGCACGTCGCCCAAGACCGGATGGTCATGCGCCGCCTGATGGGCATCGCCCCAGCGCCAGCTTTCGATGTTCGGCCCATACTTTTCCGACAGGTTCAGCAGCGCCTCGTCCAGCGCGCTGCGGGCAATGTCGGTGCAGGTTTCCACCGCCGCCGACTGGATCACATCGCACCAGACAGATGCACCGCCCTCATTCCTGAACACGCGTTCGATAAACAGCGGCTCAACATGGGTGAACTTGTCGGCCATCGGGCCGATTTCATCGCGGATCAGCCGGTCTTGCAGCACGCGCAGCCATTCTTCGGCAATCAGGGGTTCGGGCAGATGCTCATTCATCTCGCCATTCCATTCGGCCATCAGCTTCAGCGCGGTCTGGCGCTGGCGCTCCGGCGTGCCTTCGGGGGCGGCATCGCCGGTGAACCACAGATCGGCCCCGATCAGCGGCAGAAGGTTGCGCGCCGTCGGGTCCACCGTATCAAGCTGCGCCTCGATGAAACTTTCGCGGGTATGCACCTCGCGGGTTTTCATCAGCGCCAGCCAGCGCTGGATGCGCTGGGTGTCGCCCCAGTCGAACGAGACATGCAGCGGGAAGGGGCGGTCAATCACCTTGTTGTTGGTGTTGCCCAACAGGCCCGAGGCCGGGTTCACAAAGCGCGGGTTGTCCTCATAGGGCAGCATCCCGGTCCAGCGGTTCTTGCCCTCCCATCCGGGTGCGGGCATCCGGCCTTGCGTGCGGTGGCTGGGGTCGCGCGCGGGCATGGCGCCGATAAGTTGCAGCGCGATGCCATTCTCATCGGCGAGCATCAGGTTCTGGCTGGGGGCGATGAACAGGCGCCCGGCCTCGATAGCCTCATCGACCGTGGCAGAGGTCATCAGCCGGATCGCCGCCGTCATCGAGGTGTCCTTGTCTGACAGCGCCGTCCATTCCAGCGCGGCCACATGGCCCGCAGGCGTGACCGATTGCAGGTCATAATGGCTGCCGGGCAGGATCGGTCCGCTTTCGCTCCACCTTTGGGTGATGGTGACCGGGGGCGCATCCTTGACGGTGATGATGGTGCGGCGCGTGGTGAAGGGCTTTGGCCCCTCGGGGGTGATATATTCCTCGGGGTTCGCGGGGTTGACCTTTTCGATCACCACATCCTGATCGTCGAGATAGCTGGAGGTCAGGCCCCAGCCCAGCTTGTCGCTGCGCCCGACCAGCACCACCGGCATGCCCGGAATCGTGCCGCCGATCACCCCGCCAGTGGGCAGTTGCAGCCGCGCCAGATACCAGAACGACGGCGCGGTCAGCTGCAGATGCGGGTCGTTGGCCAGCAGACTGCCCCCCGCGGCCGAGCGTTTCGGCATCGCCGCCCAGGCGTTCGACGCGCCCGCGAAGGGGGCGCTGTGAAAGGGCGACAGCGGGTCATCCAGATAGGCCAGCTTGTGCGGGTTGGCGGCAGGCATCGGGCCGGGCATCAGGCTGGCATAATCGGGCAGGGCGGCGACGGCGGGGTTCGGATCATCCGCCAGAAGGTCGCGCAGCCGTTCCGGCGGCAGGATCAGCGACAGTTGCGCGCGCTGCACCTCTGATTCCAGATGGCTGGACAGTTGCAGCGCCATCAACTTCATGATCGCCAGCGAGTCGGCCGGTGACCAGGCTGCGATCTCATTGGAGAAAAAGAAGAATTCCGGCGCACCGCGCCCGCGCGCGCCCTTGTTCACCTGTTCGATCCAGGCGTTCACCCCGGCCGAATAGGCCTCGAGCGCGGCCTTGGTGCGGTCATCCTGCACCGCAACCGAGGTTTTGGCCAAGGTATACAGATCCAGCCGCCGGATCAGCTCATCAATCTTGACGGTGCGGCTGCCGAAGATTTCCGACAGGCGACCCTGAGCCGTCCGGCGCAGCATCGTCATTTGCCACAACCTGTCCTGCGCATGAACAAAGCCAAGCGCGTAAAAGGCATCCGCTTCGGTCTTGGCGAAGATATGCGGCACATCGTTGTTGTTGCGCACGATCTCAACCGGCTGAGACAGGCCGGAGAGGGTGAAATTTTCGTTATAATCCGGCAGCGAGCGCGTCAGAATCCAATAGGCCAAAGCCAAACCCACAACCCCCAGCACGACAAGGCCGGTGAACAGGCGCAAAAGCCAGCGGAACGCGATGACCATTCAGGTCTCCTTGACGGCGGGAACGCGATGCCTTCCTAGTCCGAAACCGGAATGGCGGCAATGCGATGGGGTTCACAGCATGGCGAAGGTGGCGTTTCTTGGGCTGGGTGTGATGGGTTTCCCGATGGCGGGGCATCTGGCGGCCAAGGGGCATCAGGTCACGGTGTGGAACCGCAGCCCGCAAAAGGGACAGACTTGGGTGGAAAAGTTCGGCTTTGCGGCGGCAGCGACGGCGCGCGCTGCGGCCGAAGGGGCCGAGTTCGTCATGGCTTGCGTCGGCAATGATGATGACCTGCGGCAGGTTTGCACCGGGCCGGACGGTGCCTTTGCCGGAATGGCCAAGGGCGCGATTTTTGTCGATCATACCACCGTGTCGGCGGGGGTGACGCGGGAGCTTGCCGCCATCGCTGCCGAAAAAGGCATCGGCTATGTCGATGCGCCGGTGTCGGGCGGGCAGGCGGGGGCCGAGAATGGTGTGTTGTCGATCATGTGCGGCGGAACCCAGGCCGATTATGACCGGGCAGAGCCGGTGATGGCCGCTTATGCCCGGGTATGCCGCCGTCTGGGGGATGTGGGGGCAGGGCAGCTTGCCAAGATGATGAACCAGATCTGCATCGCCGGGCTGGTTCAAGGGCTGGCCGAGGCGCTGGCCTTTGGCAAGAAGGCGGGCCTTGATGGTGAGGCGGTGGTTGAGGTGATCAGCCAGGGCGCCGCCGGGTCGTGGCAAATGCAGAACCGCCACAAGACCATGCTGGCCGAAAAATTCGATTTCGGCTTTGCGGTGGACTGGATGCGCAAGGATCTGAAAATCTGTCTGGAAACCGCCGACCAGATCGGCGCGCAACTGCCGGTGACCGCTTTGGTCGATCAGTTCTACAAGGATGTGCAACTGATGGGGGGCGGGCGGAATGACACCTCAAGCCTGATCCGGCGGCTTCTGGGCTGAACGGCGGCTGAAAACAAGGTGGCCGGCAAGGCCCACCACCGCAACCGCCACAAGCAGCCATGTCCAATGGCGCGGGTGCAGGTGGCCCAGAACATGCTCGGCCGCAAGGCCGAAGTGATAGCCAAGCGCCGTGAACAGGCTGGCCCAGACAGCAGCCACAACGGTATTGATCGCCAGAAAGACCGGCCAGCGCAACCCGGTCTGCGCCAGCAGAATCGGCCCCACGATGCGCAGCCCCGGCACGAAGCGATAAGACAGCGCCAGCAGAATCTGGTGGCGTTGCACGAAGCCCGCTGCGCGGCTGGCTGCGGCCTTGACACGCAACCGTTGCACCACGCCCCGATCGGGCGCAAGGCGCGACAGCAGGAACCACATCTGATCCGCGCTCCACGCGCCAAGGCCCACCATCAGCGCCATGCCCGGGCCACTGGCAAGGCCACTGCCTTGCAACCGATGCGCCATGAACCCGCCCAGGATCGCCAAGGTTTCGCCTTCGAGAAAACCGCCCGCAAAAACCGCAGGCGGCCCGTATTGCGCGATTAGCTGCTCGATGGCCAAGGGTTACGGGATGATGCGGGTGTATTTCACCCCGGCAACCGACGCCCCCGCAATCAGGCCCTGCTGACCAAAAACCAGCGCCACGACCGGATCCAGCTCGGTCGTTTCCTTGCCAAGGCTCTGGCCCATTTCGGGCGTGGCATAGCGGATGTCGGCGCCCGCAGCCCAACCGGGCGATCGGCGGAAATCAGCCAGCGCCGCGTCGGTGGTGAAAAACAGCGCATGGGCATATTGCTGCGCGCCAATCTGAAGGCCAAAACTGGCCTTGGTGGCGGAATAGTAATCCACCGTCACATCACGGATACGCAGCGCGCCGCGGCCATAACTGCCGCCAAAGCCAAAGCCCGCCTCGGTCACCAGCGGCATGTAGAGCACCCCGGCCGACCGTGCGGCGAGGTCCTGGGTGCCGGGATAGCGCTGGAACAGATAGTCGCGCGTCGCATTGACCCGCGCGTCGATCTGCGCCGCGCCGTTCGACCCGATGCCATTGCCGCCCACGCAAGCCGACAGCGCCGCAGTACCGCCGCCCAAAAGGACCAAACGTCTGGAAATCATGCCCGCCTCCTCGAAATAATCGGCAACTTATGTGCCCTTTGTTTCCGGCAAGTTACCTGTTTCACAGCATCCTGTCACCGGGGAGCACGCAGACTGGCGAAATTGCGCAACTATCCCCGCAAAGCCTTTGCGACCGCGGGGGCGAAATAGGTCAGGATACCGTCGCAGCCGGCGCGCTTGAACGCCAGCAGGCTTTCCATCATCGCCTTGTCGCCGTCGATCCAGCCATTTTGCGCCGCCGCCCGGATCATCGCATACTCGCCCGACACCTGATAGGCGAAGGTCGGCGCGCCGAAGGTGTCTTTGACCCGGCGGCAGATATCCAGATAGGGCATTCCCGGTTTCACCATCACCATATCGGCCCCTTCGCGCAGGTCGCGTTCGACCAGACGCAGCGCCTCATCCGAGTTGCCGGGGTTCATCTGATAGGTTTTCTTGTCGCCCTTCAACGCACCAGAGGCGCCGACGGCATCTCGGAACGGGCCATAAAAGGCGCTGGCGTATTTCGCGGCATAGGACATGATGGTCACATCCTTGTGACCCGCCGCCTCCAGCGCTGTGCGGATCGCGCCGATCCGGCCATCCATCATGTCGGACGGGCCAAGGATGTCGGCCCCCGCCTCGGCCTGCGCCAAGGCCATCTTGACCAGCGCCTCGACCGTTTCATCGTTCAGGATCACGCCATCGACGACAAAGCCGTCATGCCCAAGGGCGTTATAGGGATCAAGGGCGATGTCCGTCATCACCGCAATCTGCGGCACCGCCGCCTTGATCGCCCGGATCGCCCGGTTGGTCAGGTTGTCAGGGTTCCAGGCTTCTTCGCAGGTCAGCGTTTTCACCGACGGGTCGGTGTAGGGAAACAGGCAGATCGCCGGAATGCCAAGGTTCGCAGCCTCTTCGGCTGCACGCACCACATTGTCGATCGACAGCCGGTCAACGCCCGGCATCGAGGCGATGGGTTCGCGGATGTTGTCGCCGTCGCGGATAAAGACCGGCCAGATCAGATCGTCCGTGGTCAGCGTGACCTCTTGCACCAGGGCGCGCAGGGCAGGCGTGCGGCGCAGGCGGCGAAAGCGGTGAGCTGGGCTGGGGATCGTGTACATTGGGGCCTCGCGCGGCGAAGGGGCTTGCGAACATGCGCCTTGCCTGCCATGGAAACCTGCGCGCCTCAAGACGCAAAAGGGCGCAGGCAAGGGGCCGGGCCGTGGGTGTTTACAAGACCGTTCTGGAACTGATCGACCTCAGGTCGTTTTCCAACCTGTGGTACTGGATCATGCTGGGGGTTCTTTGGTCGTCGGCCAGCCACTGGGTTCTGGGCGTGCCATGGGATATGATCACCAAGGCACAACGGCAGAACGGGGCGCAGGCACAGGCCGATGTGCGGGAGCTTACGCGCATCAACATCGACCGGCTTCTGGATATCATTGAAACCTCTGGCTTGTGGCTGATGGGGTTTGCGACCTTCATGATTACGGGGCTGGCGATGCTGGCCTTCTGGTATTGGGTCGAATTTGCGCAGGCGCTGCTGCTGCTGGTCGCGCCGCTGGGCATTCTGCTGCTGCTTTCGGTGCGGCGCGCGCGCAAGGTCCGGCTGGTGCTGGGTGAGTGGCCGGTGGTTTACATCCAGTTGCGCAACCATAGAATTCTTGTGCAACTGCTTGGGATGATTTCCATTTTCATCACGTCGATGTTCGGCATGTGGCAGAATATGATGATCGGCGCACCGTTCTGAGATGACTGGCCCGCGCATCATTCTGGGCGGCGCGCCGGAAGGCTATGACGCCCGCCTCCTGCTCAAGGAACTGGCCAAGGGCGCGCCCGTCCTGCACATCGCGCGCGACGACAAGCGGATGGAGGCGATGCGCGCGGCGCTTGCCGTCTATGCGCCGGGCACCGTCGTGCTGGACCTGCCGGCCTGGGACTGCCTGCCTTACGACCGGGTTTCCCCCAACCCCGAGATTTCGGCGCGCCGGATGGCGACCCTCGCCACCTTGGCGGGGGGCTTGTCGGGCGCCTTCGTGCTGTTGACCACGATGACCTCGGCCACCCAGCGTCTGCCCGCGCGCGACACGCTGCGCACGGCGAGCTTTGCCGCGCGCCTGGGTGACCGGGTGGATGAGGGGCGTCTGCGCGGTTTTCTGGCGCGGATGGGCTTTTCGCCCGTATCCACCGTGGCCGAGCCGGGCGACTACGCCATTCGCGGCGGTATCGTTGACCTGTGGCCACCGGGCACGCGCGGGCCGATCCGGCTGGATTTCTTTGGCGATCAGTTGGACGGCATCCGCCGATTTGATCCGGTAACACAGCGCACGGTCGAAAGGCTGACCGGCATCGAATTCGCGCCAATGTCCGAGGTGATTCTGGACGAGGCGGCGATCACCCGGTTCCGCCAGACATATCGGGCCGAATTTGGCGCGGGCGGTTCGGATGATCCGCTTTATGAGGCGGTTTCGGCGGGCCGCAAGCATCAGGGGATGGAGCATTGGCTGCCCTTCTTCCATGCCCGGATGGAGACCCTTTTCGACTATCTGCCCGATGCCACCGTGATGCTGGACGATCAGGTCACGCCCGCGCGGCTGGCTCGGTGGGAAGGAATCGCCGACGCCTATGACGCCCGGCGAGAGGCGATGACCGCGCGGGGCCGGATGGATTCGGTCTATAAACCCTGCCCGCCGGATCAGCTTTATCTGGATGATACCGCCTGGGAGGTGGCGCTGAAGGATACCCGTGTCGTGCAACTCTCGCCCTTGGCACAGGCACCAGGACCGGGGGTTCTGGATGCGGGCGGGCGGATCGGGCGCAGTTTCGCGCCGGAAAGGCAGCAAGAGAATGTAAGCCTTTTCGGTGCCTTGACAGATCATCTTAAGGTATTACTTCAAGATCGGCAGGTCGTCATCGCCTCGTGGTCCGAGGGTGCGCGAGAGCGGTTGAAGGGCTTGTTGGAAGATCAGGGCCTGACCGGCGCGCGTGAGGTGAAAGACTTCCGTGAAGTGCCTGATAGCAAAGGCGGATTGTTCCTGATGGTCTGGGCGCTGGAGGCCGGTTTTACCGCCCCCGGCCTTGCCGTGATCAGCGAACAGGACGTGCTGGGCGACCGTCTGGCGGCCAAGCCCCGCAAAAAGCGCAAGGCCGAAAATTTCCTGCGCGACGCCGAAAGCCTGTCGCCCGGCGATCTGGTGGTGCATGTCGAACATGGCGTCGGCCGCTATCTGGGGCTGGAAACGATCACCGCCCTTGGTGCGCCCCATGCCTGCGTGATGCTGGAATATGCCGAGGGCGCGAAACTTTACCTGCCGGTCGAGAATATCGAACTCCTCAGCCGTTACGGGCATGAGGAGGGGCTGCTGGACCGGCTGGGCGGCGGCGCCTGGCAGGCCAAAAAGGCCAAGCTGAAAGAGCGTATCAAGGAAATCGCCGACCGGCTGATGCGCATTGCTGCCGAACGCGCCCTGCGCCACGCCCCCATCCTTGAGGCGCCGCATTCGATCTGGGAGGCCTTTGCCGCCCGCTTCCCCTATCAGGAAACCGATGACCAACTGGCGGCGATTGCCGATGTGGTGGCCGATCTGGAAAAGGGCAGCCCGATGGATCGCCTGATCGTGGGCGATGTGGGCTTTGGCAAGACCGAGGTGGCGATGCGCGCGGCCTTTGTCGCCGCCCTGTCGGGAATGCAGGTGGCGGTGATCTGCCCGACGACCTTGCTGGCCCGCCAGCATTACCGCAGCTTTGCCGAGCGGTTCCGGGGGTTCCCGGTGTCGGTGCGCCCGCTTTCGCGGTTTGTCAGCACCAAGGACGCCAATGCCACCCGCGCCGCGATGGCCGACGGCACGGTGGATATCGTGGTCGGCACCCACGCCCTCTTGGCCAAGGGGGTAAAGTTCAAGAACCTTGGCCTGCTGGTCATCGACGAGGAACAGCATTTCGGCGTGACGCATAAAGAGCGGCTGAAGGAAATGCGGTCGGAGATTCACGTCCTGACCCTGACTGCAACGCCGATCCCGCGCACGCTGCAACTGTCCCTCACCGGCGTGCGCGACCTGTCGATCATCGCCACGCCCCCGGTGGACCGCCTGGCGATCCGCACTTATGTTTCGGAATTCGATACAATCACCATCCGAGAGGCGCTGCTGCGCGAACATTATCGCGGCGGGCAAAGCTTTTTCGTGGTGCCACGGCTGTCCGACCTGCCGGATGTGGAAGAATTCCTGAAACTGCATGTGCCCGAGGTGAGTTACATCATCGCCCATGGCCAGTTGGCGGCGGGCGACCTTGATCAGCGGATGAATGATTTCTACGACGGCAAGGCCGATGTGCTGCTGGCGACGACCATTGTGGAATCGGGTCTGGATATTCCCACTGCCAACACCATGGTGGTCTGGCGGGCCGATATGTTCGGCCTTGGACAGTTGTACCAGATTCGCGGCCGCGTCGGGCGGTCAAAAACCCGCGCCTATTGCTTCCTGACAACCAAGCCGCGCCTGCCGCTGACGCCACAGGCGCAGAAACGGTTGCGCCTGCTGGGCAGCCTCGACAGTCTGGGTGCTGGTTTCAACCTGGCCAGCCACGACCTTGACCTGCGCGGGGCCGGCAACCTGCTGGGCGAGGAACAGTCGGGCCACATCACCGAAGTGGGATACGAGCTTTACCAGCAGATGCTGGAAGAGACGATCGCCAAGATCAAATCGGGTGAGATCGGCGGCCTGAGCGCGATTGACGATCAGTGGTCGCCGCAGATCAACCTTGGCGTGCCGGTGATGATCCCCGAAGGGTATATCCCCGATCTTGACATTCGCCTTGGCCTTTACCGCCGTCTTTCTGGCCTTGCCAGCAAGGTGGAACTGGAAGGTTTTGCGGCGGAACTGATCGACCGTTTTGGCCCCATTCCGAAAGAGGTCAACACCCTGATGCTGATCGTGCGCATCAAGGCGATGTGCAAGCGGGCCGGGATCAGCCGCCTTGATGCGGGGCCCAAAGGGGCCACGGTGCAGTTTCACAACGACAAGTTCGCCAACCCCGCCGGTCTGGTCGAATTCCTGCGCGATCAGGGCGCGGGGGCCAAGGTGCAGGGCAACAAGATCGTGCTGACCGGCGAGATGAAATCTGAATCCGACCGCATCAAGGGGGCCTTCGCCATTGCCCGCGATCTGGCGGAAAAAACGAAGGCGCGCTAACGCCGGGCCAGTTGCATCAGGCCCAGCGCAAGTGCGGCAAAGACCAGCACGGCGGCCATGAGTGGGACTTGCGTACCATTCAGCATCTGTCCTACCGGAATGGCCAGCACCACGGCAACAACCGTCGCCACCGCCGAAATCACCGAGGAAGCAAGGCCCGCGATATGGCCGACCGGCTCCATGGCAAGGGCGTTCAGGTTGCCCATCGTCAGCCCCATCATCGCAAACAGGCCGACCGACCACAGCAGATGCGCCGGGAAGGCCAGCGTCTCGGGCATGGTTCCGGTTGCGACCATTCCCAGGATCAAGGCGGTCAGGACCACCACATAGCCATAGGTCGCCACCACCACCGCCCGCATCCCGACCCGCATGACGATGCGAGAGTTGACGAAACTGCCGGTCATCGAGGCCAGTGCAATTCCGGCGAACCAGTAGGGGAAATTGTCACCCTGATGGAAACGCTGATCGAAGATGCCCTGCATCGAGGACAGGGTTGAAAACAGCATGGCCAGCGTCAGTGTCTGGCACAGGACCGAGATCACGACGATTCGGTGGCCAAACACCTCGGCCACGCCGCGCGCCAGGGTGCCAAGGGCCAGCGGGCGGCGCTTTTCCGGCGGCAGGGTTTCGGGCTGGCGCAGGGCCAGCCAGCCGGAGCTGAAGGCCGCGAAGGCGACATAGGTCAGAAAGATCGTATGCCATCCGGCAATCGCAATGATGCCTTGCCCCATCATCGGCGCGACAGCAGGGACAAGGGTGAAGATCATCATCGCGAACGACATGATCCGCGCCATCTCACGCCCGGCGAACAAATCGCGCACCAGCGCAATGGAAACCGCCCGTGGCCCGGCAGAGCCAAGCCCCTGAACGACACGCGCGATCAGCAGCATTTCCAGAGAATTGGCCATCCAGCAGGCCAGCGCCCCCAGCGAATACAACACCGCCCCGCCGATGATCACCGGCTTGCGGCCAAAGGCGTCCGACAGGGGCCCGGCGAACAGGGTGCCCAGCCCCATGCCGAAAACGAAAGAGGTGATGACCAGTTGCGCACGGTTGGGGGCATCGGGCGACAGGCTGGCGGCAATCTCGGGCAGGGCGGGCAGCATCGCGTCGATGGAAATCGCGATGGTGGCGAACAGCACGGCGATCAGGGCGATGAATTCACCGTTGGACAGGCGGGCTTGCATATCAGCTTTTTCCTGCCAGTTCGGCGATGACCTTGGTCCACATCTCGGGCGGTTGGGCACCGGACACAACATATTGCTGCGCGATGAGGAAGGTGGGCACGGCGGTCACGCCCTTGTGGCGGGCATCTTCATCGCGGGCACGCAGGTCATCGGCATCGGCATCGCTTTCGAGCAGGCGCAGGGTGGCGGCGCGGTCCATTCCGGCGGCTCCGGCGATGTCGGCCAGAACCGAGGGGTTGCCAATGTCGCGCCCCTCTTTCCAATAGGCGCGGAACAGGGCCGAGACCACCGGGGTCTGCTTGCCCTCGATCCCGGCCCAATGGATCAGACGGTGGGCGTTCAGCGTGTTGGGGATGCGCTTGGGCACATCGGGGTCCAGATCGACGCCATTCTGGCGGGCGATCTGGCGCAGGCGGTCGTGGATTTCATCCACCTTCGCCTCACCGCCGAAACGGGCAGCAAGATAGCTGCGCTTGTCCACGCCTTCGGGCGGCATGTCGGGGTTCAACTGGAACGGATGCCATTCGATGCGAAACGGATGGTCGGCCGCACCCTCCAGGGCGCGGTCAAGGTTGGCCTTGCCCAGATAGCACCAGGGGCAGACGGGATCGGAAAAGATATCAAGCCGGATCATCCGGGGTCTCCAGTGCCGCGCGCAGCGCACGGCGGTTCAGTTTGGCGTTGGCGCCGCGCGGCAAGGCGGGCAGGCGGCGATAAAGGCGCGGCTGCTTCCAGCGGGCGAGCGTGGCATCGGCCCGCGCGGTCAGCGCGGCAGCGTGGTCATCCTGCGCTACATAGGCGCAGGCGATGACATTCACACCCTCTTTCACCCGAATATCGGTGACCGCCAGGTCGGCGATGCCGGGAAGGCCCGTAAGCGCAGCCTCGACCTCGACCGGCGAGACGCGAAAACCGCCGGCGTTCATCAGGTCGTCGGCACGGCCAAGATAGGTCATGGCGCCATCGGGGCCGCGGCGGGCGTGATCTCCGGTCAGGAACCAGTCGCCCCGATAGCGGGCGGCGGTCTCCCGCGGCTGATCGAGATAGCCGATCATCAGGCCGGGGTCGCTGCGGTGAATGGCAAGGATACCGTCATCGGTTTCGGCGCCCGCCTCATCCAGCAGGGCAATGCGGCGACCGGGCTGGGGAAAGCCGGTGGCTCCGGCAGGCGCCGAACGGGCGGGGCTGCCCGATAGGTAGGTGGAGCATTCCGACATGCCCAGCGCCTCGTGCAGGTCGGTGCCGGTCGCGGCCTGCCATTGGGTGCGCAAGGCGGGCGACAGGCTTTCGCCCGCAACAAGGCCGTGGCGCAGGCGGGGCAGGGCGGGCAGCTGTGCGCGCAGCATCTGCCGCACCACGCCGGGGGCTGCGGCAAGGATCGTGGCATCGAACCGCTTCATCAGCAGGGCCAAGTCGGCAGGCGTCACGCCCGGGCCTGGAATCAGCGCGGTCGCGCCATTCACCCAAGGATCCAGCAGGCCGGTGCCCAAGGTAAACGTCCAGTTGAAGGCGCCCGCGTGCAACAGCCGGTCGGTGGGCAAAATCCCCTCCCAGCCCTGATACATCATACCCCGTGCCCAGATCGCACGGTGCGCATGGGCGACGGGCAGCGGGTTGCCCGATGTGCCAGAGGTAAAGACCACATAGGCCAGCCGGTCGGGGTCGCCCATGTCCCAGGCGCAGGGGGCTAGCCGCTCCATCGCCAGCACATCCGCGCCGCTGATCACCGGGGCGGGATGGTCGGGCAGGGCGACGCCCTCTTCGGCCACGATCAGCACGGGCGCCACGCGGGCGGCGAGTTTCGTCACCTCGGGCGCGGTCAGCGCGGAAGAGGTTGGCACGGGCACCAGCCCCGCCGCGATCGCGCCCAGATAAAGCACCGGAAAGGCGGGCGTATTGCCCAGACGCATCAGAACCCGGTCGCCCGGCTGCAAGCCGCGGGCCAACAGCCCCGTGCCGCAGCCGCGCACCGCAGCCTCCAGCCGCCCGAAGCTCCACCTTTCGGCACCTTGGGGGCGGATGATCTGCAAGGCGGACTTGTCAGCGAACTCTGCCGCGCGAGACAGCGCGTGAGCCGCCAGATTGAACGGCGCAGGGCAGGGTGGAAAGCTGGTCATGCCGCCGTGCCTAACGAGGCTTGCCCGGGCTTGCAAGGCAGCAGCCTCTTGCATGACAAGAGAGCAGGCCCACCATTGGCGCACAGGTCAGGTGCGGTCATGCCTTGCTGGGCCGTGTCCAGGATAAACCGCCGTCGGCATCCGCCTTGCGCGCAGGGCCGCCGCCCGGTCAATCGGCGCTGCTTGCGCGGCTCTGCCGATCTGCTAAGGCTGGCCCATGTCTGCCGATCCCAAGCGCCTTATCAGAATTGCCCGCGAGACCGGGCTTGCCCCCGCGGTCGAACCGATGGATCTGGGCCAGCGCGTGCGCGATCTGCGAAAAGCCAAGGGCTGGACTCTGGAGCAGGCGGCGGCGCAGGCCGGGTTGGCGCGATCCACGCTGTCCAAGATCGAAAACGGCCAGATGTCACCCACCTATGACGCGCTGAAAAAGCTGGCGCAGGGGATGGAGATGTCGGTGCCGCAACTGTTCACCCCGCCGTCGCGGGCGCAGGTGTCGGGGCGGATCTCGGTGACGAAATCGGGTGAGGGGCAGGGGCACGCCACCTCGACCTATGAACACGAATTGCTGGCCGGGGCGCTGACGAAAAAGCAGATGCTGCCCTATCGCGCCACGATCCGCGCCCGCAGCATGGACGAATTCGACGGCTGGGTCCGCCATGACGGCGAAGAATTCCTGTATGTGCTGACCGGCGTGGTGCGGCTTTACACCGAATTTTACGAGCCTGTAGAACTGCGCCGGGGCGACAGCGCCTATTACGACGCCTCGATGGGGCATAATGTCATCTCGGTTTCCGATGATGACGCGACCATTCTGTGGGTCACTTCGCTGGCCTGACGGGCGGGGAAGGCCGGTTGGGAGGAGCCTGTTGGGGGACGGGCAGGGAGAGGGAATGCGGCTAGCCATCCTGACGGATATTCATGCCAACCGCGAGGCGTTCTCGGCGGTGCTGGCCGATCTGGCTGACCGGCAGATCGACCGGATCGTCTTTCTTGGCGATTTCGTCGGATATGGCCCCGATCCGGGCTGGTGCCTGGACAAGGCGATGGAGCTGGTGGCGGCGGGGGCGGTCGCGGTGCGGGGCAACCATGACCGGGCGGTCGGGGTTGCCGATGAGACGCTGAACGCCAATGCCCGCAAGGTGATAGACTGGACGGTCGATCGCCTGACCGTGCCGCAGAAGATGTTCTTGTCCGGATTGCCTCTGGTGATCGAAGACGGCGATACGCTGTTTACCCATGCCTCTGCCAACACCCCCGATGACTGGATCTATGTCACGAATGAAATGAAGGCCCGCCCTTCGTTCATGGTGTCGAAAGCGCGGTTGATCGTGGTCGGCCATGTGCACCGCCCGCAGCTTTACAGTTGCGACCGCACGGGCCGGGTGGCGGGGCATCAGGTGCCGATGGGGCATCCCTTGCCCTTGCTGGATTCGCGCCGCTGGCTGGCGGTGGTCGGTTCGGTCGGACAGCCGCGCGATGGCAGTTCGCTGGCGGGCTATGCGATATTGGACAAAGGTACAAACGAGATGACCTTTCGCCGTGTCGGCTATGACAGCGCCACGACGGCGCGCAAGGTGCGGGCGGCGGGCCTGCCAGAGGCATTGGCGATGCGGCTGATCAAGGGGGAATAGATGCAGCAGGTCAAACCCCATCCCGGTCTGGAAATTGACGGCTTTACCCTTGGCGCGCAACTGCACAAGGGCGGTTTCGCCACGATCTGGGAGGTGACACATCCCCTGTATCGCACCGCCATGGTGATGAAAGTGCCCACCATCCTGGATGGTGACGATGGCCCCACCATCGTGGGCTTCGAGGTTGAGCAGATGATCCTGCCGCGCCTGACCGGCCCGCATGTGCCGCGCGTGATGGGCGTGGGTGATTTCGACGTGATGCCCTATGTCGTGACCGAACGCATCCCCGGCCGGTCGCTGCTGGAGGCGTTCAAGGCTGCCCCCCTGCCGGTTTCGGATGTGATCGAGATGGCGGCCCGCATGGCGGCGGCGGTGCATGACATTCACCGCCAGCATGTCATCCACCTGGACCTCAAGCCCGACAACTTTCTGCAACGCGAAAGCGGAGAAATGGTTCTGGTTGATTATGGCCTGTCGCGCCATGACCAGTTGCCCGACCTTCTGGCCGAGGAATTCACCATTCCGATGGGCACCTTTCCTTATATCGCGCCCGAACAATACCTGCGCCAGCGCGGCGACCTGCGCAGCGATCTTTATGCGCTGGGGGCGATGATCTACGAACTGGCCACCGGCAAAAGGCCGTTTGGCGACCCGGAAAAGCTGGCGCAGGTGAAAAAGCGGCTGTGGCAAGACCCGATGCCGCCGCGCGCGCTGCGCAGTGACATTCCCGAATGGCTGCAAGAAATCATCCTGCGCGCGCTGGAGGTGGAGCCGGGCAAGCGGTATCAATCCGCCGCACAGATGATCTTTGATCTGACGCATCCCTTGCAGGTGCGCCTGACGGAACGCGCCCACCGGATGAAGCCAGACGGGCTCTGGGCGGTCTGGCGGCGCAAGCGGGCGATGCGGCGCATCAAAAGCCTTGGGGCGCCGATTGCCACCGCCGCGCAGATCGACCGCGCGCCCATCCTGCTGGTGGCGGTCGATCTGGCGCCGGAAATGGAGGCGCTGTCGTCGCGGCTGTTCCAGTCGGTCAAGCGGATGCTGACGATTCAGCCGGATGCACGGGTGGCTTGCGTCAACGTGATCAAGACGGCGCGGATCGGCATTGACCAGACGCTGGATGAACACGGCAACAACCTGCATGTCGCCCGTCTGGTGGCGCTAAAGGGCTGGGCCGAGGGGATCGAACTGACCGACGACAGGCTGACCTATACCATCCTGGAAAACCCCGATCCTGCCAGCGCGGTGCTGGACCATGCGCTGGCGGTGCAGGCCGACCATATCATGATGGGCGCGCGCGGCCATTCGACCACGCGGCGCTTTCTGGGGTCGGTTTCGGCGCGGGTGGTGGCCGAGGCGCATTGCTCGGTCACCGTGATCCGGCTGCCCGAAGGGGCAGAGGGTCAGGTCTCGGCGGGCTGAGGCCCGAAAAGCCAGTGGCCCAGCGCCAATGCCAGAGCGGCGCCGATGACCTCGGCCAGAATGAAGGCCGGAACCGAGGCCGGGGCAATTCCGGCGAAACTGTCGGTCAGGGCGCGGGCAATCGCGGCGGCAGGGTTGGCGAAACTGGTCGAGGCGGTGAACCAGTAAGCCGCCGCTATATAGCTTGCCACCAAGGCAGCCTCTTTGCCGCGCGGGGCGCCAAGGATGGTCAGCAGCAGCCCGAAGGTTGCCACCACTTCAGACAGAAACAGCGCCCCGCCGTCGCGCGCATGGGCCGAAACCTGAAGGATCGGCTGGCCGAACATGCCATGGGCAACCCAGACACCAAGCACCGCGCCCGCGACTTGGGCCAGAATATAGGCGGCGGCCTCGCCTGGGCCGATCTGGCCACGCAGGGCCATCATCGCTGTGACCACGGGGTTGAAATGCGCGCCCGAAACCGGCCCGAACACGGTGATCAGCGCGAACAGTGCAAAGCCGGTCGCCAAGGCATTTGCCAAAAGCGCGCCGCCCGTCTGCGCGGCAAACAGCGTTTCGGCCATGATGCCAGAGCCGACCACGGCCATCAGCAGCATGGCGGTTCCCAATGCTTCGGCAACCAGACGACGGGGCATCATGCCGCGCGCCCGATCTGGATAAGCAATGCTGAAAGCGCACCGGGTTCCAGCGTCTCGAACGGCTGGGCGATGAGGGCATCCGCCTTGGCCCGAAGCAAGTTGTAGGCCAATTCAAAGGCGGCAGGCTGGTCAGCTTCGGGTGCGGCGGCGGGGTCATCAATGCCCCAATGCGCCCGGATCGGCGTGCCCGGCCAGATCGGGCAGGTTTCCTCTGCTGCCGATCCGCAAACGGTGATCACCGCATCCATAGCAGGCGCATCCGGCACGGCAAACTCATCCCAGCTTTTCGAGCGCAGGCCAGCAACGGGATACCCCTTGGCCGCCAAAAGCTGCAAAGATTGCGGATGCACCGCGCCCTTGGGTTGTGATCCGGCGGAGAAGGCCGTCACACGGCCTGCACCACGCTGGTTCAGAATGGCCTCCAGCAGGATCGACCGCGCCGAATTGCCGGTGCACAGGACAAGAATATTCATCGGGGCCTCTGTTTGCCGCCCCGAATACCCTTGTCATGCAAAAGTTTTGTAACGGTCCAGGAGGCTGTGTCAGCCGCCCAGCCAGCCCTGAACCTTGCGGGCGCCGCCCGAAACATCCTCACCCGCGCCGGCAACCGTGTTGCAGGCCGACAGCGCCAACAGCGCAAGAAGTGCCAGTTTCTTCATTCCTGATACCACCAGACATCGGGCAGAAAGCCCGGATAATCGCCGTAGATCGGCAATTTCGCCGGATAATGCAACCTGCGGTCATATGCCAGACGGGAAACCGGCGAAAATCCGAACGGAATGACATAGCGCCCTGTGGTCAGCACCCGGTCAAGCGCCTGCACCGCATAGGCAAATTCTTCCGGCGTTTTCGCGGTCAGCATGGCCTGCATCAGCCCGTCCACGGCCGGAGAGGCAATGCCCATCCAGTTGCGCGACCCCGGCTGATCGACCCCGGCAGAGGACCAGTAAAGCAACTGCTCGGTTCCCGGCGACAGCGACAGCGCGCGGATGTAATGCGTCATGTCGAAATCGAAATTCGTCGTGCGCTCCTTGTACTGCACGGAATCGACCGTGGTGATCTTGGCCGCCACCCCCAGCCGCTTCAGCGCCTCGACATAGATCGAGGCGGCTGTGATCACGTCGTCCTGTCCGGTTTGCAGCAGGATCTCAAACGCAAAGGGCGTGCCCCCGGCGTCGACCAGCGCACCATCGGGGCCAACCGTCCAGCCCGCATCTTCCATCAGCGCCATCGCCTTGCGCAGGTTCTTGCGGTTGGCCTCGCTGCCATCCGAAGGGGGCAGGGCATAACCCTCGACCGCGCCGGGCAAGAGGCTCTCCTTGTAAGGGGTCAGCAGGTCCAGCACCGCGCCCTGCGCCGGATTCGCCATATCGCCCGCCAGCGCCGAATTGCCGAAATACGACGAAATCCGCGGCAGGGCGCCCGCGTTCAGCGTGTTGTTCACCAGCTCATAATTGAACGCCAGCGTCAGCGCCTCGCGCACGCGCCAGTCGGCGAACAGGGGTTTGCGCAGGTTGAAGGCCAGCCCCTCGATCCCCGAGGGGCGCTGATGCGGCACCTCGACCTTGATCACCTGACCTGACGCCACGGCGGGAAAGCTGTAACTGTTGCCCCATTTCGCAGCATTCGCCTCTCGGTAAACCGAGAGTTGCCCGGCCTTGAAGGTTTCGAACGTCACCAGCCCATCGCCGAAATATTCGTACCGGATGGTGTCGAAATTCCACAGGCCACGGTTGAACGGCAGATCCTTGCCCCACCAGTCGGGGTTGCGACGATAAGTGATGAACTTTCCGGCCTCGACCTTGTCCACCACATAGGGGCCGGACCCTATTGGCGGCACCAGAGTGGTGGCGGTGAAATCCTTGCCCTGCCAGTCGGCCTTTTGCAGAATCGGGCGCAGCCCAAGGATCAGCGGCAGCTCGCGGTTGCCGCCGGTAAAGGTGAACCGCACGGTCCGAGGGCCGGTCTGTTCGGCCTTGGCAATCGCCTTCCAGGCGGTCTGATAGCGGGGGGCACCTTCGGTTCCCAGCATCTCTACCGACCAGATCACATCTTCGACAGTGACCGGCTTGCCGTTCGAGAACTTTGCCCCGTCGCGCAAGGTGAACTGCACCCAGGTGCGGCCGGGGTCGGTTTCCACCGATTCGGCCAGCAGGCCGTAAAGTGTGAAGGGTTCGTCATAGCTTCGGCCCAGCAAGGTCTCGACCGTCAGGGCGCCCAGGCCCTCGGGGGCCGTGCCCTTGACGATGTAGGGGTTCAGCGAGTCGAAGCTGCCGTTCACCCCAAGCGTGATCTGCCCGCCCTTGGGCGCGTCGGGGTTGGCATAGGGCAGCGACACAAAATCGGGTGGCAGGGCAGGCTCGCCATACATAGCTATGCCGTGCTGCGGTTGGGCAATGGCTGGCAGGACGCCCGCGGAAAACAGTATCGCCGCTGCAACCAGCCGCCTGACCTTGCGCGCGAAAAACAGTGTTTCCATGCCTGCCGGAATCCTTCTGACGTGACTTTGTTGGGCGCAAGGTTACGGCGGCTTTCGTGGCAATTCAAACTTTTAGCTTGGATTGCCCGGAAAGGCGGCGTATATAGTCCCCACTGCTCGATAGGTTTCTTGCCTGTATGAAACCTGCCTCAACGACTTAGCGCCGGCCTTGTGCCGGCGTTTTTTTATGCCCGATGTTTGGCCAGTCGCGATCTCGTGCCTTTTCTTTGCAGCCGCAGCATGTAGTCTCTGCCCGACAGCAATAGGAGGCTTCCATGGCCATTCTGAAGGGCAAGACCGCCATCATCACCGGATCGAATTCTGGCATCGGTCTGGGCGTTGCAATCGAACTGGCGCGGGCAGGCGCCGATGTGGTGCTGAACAGCTTTACCGACCGACCAGAGGATCATGCGCTGGCCGACAAGATCGGCGCGGAACATGCCGTCAGCGCCCGTTACATCGCGGCCGACATGTCCAAGGGCGATGATTGCCGGGCGTTGATCGAAAAGGCGGGGGGCTGCGATATTCTGGTGAACAACGCCGGTATCCAGTTCGTGGCGCCGATCGATGAGTTTCCGGTGGAAAAGTGGAACCAGATCATCGCGATTAACCTGTCGTCCGCTTTTCATACCACGGCGGCGGCCCTGCCGGGGATGAAGGCGAAAGGCTGGGGCCGGGTGGTCAACATCGCTTCGGCGCACGGGTTGACGGCCAGCCCGTTCAAGGGGGCCTATGTCGCGGCCAAGCACGGCGTGGTGGGTCTGTCGAAGACCGTCGCGCTGGAGGTGGCGGGCAAGGGCATCACCTGCAACGCGGTCTGCCCCGGCTATGTGCTGACGCCGCTGGTCGAGGCGCAGATCCCCGACCAGATGAAGGTGCATAACATGGACCGCGAAACCGTGATCCGCGAGGTCATGCTGGACCGTCAGCCCAGCCGCCAGTTCGCCACGGTGGAACAGATCGGCGGGACGGTGGTGTATCTGTGCTCGCCCGCGGCCGATCAGGTGACCGGCACCACGATTTCGGTCGATGGTGGCTGGACCGCGATGTGATGCGGCGGATATCGCTGGCCCTGCAGGGTGGGGGCGCCCATGGCGCCTTTACCTGGGGTGTTCTTGACCGCCTGCTGGAAGACCCGCTGATCGAGGTTGCGGCGATTTCCGGCACCTCGGCCGGGGCGCTGAATGCGGCGGCATTGAAGGCCGGGCTGATCGAAGGCGGCAATGAGGGCGCGCGCGCCAGCCTGGCGCGGCTGTGGTCTGACGTGGCCGAGGTGGGTGACCTGCGCCTGGTGCCCTGGATGAAGGCCTTTCTGCCCTATGCCACCGCGATGGCCGATTTCACCGCCAGCAGCCTGCCGATTTCCCTCGCCGGGGTCACATCGCAGTTCGTGACCCCCTATGCTTGGGGCGCGGCTTATGAAAACCCGCTGCGCCCGGTGGTGGAGCGGCTGGATTTTTCCAGGGTCTGCGACACTGATGGCCCGCAGATCGCCATTGGCGCAACCAATGTCCGCACCGGACGCATCCGCATCTTTGCCGGTCAAGAGGTGACGCCCGACGCCCTGTTGGCCAGCGCCTGCCTGCCCACGGTGTTTCAGGCGGTGGAGATCGGGGGCGAGCATTACTGGGATGGCGGCTTTACCGGCAATCCGGCCCTGTTTCCGTTGTACGAGCCTGGCTTGCCGGATGACATCGTTCTGGTCTCGATCAATCCGTTTGAGCGCGGAGGTCTGCCGATGACGCCGTTGGAGATCGAGGATCGCGTCAGCGAAATCAGCTTCAACGCTGCCCTTCTGGGCGAATTGCGGGCGATCGCCTTCGTGCGCCGCCTGATCGGACGCGGGCAGGTAGAGCCGGGACAGATGAAGGATGTGCGGATGCACCTCATCTCGGACGAGACCTTGATGCAGGAACTGTCGGCAACCAGCAAGCTGATCGCCGGGCCGCGCCTGATCGAAAGACTGCATCAGGCGGGGCGGCAAGCCGCGGCGCGGTTTCTGTCAGGCCAGGCAAAGAAGATTGGCGTGGAGCCGTCGTTCGATGTGGAAAAGCTGTTCCGCTAGCGCGCGGCGACTGCCGTCAGCATCTGGTCCTTGGTGACCGGATAGACGAGGCCCGCCGAGACGATCAGCTTCACCGCGTCATCCGTCTTCATGTCCAGATAGATCACGTCGCGTTCCGGCACGAACAGCAAGAGGCCGGAGGTCAGCGGCGTCAGGCCAAGAAAGACGGCGACCATCTGGTCGCCCTGCGGCAGGCTGGTCAGAATTTCGCCCTTGGGGCTGGAAGAAACCATGCCCACCGCCCAACTGCCGGGGCGGGGAAATTCAACCAGACAGGTGCGTTCAAAGCTCTTTTCCTTCTTGGCAAAGAAGGTTTCGGTGATCTGCTTCAGACCCGAATAGACCGAACGGACCAGTGGAACCCGGTCAACGACATTCTCGGCTTGCCGTACAAATGTACGACCGATCAGGCCGCGCGCCAGCCAGCCGATGATGGCGGTAAAGACCAGAAACACCAGAACGCCCACACCGCGCACCGGAAAATTCGCCTCTGGTCCGAAGATGCGGTGCATGATCGCTTCGGGCTGCCAAGGCGCGGGGATCAGCGGCAGGATCCAGCCGTCGATATAGCCGATTACCCCCCAGACGACATAGATCGTCAGTCCGACGGGCAGAACGACCACCAGACCCGTCAGGAAAGACGAGCGCAGCCCCGCGAACAGGGACCGGCGTTGGGGTTCGGGTTCACTCATCGGCAGGTCTCCGCGCACCGGGACAATCTAGGCACGCGGCCTTGCCCAGACAATGGGTCAGGCCGCAAGTTCCCGCGCAATGGCCGATGCAAGCCGCGCGTTGTTCAGAACAAGGGCAATGTTGGCGGTCAGGGATCGGCCTTCGGTCAGGTGGAACATCCGGTCCAGCAGAAAGGGGGTGACGGATTTGGCGGCGATACCCTGCGCCGCGGCCTCGCCCAACGCCCGTTCGATCACGGGAGTGATTTCTTCGCGCGAGATTTCGGCCTCGGGCGGGATGGGGTTGGCCACCAACTGGCCACCCGGCAGGCCAAGGGTGCCGCGCATCTTGTGCGCGGCGGCGATCTGGGCCGCCGTATCCATCCGCAAGGGGGCCTTCAGCCCGGAAGAGCGGGACCAGAAGGCCGGAAAATCATCCTGCCCGAACGCAATCACCGGCACACCGGCGGTTTCCAGATATTCGAGCGTTTTCGGCAGATCGAGGATCGCCTTCGCCCCCGCCGCCACCACCGTCACCGCCGTGGCGGCCAGTTCGGGCAGGTCGGCGGAAATGTCGAAACTGGTCTCAGCCCCGCGATGCACGCCGCCGATGCCGCCGGTGGCGAACACCTTTATGCCCGCCAGCGCGGCACAGATCATCGTGGCGGCCACGGTCGTGGCCCCAATGCCGCCGGTGGCAAGGCAGGCCGCCAGATCGGCGCGGCTGAGTTTGGCCACATGCTGCGCCTGGCCCAGAGAGTCCAGCTCCGCATCGGTCAGGCCGATGTGGATGCGGCCTGCCATGATGGCGATGGTGGCGGGCACGGCGCCGTTGCGCCGCACCTCATCCTCGACCCGCCGCGCGGTTTCGACGTTCTGGGGAAAAGGCATCCCATGGGTGATGATGGTGGATTCAAGCGCCACGATGGGGGCACCGTCGGCGCGGGCCTTGGCCACTTCGGGCGAGAAGGTCAGCGGTGTTGATTGTGGCAGGGTCATCTTGCTCTTTCACTCATGCAGGGCGCGCGGAATGGCCGGGCCGCAAAGATAATCGGAAAATCGGGCTGTAAAACCGCCCCGCTCGGGCGAGCAGGCCATGGGCCCCACGCGCGCCGGATCGCGCAGCGGCATATAGGCCAGCCGCGCCATGATCCAGCCCCCATCCGGGTTTGCCACCTGAATCCGGATCGCAGTGTCGTGCCGGGTCAGCCGCAGGCGGACGGGGCTTGCGGCAAAGGGCAGGGGCATCGTCGCCCAGTCCGACCGGCCATTGGTGACAACCGTGGAAAAGACCGCGCGACCGTCAGTCACCTCGATCCCGGCCTTGATCCAGTGTTCTTCATCCAACAGGAACATCAGGCCCGCCTGATCATAAAGCGCCTGATAGTCGCCCCGCACGGTCACTTCGGCCGAAAAGTCGCCGGTGACGGGGTGCAGCAGGGCGTGGCCGGAATGGCGGACAAAGCCGTAATGGGTTTCGCGCCAGAAATCGGTATGCGGGGCCGTCGTCACCGCCAGACCCTCTGGCGTATCAAGGGCCAGTGCGGGCGGGTTCAGCCATGTCATGCCGGCAAACGCGGTCATGATCCGATTTCGCCCGAGACATAGGTGGCCGCCGCGGTAACGGCGGCGTTCAGGGCCGTCGCGCGATCCGCGCCAGTCCGTTCGGCCACAAGATGCGCGGCCATGAAGGTGTCGCCCGCGCCGGTGACGCGCGCCACCAGCACCGGGGGCGGGCAATCGGTGATCACGCCCGCGCCTTGTGTGCCTTCGGCGCAGGCCTTGCCGCCATTGGTCACCAGCACCCGGGCAGCCCCCCGCGCCAGCATTGCCTCGGCCGCCGCAACGGCGGTGTCGGCATGGCCGCGGGTCAGAAGGTTCGCCTCTTCAAGGTTCACATACAGCGTTGCGCGGTGGTGGCGCATGAGGGGTAAAAGGCGTTCCGCCTTACCGGGGCTGGCGGGGGCCACGCGCAGGTCGGCGGCGGCGAACAGCGGCGAGGTGGCGATGTCTGACAGCAGCGCCTCGGTCAGGTTGCCGTCCAGCGCGATGGGGCCATTCCACGGCGCCTCGGCAGTGCCAAGGCGGCCATCGGCCAGGGGGCGCAGGATCTTGTCGCCCGCCGCCTCCAGTGAGTGCGCATCGGCGATGGCGGCGATCAGGCCGTTCGCACCCTCGACCGCCATGTATCGGTCGGTCGGCAAGTCGTCCGAGCGATAGGCGTGATCGGTGATCAGGCCCATCCGGGCACAGGCGGCGATCAGCTCATCGCCCTCGGGGTCTCGACCCACAGCGGTCAGGATGGCAGGGCAGAGGCCAAAGCGCGCCAGCGTCATGGCAATGTTCATCGCCACCCCGCCGGGCAGCCGGGTGATGCGCCCCGGCACATCCGCGCCTATCCGCATGGAGGAAGGCGAGCGGCCGATAATGTCCCACAGCACGGAACCGATGCAAAGAATGTCTGGCGTCATGGCTATTGATTGCCTTATCTGGCAAACCGCGCGCAAGCAGAAAGGTCGGTTGCCTCCGGCGGGGATATTTGGGCCAAGATGAAGGGGCGGGCCGCTTTTGGCTTGCAAACCGGGACAGGGCAGTCTAAGGGGCGCGCACTTCACAGGCAGGTGCGGGCCTTGTCGGGGAGAAATCCCGTCAGGTCCACCGGTTGGGGGAAACCCTGAGAACACCTGCCAAGGTTCAAACCGGAAAGGATACGAGCATGGCTCTTCCCGAGTTCACCATGCGTCAGCTGCTGGAAGCTGGCGTTCACTACGGCCACCAGACCGCACGCTGGAACCCCCGCATGGGCGAGTATATCTATGGCGACCGCAACGGTATCCATATCCTCGACCTGACCCAGACCGTCCCGATGCTGGACGCCGCTCTGAAGGTCGTGCGTGACACCGTCGCCAAGGGCGGCCGCATCCTGTTCGTCGGCACCAAGCGTCAGGCGCAAAAGCCGATCGCTGAAGCTGCTGAGAAATGCGCTCAGTATTACATGAACCACCGCTGGCTGGGCGGCACGCTGACCAACTGGAAGACCATCTCGAACTCGATCCTGCGTCTGAAGCAGATCGACGAGCAACTGGCTTCCGGCGCCGAAGGTCTGACCAAGAAAGAGCGTCTTGGCATGGAGCGCGATCAGGCCAAGCTGCAAGCCAGCCTTGGCGGCATCCGTGAAATGGGCGGCACCCCGGACCTGTTGTTCATCATCGACGTTGGCAAGGAAGACCTCGCCATCCTCGAGGCGCAAAAGCTGGGCATCCCGGTCGTGGCCGTGGTTGACACCAACTGCTCGCCCAAGGGCGTGGATTATGTGATCCCCGGCAACGACGACGCGGCCCGCGCCATTGCGCTCTACTGCGACCTCGTGGCCCGTGCCGCGCTGGACGGCATGTCGGCCCAGATGGGCGCCGCCGGCGTTGACCTGGGCGCGCTGGAAGCCGCACCCGAAGAAGAAGCCGTCGAGGCCTAAGGCCCGTTTTCCCAAGGCCCGTCACGGGGCTGTCACCCGGCGGGGATATTCCGCCGGGCAACATCCGATTTCAGGAGTCTGACATGACCACAGTCACCGCAGCGATGGTGAAGGAACTGCGCGAATCGACCGGCGCAGGGATGATGGATGCCAAGAAGGCGCTGACCGAGAACAACGGCGACATGGAAGCCGCCGTTGACTGGCTGCGCACCAAGGGCCTGGCCAAGGCCGCCAAGAAGGCCGACCGCGTTGCGGCCGAGGGCCTGGTGGGCGTTGCCGTGTCGAACGGCAAGGGCGTTGCCGTCGAGATCAACTCGGAAACCGACTTCGTGGCCAAGAACGCCGACTTCCAGGCCCTGGTGCGCGAAGTTGCCAAGGTTGCGCTGGAAACCGGCGACGAGGTTGAGGTGGTCAAGGCCGCCGACCTGAACGGCAAGACCGTGGATACCGTCATCCAGGAAGCCGTTGCCCGCATCGGCGAAAACCTGAACTTCCGCCGCCTGCACATTCTGGAAGGCGACACCGTGGTGTCTTACGTCCACAATGCCGCGACCGAAGGCATGGGCAAGATCGGCGTGCTGGTTGCGCTGAACGGCCCGGCCGAAAAGGCCAAGGAAATCGGCAAGCAATTCGCCATGCACATCGCGGCCACCTCGCCGCTGTCGCTGTCGGAAGCCACGCTTGATCCGGTTGTGGTCGAACGCGAGCTGGCGGTGCAGACCGCCAAGGCGCTGGAAGAAAACGCTTCCTCTGCCAAGCCCAAGCCCGATGCTGTTATTCACAACAACATCATCCCGGGCCGTATGAAGCGGTTCCTGTCGGAAAACACCCTGCTGGGCCAGGCCTTCGTGATCAACCCCGACCTGACCGTGGAAGCCGCGGCCAAGGAAGCGGGCGTCGAGATCACCGGCTATGCCCGCGTGGCGGTTGGCGAAGGCATCGAAAAGAAGTCCGAGGACTTTGCCGCCGAAGTGGCCAAGGCCCTGCAAGGCTGATCTTGCCGCAACTGCGGTGCGGGGGCCGGTGCGCAAGCGCCGGCCCTTTTGCTTTGGGTTGATCCTTGCCGGCTTTTGGTGCAAATATGTTATATTATAACATATGGAGTCGCCATGCCGCCAGATCCCCGCCTTCCCGTTACCGTGCTGTCCGGCTTTCTGGGTGCCGGAAAGACCACCGTCCTGAATCACATCCTGAACAACCGCGACGGGCTGAAGGTGGCCGTCATCGTCAATGACATGAGCGAGGTGAACATCGATGCCGATCTGGTGCGCGAGGGGACCGAACTGTCGCGCGCCGAGGAAAAGCTGGTCGAGATGACCAATGGCTGCATCTGCTGCACGCTGCGCGATGACCTGCTGACAGAGGTGCGGCGGCTGGCCGGGGCAGGGCGGTTCGACTATCTGCTGATCGAATCGACGGGAATTGGCGAACCTTTGCCCGTCGCTGCAACCTTTGAGTTTCGTGACGAGGCGGGCGACAGCCTGTCCGACATTGCCCGGCTGGATACGATGGTCACGGTGGTCGATGCGGCCCATCTGTTGAAGGACTACTCCAGCCACGATTTTCTGGCTGACCGCGGCGAAAGCCTTGGGCCGCAGGATGAGCGGCGTCTGGTCAACCTGTTGACCGAACAGATCGAATTCGCCGATGTCGTGGTGCTGAACAAGGCCGCGCTGGCCGGGCCCCAGCGGCTAGAGGCGGCACGGCGCATCGTGATCGCCCTCAACCCCGAGGCGCGCCTGATCGAGGCCGATTTCGGCGCCGTTCCCCCACGCGCCGTGCTGAACACCGGCCTGTTCGACCCCGACTGCGCCGCGATGCACCCGCTTTGGGCCAAAGAGCTTTACGGTTTTGCCGAGCATGTGCCGGAAACCGAGGAATACGGTGTCAGCTCTTTCGTTTATCGTGCACGGAAACCCTTTGATCCGGCCCGGCTGCATGCGGTTCTGAACGGCGATCTGCCGGGCGTGATCCGGGCCAAAGGGCATTTCTGGCTGGCCACAAGGCCAGATTGGGCGGGGGAGTTTTCACTGTCAGGGGCTTGGTCGCAGGTGCGCCCGCTGGGGCGTTGGTGGGCGGCGGTTCCGCAGGGCCGCTGGCCGCAGGACAAGGCGCTGCTGGCAGAGATTGCAGCGCGCAGTGCCGCGCCATGGGGCGACCGCAGGCAAGAGCTGGTGTTTATCGGCAGCGACATGGATCAAGACAAGATCAGCCGTGCCCTGAATGCGGCCCTGGTGGCTGAAGATCACTTTGAGCCTGCCGCATGGTCCGGTCTGGCCGATCCATTTCCGGTCTGGTCCTGATCTGCCATAAAAAAGCGGTGCGGACCTGGGGGACCGCACCGCCTGCCGAGCCCTTGGGGATGAGGACGCCCGGCAATTTCCGACATCACCGGCCAGAATGGGCCAGGACGACCGACAGGGAGAGATCGCAGGAAGCGACCTTGAAGGCCGACACGACGTCATGAAAATACATGCTCGCCACGCCCGCCCGTTCCTGGCCGAAGCCACCACTCACGGAACATCAAGCAGTCTTCCACCACAGGGTGAAATCTGAAAGTGGGGGATTCCCTACCCTAGCGTGTCGTAACCATGACAGAGCCCGGCAGTTCGGGCTGTTCGTTGAAGATCAGATTCATCATCGCCGCCTTGGCCACAGCCTGCGCGGTGGTATCGACGCTCAACGCTTCTCGGGCCAGGCGCAGGTGCTTTTCCACCATGGCAGGGGAAATCTGCATCAGCATGGCCACATCCTGCGTGGTCTTGCCGTCGGCCACCCATTCCAGCGCCTCGCGCTGGCGCTGGGTCAGGCTGCGGCGTGCGGTGGGGAAGGGCAGGCTGGTCAGGCGCAGGTGCATCATATGGGCCAGCGACAGGATCTCTCCGTGACGCTCGGCAAAGATGTGGTCCACAGTCGGCGGGTCCAGCCCGGGATCGGCGATCAGGCCAAGACCGCCCTTGGCCCTGGTCGAGTTTTCGGGATAGCTGACCGTAATTCCGGCCACGATGCCCATTGCCAGGTTCTGGCGCACGGTATCCGCCTCTTCCGGCGTCAGCTTGCCCGCCAGAAAAGCCTCTCGCACCCAAGACCAGGTGCAGGCGCCGACGTTGTTCAACGTCCAGCGGAAAGCCGGTGTTTTCGAGAAGAATCCATTGCGAAAATAGAACTGGGCATAGTTCGCATCGCAACTGGTCAGGAACAATGCGTCGTCCGGATCGCCGACCGACCGGGGCCCGCGATACAGCGTGAAGCCATAATTGACGCGTGAAAAGCCCAAGCCTGCAAAATGCGGAACCGCAAGGCTCCACACATCATGGACCGTACGCGCTTCGGCAATGCGCGTCAGGAGTGACAGAATGCCTGTCAACTTTGCCTCATACCTTTCATGACAACATCTGCGGATGCGAAATTGCGGTGCAGGTTGTCCTCATCCCGCGCCAAGTTTATGCCTTGTGGCATCGGTCTGTCGAGGCCGTTCAACAGGGTAACGAAAATGACGGAACGTGTTGACGTCGCGATTATCGGCGGCGCTGTTATGGGGTCCTCTTGCGCCTGGTGGCTGACGCGGATGCAGCCCGGCCTGAAGGTCATGGTGATCGAGCGCGATCCGACCTATGCCCATTCGGCCACGGCGCTGTCTGTCGCCTCGGTCCGCCAACAGTTCAGCCATGCCACGAATGTGGAAATCTCGCGCTTTGGAATTGATTTCATTCGGAATTTTTCGGAAAAGATGGGGCCGGACGGCGGTGTTTCCTCATTGGGGTTGAAGGAAAACGGCTATCTGTTCCTGTCGCGCACCGCCGAAGGGGCGGCGTTGCTTTCGGATCTGGCGGCGATGCAGCGCGATCATGGCGCCGCAACCGAGGTCTGGACGCCCGAGCAGGTCAAGGCCCGCTATCCCTGGATGGAGGTTGGTGACGTTACGGCAGGCAGCTTTGGCCCAAGGGATGAGGGCTGGTTTGACAACATGGGCTTGCTGGCGGGTTTCCGCAACGCCGCCCGGGCGCAAGGGGTGCGCTTTGTCAAGGATGAGGCGGTCGGGCTGGAGATGGCCTGCGGTCGGGTGACAGGGGTGCGGCTGGCTTCGGGTCAGCTTGTGGAATGCGGTGTGGTCGTGAATGCGGCGGGAACCCGCGGCGCGACCGTGGCAGGTTGGGCAGGCCTGTCGCTGCCGGTCGAACCGCGCAAGCGCACCGTCTTTGTCATCGACGCCCCGAACGCCCGGCACCCTGATGCGCCCCTGCTGATCGATACCGGCTATTACATGCGGCCAGAGCATGGCCAATGGATCATCGCCACAGTGCCAGAGGGCGATGGCCCCTGTGATCCCAATGACTTCGAACCCGATCTTCATTTGTTCGAGGATGTGATCTGGGAACAGGTCTATAATCGCGCGCCTGGGTTCGATGCGGTAAAGGTCGTGCGCCACTGGGTGGGGCAATATGACTACAATACTCTGGACCAGAACGCGGTTCTGGGCCCGCACCCGGATGTGCCGAACTTTTTCTTCATGAACGGGTTTTCCGGCCATGGGCTGCAACAATCGCCCGCGATTGGCCGGGGCACGGCCGAACATATCCTGACTGGCGGCTGGCAAAGCCTGGATCTGTCGGAGCTGTCGATCGACAGGGTGATTGCCGGACGGCCATTTCTGGAAATGGCGATCGTCTGACCAAGGTCAGGCCCACTCAGGGCCTGAAATCATCATGGTGGTCGAAAATCCATTGTGCACCAAGGGCTTCTGGCGCGCTTTTCCTGTAACCGCCGGTGAACAGCGCAAAGGGAATTTGCGCGTTGCGGGCGGTTTCGGCATCCACCTCACTATCGCCGACGAAAATTGCGGCACCGCCGCCAGAGTCGCGGATCGCTTGCAGCAAGGGCAGGGGGTCGGGCTTGCGCCGGGGCAGGGTATCTCCGCCGATCACCACCGCAAACCGGTCGGTCAGGCCAAAATGCGCCAGCACGGCGCGGGTTGGTGCCTGTGGCTTGTTGGTGCAGATCGCCAGGCGATAGCGGGTTGAAAGATCGGCCAGCATCGCCTCAACACCCGGATATAAGGAAGTCAGATCAAAGCGTTGCTGATAGATGTTCTCAAACCTCTCCACCATGCGGTGATGCTGCTCGCCACTGGTGGGCAGACCCACATGCGCCAGTATCCGGGCTACCAGCGTTGGCAGCCCATTGCCGACGAAAGAGGTGATCAGCGGATAGGAAAGCTCTGGCAGGCCTTCCTGTGCCAGAACATCGCGCGCCACGCCATGAATCTCTGCCGCAGAGTGGATCAGCGTGCCGTCAAGGTCGAAAACCAGAACCGGGTCAGCCATGGGCTGCCTGGGCGGCAGCCCGGATCGACCTGATGTTTTCACCGTAAGGCTTTGGATTATCGACAGAACCGCCCTTGAACACCGCAGATCCGGCCACCAGAACATCCGCGCCCGCCGCAGCCACCAAAGGCGCCGTTTCGGGCGTAACGCCGCCGTCGATCTCGATATGGATAGGCCGGTCGCCGATCATGGCACGCAAGGCGCGCACCTTGTCCAACTGGCTGTGAATGAACTTCTGGCCACCAAAGCCGGGGTTCACCGTCATCACGCAGATCATATCAACCATATCAAGCAGATATGGAACGGCCTCCAGACCCGTGCCGGGATTCAGCGCAAGGCCAGCTTTTTTCCCATGGCCGCGAATGGCTTGCATCGTGCGGTGAATGTGCGGACCGGCCTCGAGATGCGCGGTGATCACATCGGCGCCAGCCTTGGCATAGGCCTCAATATAGGCGTCAACCGGCGCGATCATCAAATGGACATCCATGGTGCCTTTGATATGCGGCCGGATCGCCGCGCAGGTTGCCGGACCAAAGGTCAGGTTCGGCACGAAATGACCGTCCATCACATCGACATGAACCCAGTCAGCGCCTTGCGCCTCGATTGCACGGCATTCGGCGCCGAAATTCGCGAAATCGGCCGACAGGATAGACGGGGCGATCTTGATAGAGCGGTCGAACATCGGGGAACCTCATTTTTCGCGGTTTCTAACGGTTTTATCCGCCTTGGGCCAGTGCCGGATCGCACATGTATTACATAATACTGATTATGCGAAGCCCTGTAGGCTCTGGTTGTGGCGCGTTCCTGCGCTGCACAAACAGTTGCAAAAGGATATACAATGGCATCTCGCCCAAAGAAATCCGATCTTCTGCTGGCCGCTACGCGGCTGGCGAACCACGACATGGTGGATGAAAGCGCCCCCGGCGGTCGCGCCTACAAGGCGTTTATGATCCGCTCTGAAATTGTGGCGCTGGAAGCAATCGCCACCGCTCTTGAGGCCGCGAAATGAAAGAATCGGTTGTTAAGACTCTCGGCCCGATCTTGCTCAAGACCGTGTTGCCGTCCGCTCTTGGCGCTTTGGGCGCTATGGCGGCGGTCATCTATTCGGAAGGCTTTCGCGCCTTCTGCGGTCTGTAATGGCCCGTTCGCGCGGCTTCGGGCCGATCCCAGTCACGGATTATAAGCAGGCTGCTCCGTGGCTAATCGCATATGCGCCTGCAACGGAGGTGGCCGCTTTCATGGAAGGGGGCCATCCTACCCCGGTTATGCAACTTATGTGTGATTTCTTCTGGGTTTCTCCGGAGAAGTTAAGGCATGACCTTAACAAGTGCTGGAAGCAACGGGGGGTCTATTAATGTCACTCCTTGGTGTGGCTGGCGCGCTTCTGGGCGGCATTCTCGGGCGTAACTCCGAGAAGAAAGCTATCGCCGCGCAGAACGAATATAACAAGCCCGCCAATGTGCGGGCACGTGCAGAGGAAGCGGGGTTCAACCCACTCCTTTTTGTTGGCCCCGGTGTGGGCCAGCAAACCGCTACGGGCGGCGCAAACTACCTTGGCGCGGCTGTTGCGGATGCAAGCCTGCTGCTTGCTGATGAGGTTGCCAAGCGAAAGGATGCGGGCAAGATTGATCAGCTTCAAGCTGTGAATGCCCGCTTGCAGGAAAAGGTGCAGGCCCTTACCCTGCGTCCAAAGGTCGGGGGTATCTACGCGCAAAATGTGGAAACCCCGACATTCCGTAAGGCTTTGGGGAAAAGCGATGTTTCGTCTGATCGGCAAGCTGGTAGTGCTGCTTTTTCTGGTGAAACTGCTGGCGCTGCTCCTGCTTCTGCTAATGATGCGGTAGCGCCGCAACAAACCAATATCTATCAGAGGTATTGGAATGATGGCCAGTCCACCGATGTGCCACTAGGGCCTGACCCTGGTGAGTTTATGACCGGCTTGGCCATTGGACAGTGGAATCGCGGTAAGGCGATACTAGAGGCGCGGCGTCATCAAACCTTCGGCACTCCTCTGTCGATGCGTGACGGCATCGAAATGCCCCCCGGCTATAAACCGAAATATCCCAAGTCCAAGGCCGATAAGGTCAAGGGCTGGAAGCTGAATTTCGGCTGGCCCACGGGTGCCCCCATTTCTGGGGGCTGGTAATGCGCAAACCCTGCAAATCCTGCGAAGCGCGGCGCGCTGCCTTAAGGGCTGCGGCCAAGAAATTAATCATCAAATTCAAACCGAAAGGACGCTCGAAATGAGCAAGTATCAAGAGCCGCGTTCGACGCGGCGGGAAAACCGCACCTCTGTTGGCCGTTTTCGCGGCGGCAAGCTGGCTCCGGTTATGGCCGTTGCCGTGCGTGGCAGCGAAGCTGGTATGCTGTCGCAATCGCTCACGCTTGAGTTGGACCCTATTGCGGGTCGCATGATCACTGAAATGCGCGGTGAAATCGTCTCGGTCTTTGTGCCCGTGCAGGCCATTGACGCAATCAAAGACCCTGCCGCCGCATATGCGGGTATGACTGAGGTTATCCGTGAAAAGCTGCTGACAGGAAATCCCCTGTTCGGGCTTGAAACCGAGGGCGAAATTTCCAAGCGTTGCGCCGTGAACCCCCGCTCCATTGGCGGCGTCAAAAAGGTCAATGAGGCCGTGCGGCTGGCCTATTGCTGTGCGGTTAATTACTTGCGGCAACGCAAGTATGTGAAGGCAAAGCTGTTGCTTCACTCGAATACCGCAATCGCCCCTGCACTGATCTCTCAGACGGTCCTCGATCGGATGAATGGCGTGCTTGATCCAGAGGATCGGGTCAATGGTTTGGTGCAGTTTGACACGGGCGTGATTACTGCTCCGGTTCACGCGGGCGGAACACTGGCGCTGACCAATGTTTTCATGGGCGCTAGCGCGCAAGCGCAAAACCAAGATTTGACTGGGGCAAACAGTGGTGCCGCATCTCAATTTTCAGCGGAGCTTCGTGTTAAGCGGACGGTGGGTGCTAATTCAGCCGCAAATCCTGTTCCTGGTGCCGTGCTCCCGGCGTTGAATGCAAACCTGTCCGGCTTGAATATTGGTTCTGTCTCGCTGACCGATTTCTACAATGCCGAAAAGCAGGACAATCTCGTTCGTGCGATGCGGACTATTGTCGATGAGAATCCTGAGTTTGGCGAAGAAATTTGCCTGCGGTGGGCGCATGGCTTGAATGTTGACACCGGCAAGGTGCCGTTTATCATCGCGCAGAAATCAGCGCCGTTCGGACGCTCGATCGTTCCTGCTATGGATAGCGCGGGCGTGTCGGCTGATACCATGCGTTCAGACATGGCGCTGCAACTTTCGTTTACCGTTCCGGTTCCTAAAACTGAGTTGGGCGGCGTTATTATTACCATGGCGACCCTGCGCCCTGACGAAACTATCGTTAGCCAGCCGCATCCTTTCTTGTCGGATGTATGGGGTCTGGACAATTTCGTCGCTGACGAAATGGCTCTTGACCCTGTGCCTGTTACCATCCGCGACTTGGATGCGGACTGCACGGCGGGGCAAGAGGCTACCGTATCCTTGTACACGGGCCTGAATGCGCTGAAACAGACCTACATCAGTTATGGTCTCAACAGGCACCTTGATCCCAATACGGTAGCCAACAAGACCGCGGTCTGGCAGCTTGCCCTGCCGTTGTCGGTCACGGCGGACACGATCAACTATCCTGACAACCTCCGCCACTATCCCTTCGCGGATCAGAACGCCGAAGTCTGCACCTATGTGGTGACGTCCACCGAAGTGCTGCAATCGCCGATGATCGTCGGGCCGACTCCGGTCGAGGAGTTGGCAATCATCGAAACCGAAGACCTGTTCGAGGATCAATGATCATGGAAGTTACCTTTAACTCTTACTTTGTTTCGGCCAGCGGCGGAACAATCAATTTTGTTTCTGATGCTGGTGAGTTGCTGGCCTCGGTGGCTGTTCCTCCGGGGCGCGTCCCTGTTCGCGATTATCTCGATCTGGTGCCGCTCGGGGCCAGTGTCGAGATTTCCGAAGGCTTGTCTCTCATTGAGCCGCCGCATCGGGTTCATGTGATGCCGTATGGTGAGGGCTCCCACGACAGTGGGGCAAACCCGGATTTTCAGCCTACGTCTGCGTCAACGCTTGAACGGCAAATGCGGCTCATGGTGGGCCGCATGCAGGCCGATGGAAAGGCCATGCAGGCCCGTCTTCGTGCTCTTGAATCGGTCGAGCGTATGCCGACGCGTAAGGCCGATGCCGAGCCCGAGTTGATCGAGAAGGGCCCTGCCCCGACCGACGAAAAAGCCAAGGTTGATGGACAATAGGCGATACGTCAAGCGCGTCTGGCGCGTCCCGAAGGATCGGGGCGCGCTGGAATACTTCGCCACGCTCTGCGTTAAGATGCTGCGCAAACATGGGTGGCCTGCTGATTGGGAAGCCGTCGAACATACAGACGGTTTCGTGATCAAGGAAATAGATGGTGGGGCAGATTTGCCCCCCGACTTTGAGAACGCGGTGGCAATCGCCGTTCGTATTCTCGCCCGAACCTATCGTGTGGACGTGACCCAGCATAATGGCTGGGTCGGATTTAACCGCTTTTACGCGGTGACTTCGGGCGGTCAATTTCGTGAGGAAAAAACATGATCTATCAAGGAAAGGCCCGCGTTCCTGTGAGGGAAGCGGTTCTGCATTGTGCCGCTATCAAGACAGGCCAGTTCAAACATATGCGCCCGTTTCAGGTCTTTGCCACGATTAACCAGTGGCATACCGAAAGGGGCTTTAAGAATGGCTTTGGCTATCACGGCTTGTTCATGCCGGATGGCCAGTTCTATGAGGGCCGTCCGTTTGAAATGATCGGCGCGCACGTTCTCGGCCACAACGTTGGGACGCTTGGCTTCCTCTTGATTGAAAGCCGGGAAATCACGCGCATGGGCGTGTTTGACGACTATTTCACGGCACGGCAGGCGCTTGCGTTGCAAGCCCGCCTTCGGACAATGCCGGGGCTGCAAAAGGTCTCGGGGCATAATGACTATGCCCCGAAACTGTGCCCCGGTTTTAAGGTCCGTAGTGAGGATTGGCTTTGAAGGTGCCTGTCTGGCTTCCAGAACATTCCGAACAGAAGCGCGGCATGTCGGAGGCGTGGCGCGCGTCTTATTGGCCGCGTCGGGAGGCGGCTAAGCTGGTTCGTTCGTTGAACCTGCGCGGGCATCCCGGCTATTGCCAGCCGCGCCGGCTCGCGGCGTCTCACCCTGATTGTCGGTTTTCTGGTTAAACCGACCGCCCCGCTCGATCCACCGGATCGGGCGGGGCGCTGCAGACCCTTGTTCCTGTATGCAATTAAAGACAGAAAGAAAGACGATGTGTTCTGACCCCCAAACCCAACCGAACAAAGACACGGGCGAGATGATGACTTTTGCCTGTCGCCGCTGCGATGAGTGCATTGCAACGCGCCGCCACAATTGGGTGGCTCGTGCGATGGCCGAAAAGGCCGAGCACGAATATTCGTATGTTATTGCCCTGACCTATTCGGACGAAACCCAAGCGGGCCGGGACGGCGCGCGGATGTTTTGTTATGCCGATGTGTCCGCGTTTCTTAAGCGGCTTCGCGCTGCGGCGCGATACGAGGCAAAGGTTCAGGGCTGGAACCTAGTTCCTCAAATCCGGTTCCTCTGTGCTGGTGAGCAGGGCTCCCGCAATGGGCGGTGCCATTGGCACCTGATTCTTTATAGCAATGTGGATTTGGCCCGTGTCGGTAAATTCCGCCGCTCTGGTGTTCTTGTGACCCATCGGCGTGATATGATCTCGGTAGGCAAGCAAAAGCGCCGCCTCAATTGGTCTCTGTGGCCATATGGTTTTATGACCATGCAGGAGCCTGATCAGGGCGGGATGAATTACGTTCTTTCTTACTGTCTTAAAGACCAGTTTACTTATGAGAAGTCTAAGGACTCCACGCGGGTCGCAAAGTCCGAGAATTTCGCAACTGGTCTATTCCGCATGAGCAAGCGCCCGGCTATCGGCGAAAACTGGCTCATGCAAAAAATGGAAAGTCTCCTTGAAAAAGGGGCTGTTCCTCCAAGCCTGAATCTCCGGGTGCCGGGATTTCATGGCTTCTGGCAACCGAGCGGCTCCTTTCGTCAAAAGCTGCTCTGGTGCCTCGTTGCGCTTAAAAAGCGCATTCTATGGACCACTGGTGCTAACGCGCCTCAGTGGTCCACTCTTCTCGCTTCCTGTTCTGAAAACCTTGCTGACATGGAGATATTGAATGGCCCGCAAGAAACACTCCCGGACGCCCTCCAAGCCCGTCTCATCGGTTATCAAGTCAACGCCAAGTGTGACGCCGAAGAGGCGGCAGGAAAAGCCTATGCTGACGATGAGCGTTTCTATCGTCTCTCCGGCGGTCAGTGCGAAGCCCTTGGTCTCCGACCTTATCAGGACGCGCAGGGCCGTATTCGCTTCGCGTGTAAGCGAGGCGAAGAAAGAGGCGGAAACGACACCAGCCGTTGGCCCGAAGCCGACCTCTCAATTCTTAATCGAGGCGCGCCCTTCCACGAACGAGTTGCATCAAACTGGCGTGAAAGATCACGACAAGACGGACAAGGCGGAAAAGCCGATAGACCGTCCTACATGCAAGCCGCGCCCTGACGATAACCGTCCTAAGGGTGGCGGTGGCGGTTCACGGCCTTATGTGCCGTGGTGTGACAGGAGGCATTGAGGGGGCCGTTGGCTCCCTCTCTTCATTCTAAGCCCCTTCGAATGCCATCCACTGGCAGTTTGGGCTACTGGCCGTGGTGTTTCAGCGCCGGAGGCGCTAGGCCATCTGGCCGGGGTCGGGGGCTGCTGTAAGCCCCCGGCAGGCGATTCCGTCCTAGGAATCGACTGCTGAGGCCCGGCAGGGCCGAATCCGAAAACTAGGTGCTAGTTATCCGCTCTCGCAGCCCCTTCTTGCACGGGTTCCTCCGTTCACTTGTGCGCAATTAGGGCGCAGCGGTGCGGCTTGGCTCTGTTTTCTTCGCGCAGCCCCCCTTTGAAGGGGGGGGGCGCTGCGGGGGGGGGGGGGGTAGATAGAGGGCTATCCTCTTACACGAATTTTCGATATATTTTGCATCGTTCTCGATGGAACGTAAGTTTATCGCTGCACCAATAGGTTGATTAAATTCGATAATGTAGCCGTTCTGGAAACGGCGTAATGTTCTCGGGGTGTTCACGGCATATGTAGTTGTCAAGAGGGGTTTCCCCTCCCCTGCCCTTCTGGCGGGGTCAAAATATTGCGGTCGAAATCCGCATATTACTCTTTACTGATTATGCGATAATTGCATGGCAAGGCCGAGCCAGCCCTGCCATCCCATCGATATAAGGAAAACTGGCGCACCCGACACGATTCGAACGTGTGACCTCTGCCTTCGGAGGGCAGCGCTCTATCCAGCTGAGCTACGGGTGCCTGACGCTCCTATAAGCGGTCATCCCCAGCGCCGCAACCCCGAAGAGATCAGACCGGCCGGTCGGCGTAACAAATCACGGATGCGTGAAAAATGCCTTTGGTTGCCGGGCGGCAATTGTCTAAGCATGAGTCTGGTTGGTTCCTGTTCTATGCCGGATTTCGTGATGACCCAGTTGCTTCGCCCGACGATTGTTCTGCTTTCTGTCCTGTCGCTGTCGGCCTGCAAAGGTGGCGGTTCTGCCGGTGGAACGGATATTCCGCCGCTGACACCCGGCGGCTCGGGCACATTGGGGTCGTATTATGTTCTGGACTTTGGCCCTTGGGAAAGTATCGCCTCGGGGGTTCGCAATTCGGCCCGCTATGTGTTGCAGCAATCGACCTGGCATTTCACCAGCGCGCCGGATGTGGAATATACCAGCAACCCCCTTGCGGCGGCGCGGGTTGATTATGCACATGCGGTCGGGCTGACCGGCAAAGGCCAGACCATCGCGGTGTCTGATGGCGGTTTCAACACCCGGCACGAGGTGTTTTCCGGTAAATCGGTCACAACGACGGGACAGGTTTCGCTGGACGATCACGGCACGATGGTGGCCTCTGTCGCGGCGGGATATTCCGGCAAGATGACAGGCGTGGCGCCAGAGGCAGACCTGATCGTCGGCGCCTACGATACGCCTGCCCTGCTGGCCCAAACCGGCACCCGGGCTTTGCAGATGGGCGCGGTCGCCTGGAACAACTCCTGGGGCTATACCGATACGCCGGTCAGCCGGGTCAGCCTGTCCAGCTTTTTCACCAGCAAGGACGATCAGGCCTATCTTGCCGCATTACGGGCTTATGCGGCGCAAGGTGTGGTGGTCTTTGCCCTGTCAAATGACGAGACGGATGCCAGCTCTGATCTGATGGCGGCTTTGCCGATGTTCGATTCCAGCCTGCAAGACGGCTGGCTGGCGGTTGGAAACGCGGTTCCGGCCTTTGACAGTACGCGAATCCTGTCGGCGACGCGGCTTTCGGCCGGTTGTCTGGAGGCTGCCCAGTGGTGTCTGGTGGCCGATGGCGCCTGGACAGGCGCACAGGCGCACAACGCCCAGGGTGGCGTGTCGAACACCGCCTATGATTTCGCGACCGGCAGTTCCTTTGCGGCGCCGCAAGTATCTGGCGCGCTTGCGCTTTTGGCCGAGGCTTTTCCTTCGCTGACGCCTCACCAACTGCGCATCCGGTTGCTGGCTTCGGCGGATAACAGCTTTTTTGCCGCCGATGGCGCGACCGAGTTGGCCCCGGGCTTTTTCCACGACTACAGCACCGAATACGGCCATGGCTTCCTGAACGTGAAAGCGGCTCTGATGCCGATTGGCATTGCGCAGCTTTCGGTCGATGGGCAGGCGACCCCCCTGCCCCAAGCCACCGTGTTCAGCGGCAGCGGCGTGGGCGACGCGGTTGCCGCCAGTCTGGCCAGCCAGACGGTTACGGTGGTTGACAGCCTGGCAGGCGATTTTGCGGTTCCGGCAAAGGCACTGTCGGTTTCGGCCGCGCCGGTCGCCCTGTCGGCGCGGCTGGCCGAGAATGGCCGGCAAGCGGTCAGCGGCAATGCCACGGTGGCGGATGCCGGGATCGAGGGGTTTTCGGCGTTCCGTGGCACCGAGGTTGCGATGGAGGCGGCAGACAGCCCGCTTTCGGTTCGTCTGCTGCTGCCTTCGGGCGCCGATGGCAGCCTGGGACTCGCCGTCACCCGGCATTTCGGCGATGGCAACAGCGGGCTTGACCTTGGGCTGAAGTTGACCCGCGACGGCGGCGAGGTGTTTGGCTTGGGCAGTGGCGCGCATGGCAGCGGCACGGCGGCGGCGTCGGTCACGGTGGGATTGCGCGGGGCGCTTGGGCAAGACGGCTTTGTCCGCCTCGGGGCCGAATTCGGCCTTGCCGCCGCCAGCGGCAGTGGCGTGCTGACCGATATCGGCCAGGTGGCGTTCAACAGCCTTGGCGTTGATGTGGGGCAAAGCAACCTGTTCACCAAGGGTGACCGGCTGACAATTGGCGTCGGCACTCCGGTCACGGTGACCGCAGGTCGTGGCACGACCCGCCTGCCCCTTCGCAGCGTGGACGGGATTACCCGGATGGCGGCGCTGGACGTGGGGCTTGCCCCCGACAGCCGCGAGATGGACCTGAAACTCAGCTATCAGGTGCCGTTGAGCGAGCGGACGAACCTGCGGCTGGATCTGGTGCGCGCCACCAATTACGGCAACCGCGCAGGCGTAACCGAAACGGCGGGCGCGCTGACATTCAAGATCAATTTCTAACCGGCTGACTCGTCAGGAGAAAAGTTCCCGGCAGAATTCCAGCGCCGAGACCAGCGCATCCACCTCCTCGGGGGTGTTGTAGAGGCCGAACGACGCGCGGCAGGTGGCGCCCACACCGAAATGTGCCATCAGCGGCATCGCGCAGTGGGTTCCGGCGCGCACCGCGATGCCGCGCTTGTCCAGCACGGTCGAAATGTCGTGGGCATGGGCCGGTCCTTCCAGCGTGAAAGAGAAGATCGCCCCCTTACCCGGCGCGTTTCCTTGCACATTCAACCAGTTGAGACCCGAAAGCCTGCTGTGGGCATAATCGCCGATCGCCCGCTCATGCGCCGCAACATTCGCCATGCCAAGGCTCATCAGATAGTCAAGCGCGACGCCCAGGCCGATTTGCTGCACGATGCCGGGGGTGCCTGCCTCGAACTTCATCGGCGGATCGGCATAGGTCACGGCGTCTTTCGTGACCTCGCGGATCATGTCGCCGCCGCCGATGAAGGGGCGCATTTCGGCCATGCGCTCTTTACGAATAAAGATGGCACCAGAACCACTTGGTCCATAAAGTTTATGCCCGGTGATCGCATAGAAATCACAGCCCAGCACCTCGACATCAACCGGCATATGCACCGCACCCTGGCTGCCATCGACGCAGACCGGCACCCCCCGCTCATGCGCGGCGCGGCAGATGCTGGCGATGTCCACCACGGTGCCGGTGACGTTGGACATATGGGTTATCGCCACCAGTCGCGTCTTCGGCCCGATGGCGTCAATCACCGCCTGCGGGTCAAGCACGCCGTTCTGGTCGCAATCGACCCATTTCAGCACCACGCCCTGCCGTTCACGCAGGAAATTCCAGGGCACGATGTTCGCGTGATGCTCCAGCACCGACAGAACGATCTCATCCCCGGCTTGCAGGCGCGGTGCGGCCCAGGCGTAAGAGACCAGGTTCAGCCCCTCGGTCGAGCCGGAGGTGAAAACGATCTCCTCTGGATCGGCCGCATTCAGGAACCGGGCAATGGTGCCACGCACCGCCTCGTACTTTTCGGTCGCAAGGTTTGAAAGATAGTGCAAGCCACGGTGAACATTGGCATATTCCATCGAATAGGCTTGCGTGATCGCATCGATCACCACCTGCGGCTTCTGTGCGCTGGCGCCGTTATCAAGGTAGATCAGCGGCTTGCCGTTGACCTGCCGCGACAGGATCGGGAAATCGGCACGCACCTTTGCGACATCATACATTGGCAAGCCCCCCGGCACCGACAAGTGCCGCCAGAATGAAGACCACGGCAACGCCCAAGGCCGCCGCGGTCACGACTATTCCCAAAAGCACCTTCCAAAGCGTTGGAAAGCCGTGCAATTCCGCTATGAAGCTGGTCGTCAGCCAGAAGAAAAGAACCAAAGCCAGCGGGCTGGTGGCCTCTGCCAGGGGCGGCACGGCCAGCAACAGCAGCACCTGAGCCGCCTGAACCAGAACCAGCACCCACTCGACCCAAGCCATCAGCGCACAGGCCTGCGGCAGGCTGCCGGTGCCGCCAAAGAAACGCCCGACCACCCAGGCCAGCCACGCGGCCGCGCCCTGCACGAAAACCTGCATTCCGGCCAGCAGAAACGGTCGGTTGAAGACTTCGGCCATGGCCGAGGCGCCGTCTTCTGCTGTTCCCAGCAGGGCCCAGGTTGCCGCCGAAAGCAGGGCGCCCAGAATGGCCGTCAGCAGCAAGCCCATCGCCGAGGTGTTCAGCGACAGGTTCATCGCCATGATCCGCCGCGCCATCATGCGTGGCTGCCGGATCGTATCAATGGCAGAAAGTGCAATATAATTCATCATTTTGCACGCTCTTCTTCGATCAGCATGGCCAGCCACAGGGCCACAAAGGCCAATGCCACCAGCCCGCCAACCAGCCGTGCCTGCAGGCCGTCACCCAAAAGACCAGAGGTCAGCCCCTGCAACAGCATCGCCGGGCTGACCGCAGCCAACGCCCAGAACAGCGCAACCCGCGCCCCATACCAGTCGCCCTGCCCGCCCAAGGCCCGCGCCACCAGACGCGACAGGGCCGCCAGCCCATACCACAGCGGAATCGTCGCCATCAGCCCCAGCCCTGCCGCCAGCAGCCGCTGTGTCAGCGGCACTTCGGGTTGCAGATAGCTGGCCCGGGCCGCCTGCGGCCATTGCGCAACAAAGGCAATCAGCAGAAAAACGAACAGAAAGGTAAAGGCAAAAGCCTCTGACCGGGGCCGCGAAAGGTGCCGGCGCACCACCCGTTGCGGATGGCGCCAGCTTTCGACGATATCGGGAACCAGCGACATCAGCTTTCGTGGCGGTGAAGCCATCCCTCCAGCCGACCGCGAATATCGTCGGCGATCGCCTCATCCTCGATCTCGGCAATCGCTTCGGCCAGAAACGCCAGAACCAGCAGCGACTGCGCCTGTTTCAGCGGCACTCCGCGCGACCGCAGATAATACAGCGCCGTCTCGTCAATCGCGCCCGAGGTCGAACCGTGGCTGCATTTCACGTCATCGGCATAGATCTCCAGCTCTGGCTTGGCCAGAAACTGGCTGTCGTCATCCAGAAGAAGACTCTGGGAAATCTGATATCCATCCGTCTTTTGCGCGCCGGGCTTCACCAGGATCTTGCCTTGGAAAACGCCCACTGCACCGTTCTTCAGCACCTTCTTGAAGACCTGGCGGCTTTCGCAGCGTTCCGCCGCATGGGTCACGAAAACCGTGTCGTCATGGTGGAAATCGCGGTCCCCCATGGCGGCGCCCGCCACATGGGCCTTGGCATCGTCGCCCGTCAGTTCCAGCACGCAATCGTTGCGGGTCAGGCGACCGTTTGCGGTAAGCGTGAAGGATTTGAACAGCGATTCCGTGCCCAGACGGGCGAAGATATGGGTTGCGGCCAGACGTTCGTGGTCGCGGCCCTGGGCGCGGATGTGATGAAAACGGGCGCGGTCAGAGACCTCCACCTCCAGCACTTTCAGGAACCGCGCGGCGGCGGGGCCATTTTCCAGCAAGGTCAGTTCGGCATCCACCTCCAGCTTGATTACATGGTGAAGGATCGCATCGGAACTCTCTGATTTATGTTGATAAACCAGAGATACAGGCTTTGCCGCCCGGCCCGTCACGCGGATCAGCAAGCCGTCCGTCGCAAAGGCGGAATTCAGCGCCGCCAGCGGGCGCGGCACCGGGTTTTGCCCGCGAGCTTCCAGAACGCCATAGAGCCCCTGCGCCCAATGGATATTGGCCGCACCGGCAAGCGCCAGCCGCTCGATCTCTACCCCGGCCAGCGCCGGATCGTCCGATGCCGCGGCGTCGAAAATGCCATCCGTGAACACCAGTTTGACCCGGTCGATCGCGTCAAATACCGGCGGCTCGTCGCTGTCATCGAAAACGGCGGCGCTGGCCTGTGGCGCGGTCAGGGCGGTCGGGTCGGTATAACGCCAGTATTCATCGCGCTTGCCGGGCAGGCCCATCGCGGTCAGCCGTGCCAGCGCCTCGGCCCTGGCCTCGCCCAGCCAACCGCCTTTGGGCAGGTCAAGCCCGGCAATCCGCGCCGCCAGCGCGTCCTGTTTTGCCTGCGGCAGCGCCATTACTGCACCTCTGCCAGCAGGTCGGCGTAGCCGTTGTTCTCAACCTCCAGCGCCAGGTCCGGCCCGCCGGTCTTGATGATGCGGCCAGCCGCCATGATATGCACCACATCAGGTTTGATATGGTCCAGAAGACGTTGATAATGCGTGATAACCAGGAATGACCGCTTGCCGTCGCGCAGGGCGTTCACCCCGTCGGACACCAGCTTCATCGCATCGACGTCAAGGCCCGAGTCCGTCTCGTCCAGAATGCACATCCGGGGCTCCAGAATGGCCATCTGAAGGATCTCGTTGCGCTTTTTCTCGCCGCCCGAAAAGCCCACGTTAACCGGGCGCTTCAGCATGTCGGCATCGATCTTCAGGGTTTTCGCCTTTTCGCGTACCAGTTTCAGAAAGTCGCCCGCCGACAGTTCCTCCTCTCCCCGCGCCTTGCGTTGCGAGTTCAGGGCGGTGCGCAGGAAGGTCATGTTGCCAACGCCCGGAATTTCAACCGGGTATTGGAACGCGAGGAACAGACCCGCCGCTGCCCGTTCTTCCGGTTCCATGTCCAGCAGTTCCTCGCCTTCCAGCGTGGCAGAACCGTCCGTCACCTCATAACCGTCGCGTCCCGACAGCACATAGGACAAGGTGGACTTGCCAGAGCCGTTCGGCCCCATGATGGCATGAACCTCTCCCGGTCCGATCTTCAGATCGACGCCGCGCAGGATGACTTTGTCCTCATCCTCAAGTTTGACGTGCAAATTGTTGATTTCCAGCATTTTCTTACCTTTTCCTTGCACGTTCACGCTTAGCCGACCGAGCCTTCGAGGCTGATCGCAACCAGACTTTGCGCTTCCATGGCGAATTCCATCGGCAGGGCTTGCAGCACCTCACGGCAGAAGCCGTTCACCACAAGGGCCACCGCTTCTTCCTCTCCCATGCCGCGCTGGCGGCAGTAGAACAGTTGATCGTCGTCCACCTTGCTGGTCGTCGCCTCATGTTCCACGCGGGAGGAGTTGTTCTTGACCTCGATATAGGGAACCGTATGCGCGCCGCACTTGTCGCCGATCAGCAGGCTGTCGCATTGGGTATAGTTGCGGCTGTCCACGGCCTTTGGGTGCATCGAGACGAGGCCGCGATAGGTGTTCTGCGCCCTGCCCGCCGAAATGCCCTTGGACACGATGCGCGACTTGGTGCGCTTGCCCAGGTGGATCATCTTGGTGCCGGT
>DDEX01000011.1 GCA_002336845.1 Rhodobacteraceae bacterium UBA1943
GAAGCTGCCGCCACGGCGGGCATCGGCGTGGTCGACCGCGACCATCGAGAACGCAAGGAACAGGCCCGCGAAAAGAGTGGCAAAGCGGGTCGTTCGGGACAATTTCATCGGCGGCTCCTCAAAGTGATGTCCGCCCTCATATAATGTCTAACAACTGTAGTGTCAGGGTTCGGGCGTCAAGTTTTGGCGGAATCTTGCGAGAATCCGCCAAAACATTGAATTAAAACGATTTTAACCGCGGCCCGATTGCAGATCATTTGCCCGGCAAGCCGCCTGGCGGCCTTTCAAGGGGTTTCGCTCACGCCTTCCAGGCAAAGCCATCTGTGCCTTCGGCCGGGCCAATGGAGCTTCGTCGGGGCCGGGAACTCCTGGTCCTCCAGGCAACCGACCGACACCGAAAGCGCGCCCGTCAGTGCTTCGGCCCGCATGAAGACGACCGATCCGCAGGTGGTGCAGAATGTCTGCTCCAACCATTGTCCCGACGAGCCGGTTCGCCGCCAGGATCTGGTCTCGCCTTCTTGGCTGACGACAGCTGAATCCGCATAGATCGCCCGGTAGGAGAATGCGGCCCCGGTGCATCTCTGGCACTCTATGCAGCTGCACGCATAGACGCGGCGCGGCTCCCCGGCGAGGCCAAGTCTCACGTTCCGGCAGGAGCAGGCCGCAGTGCGTATCCTCTCGCCGTCATGCATGCGCCGGCTTCCCCTCCTGCCGTACGGAGCCATTTTGAAACAGCGGGAAAAGCGATGCGAAATCGTCCGTTCCGCTCCCCAGCGAAAGCGCCTTCTGGAAAATCTGATCCATGGCGCGCGGCATGGCCGCGCTGAGGCCGCGCTCCTCGCACGCTTCGAGCAGGTGCCGGAAGGCGCTGTAATGGGCACCCAATGAGGCAAGCGTCGCCTCGTCGCCGGCAAAACGGTGCGCCTTGGTCCGGTCGACAACATCGAACAGCGCGGCATCGACAACCGGCTTGAACGCCGCGAGATGCCCCCTGAAGGTCAGCAGATCGAGCCCCTCGGCCTCGGCGACAGCCATGCCCTGCAGCGTGCCGAAGAGCCCGCCCCACATCTGGGTGAGCAACGCCGTGTCGAGCGCCGAAGCCTGACCCGCCACCTCCCCGACATAGCCGGTGCCGCCGCCGAGTTCGAGAAGCAAAGGCTCGTGCCTGTCATAGACCACGCGGGAGCCGGAATAGAGCAATGTCGTCTCCGGCCTGCCGATAAAATCCGGGGTCGCCATGATTGCCCCGTCCAGATAGTCGGCGCCACGTGCCTCTACCCACTGCGCTTCCTCCCGGGCCAGACGCGGCGACCCGGAGGTGAGCTGGACGATGGTTCTACCGACCAGTGCCGAAGCGACATTGTCGGACCTGAGCAACGTTTTGCTGGCGGCATAATCAAGGACGTTGACGATCACGACCTCGGCCGCCCCGACACCGTCCTCCACCGAAGCGGCCACCTTCGCTCCCAGGGCAGCCAAGGGTTCTGACTTTGCAGCAGTCCGGTTCCAGACCGATGTGGGATAGCCCCGGTCGAGCAATGTACGGACGATGGACGAGCCCATGCGGCCCGCGCCGAGCACGCAGACGTTTGATTTCACGATGATTTCTCCGACAGGCGAATGCCCTCGCAACGAGGGTCAGGTTTATGTTTGGCGCGCGCTCGGTCCGAACATATGTACTGTCACCACGTTGAGAAGTACGCACCTTGAAGTAAGCGACAGGCATCATGACAGGAGCTGCCAAATGAGGCGCAAGGAACCAGACAGCTGCGGGTTTGCTGCCGCGATGCAGGCCATCGGCGGAAAGTGGAAAATCGCGTTGTTGTGGGAACTGCACCTGCGGCCCCACCGCTTTGCCGAACTGCGCCGGCAGTTGCCGGGCGTCAGCGAGAAGATGCTGGCGCAGCAACTGCGCCAGATGGAGGCCGACGGGCTCATCAGCCGGCACGCCTATGACGAGGTGCCGCCACGCGTCGAATATTCGATCACGCCGCTGGGCCTGAGCCTGAACGATGCCGTGACGGCGATGTCGACATGGGGAAAGCAGCACGAGAGCTGGAAGGACCAGCGACAGGCAGCCTGACAAAGGCGCCGATCATAGCAGGCCGGCGACCAGCCTGCTCCCGGTTGCAAGAGGGTTCCGCTGCGCCGAAGCGTTCAGCGGCTGCGGCCGTCGAACGGAATGCGCTTCAAGCTCGCAAGATCGATCTCTTCAATGCAGCGCACATTGATCGCCGCGGTCTTTTCGCCGCTTGGGCTGACCCATGCCGAAAGGCGCGCAGCCGCAGTTCGAGCAAAACATGTGGTCGATCACGTGCTTGTTGAACTTGTAGGTCGCAAGCCGCTCCGGGGGCGTGGTGACGGTCAGTTTCTCGCGCGGCACGAACCACAGAAGATAGCCCTTGCGACTGCAATGCGAGCAATTGCATTCGATGGCGCTTGCCGGTTCGCCCTCCACCTCGAACGACACATTTCCGCAGTGACAGCTTCCCTTGGCCATCTGATGACCTCCCCCTGATGGATTGCAGGCACACGTTACAGGCGCGACCACGCCGAAACAATTGCACCCCGCCAAAGCCCCTCTCAAGGCGAATGCCGCATTTTCCTGCCGTTTGGGCCGCTTCAGCCTGTGCTTCGTAACAAAACTGACATGGTCCCGACATTTCAGCTTCATCTCACGGGTCTAGGCCGATCTGAGACAAGGGCGAAAAAGCCCTGACGGGACAGGGAAGCCACGATGCTCGAAATCCGCAACGTCACGCGCCGCTTCGGCAAGAATGTCGCCGTGAACGGTGTCAACCTTCAGATCAAGCCGGGCCAGATGGTCGGCATCATCGGCCGCTCCGGCGCCGGCAAGTCGACCCTGCTCAAGACCATCAACCGCCTGATCGACCCGAGCGAGGGCTCGATCTCCTTCGACGGCACCGAAGTGTCGTCGCTGCGCGGCGCCCAGCTGCGCCGATGGCAGCGCGACTGCGCCATGATCTTCCAGCAGTTCAACCTGGTGCCGCGCCTCGACGTGCTTACCAACGTGCTGCTCGGCCGCCTCAACCATCGCTCGACCGGGCTCAACCTGCTCGGCATCTTTTCCCGTGAGGAGCGCATCCGGGCCATCGCCGCACTCGAGCGCCTCGACATCGCCCGCACCGCACTCCAGCCGGCTGGCACGCTGTCGGGCGGCCAGCAGCAGCGTGTCGCCATCGCCCGCGCTCTGATGCAGGAACCCAAGCTGATCCTCGCCGACGAGCCGATCGCCTCGCTCGACCCGCTCAACGCCAAGGTGGTGATGGACGCGTTGCAGGACATCAACCTGCGCGAAGGCATCACCGTCATCACCAACCTGCACACGCTCGACACCGCCCGCACCTACTGCAACCGCATCATCGGCATGCAGGGCGGCACGGTGGTCTTCGACGGCGCGCCTGAAGACCTCACCATCGAGGCCGTTCGCCTCGTCTACGGCGCCGACGCCGACGGCGCCGAGATTTCCGAAGCCATCACTTCGACCAGCATCCGCCCGGTCAAGGTCAGGGTTCCCGCATCCGCCGCCCCTCTCGAACCGGCATACGCCCCGGTCTGAGGCCATCAGCGGTCGTCTTGCCCGCGTCAAGGGCCGGCAATCAGCAACCGAAATGACCCAGCAAGGTGCTGGGCCAATCTGGAGACATGTCATGTTCAAGAAAGCACTTCTGGGCGCCGTTTCGCTCGCAGTCCTGGCAATCGGCTCGGCTCATGCCGCCGAACTCAAGGACTTCCGCATCGGCCTGATCGGTGGCGAGAACGAAGCCGACCGCCTGCGCAACTTCCAGTGCCTCGTCGACCAGCTCCCCAAGGCCATCGGCGTCGAGAAGGTGTCGCTGTTCCCGGCCGCCGACTATGACGGCACCATCCAGGGCCTTCTCGGCGGCACGCTCGACTACGCCGAGCTCGGCGCTTCGGGCTATGCCAAGATCTACCTGCAGAACAAGGACGCGGTCGAGCCGATCCTGACCACCGTCCAGACCGACGGCGCCACCGGCTACTACTCCATCATGGTCGCCAAGAAGGACTCGGGCATCACCAAGCTCGAAGACCTCAAGGGCAAGAAGCTCGGCTTCGCCGATCCGGACTCGACCTCGGGTTACCTGATCCCCGTCACCTCGCTGCCCAAGGACCTCGGCGGCGTCGCCGTGAAGGACTACTTCGCCGAGACCGGCTTCGGCGGCGGCCATGAGAACCTCGTCCTCGAAGTGCTCAAGGGCACCTTCGATGCCGGCACGACTTTCGGCTCGGGCGTCGGCGAATTCAAGGACGGCTACACCTCGGGCAACCTGAAGAAGATGGTCGACAAGGGCATCCTCGACATGGACGACCTGGTCGAAGTCTGGAAGTCGCCGCTGATCCCGAACGGCCCGATCGTCGTTCGCACCTCGATGGCCGATGAGACCAAGGCGAAGTTCAAGCAGTTCATGCTCGACCTGCCGAAGAAGGACGCGACCTGCTTCGCCGCCGTCATGGGCGGTGACTTCACCTCCTTCACGGAAGTCAACGTCGACTTCTACAAGCCGATCATCGACGCCCGCAAGGCAACGATCGGCGGCTGATAACCACGATGCTTCAGGCGCCGGCTGGACAACCGGCCGGCGCTTTTTTTGATTTCGACTTCGCGGTGGACAGACCATGGCCATGAACACGCTTCACGACGGCTTCAGCGAGAAGGGCGCGCTCATCGAGCGGCACTGGCAGGAGCTGAGCGCGCGCCGCCGCGTCTATACCGGGCTCGGCCTTGCGATCCTTTTCGTCGCGCTGACGGGCTCGCTCTGGTTCGCCAACGAGACCAATGCCGGCAAGTTCTTCGACCGGCTGCCCTATTTCTTCGATTTCGTCGGCGAGATGGTGCCGCGCGATGGCATGGAAGTGTTCCGCGCGCTGTTTGACCTGCCTTCGCCCTATGATGACGGCAGCTTCAAGTACAATTATCCCGAGGGGCGGCTCTACATCACCGAGAGCCTCTACGTGCCGGAATACTTCCACAAGATGCTGGAGACGCTGAACATTGCGCTCTTCTCCACCATCATCGGCATGGTCTTCGGCTTCCTGCTCTGCTTCCTTGCAGCGAAGAACCTCGTCGCCAACCGCCTGCTACGCGGCTTCGTGCGCCGCTTCATGGAAATCCTGCGCGCCTTCCCGGAGGTCGTGCTCGCCGGTTTCTTCCTTGCGGTCCTGTCGCTCGGGCCGCTGCCGGCGGTCATCGCGGTGTCGATCCATACGGTCGGCGCACTCGGCAAGCTCTTCTTCGAAGTCGTCGAGAACGCCGACATGAAGGCGGAAGAGGGGCTTCGCGCCGTCGGCGCCAGCTGGGTAGAGCGTGTCTGGTTCGGCATCGTGCCGCAGGTGCTGCCGAACTTCATGAGCTACTTCCTTCTGCGCCTCGAGATCAACGTGCGCGCCTCGACCATCATCGGCGCTGTCGGCGGCGGCGGCATCGGCGAGCTGCTGCGCCTGTCCATCGGCCAGGGCCATGCGGCCAAGACACTCGCCATCGTGCTCCTGCTCCTCGTCACCATCATCGCCGTCGACCAGTTTTCCGCCTGGCTGCGCCGCAAGCTCGTCGGCGATCACGCCTTCCGGCTGGCCCAATAGGAGAGCGCCATGACGACCCTCAATCCCGCTCAGATGGATGAGATCGCGGCACGCCATCCCGCCGTCTTCCACCGTTCGTTCTGGCAGCGTTTCCGCGTCGCCATCATCACCGGCGGCTTCGTGCTCTATGCGCTCTATTGCTGGTGGTTCTTCGCCATCGGCCATGTGCTGGGCACCGCCAACTGGAACATCGCTGGCACCTATCTGGCCGACTGGGTGTCCTACGAGGTGCGCCCGCAGGTCAGCATCGCGCCCGATGGCGCGATGAAGCTCACCTATCCGCGCTTCTCTCCGCTCGGCCCCAATGCCGAACCGGACTGGGTGGAAATCGAAACCGGTACAATGACCCGCACCCTGCCGAATGCCGGCGCTGCAAACAGCGCCAGGAAGCCCGCGGCCATGGGCTTCATGGGAACGGGCGGCGCGGTCGGTGGTTCGGCTGCCGCTGCCGAGGCTGTGGCAGCCGCAACGACCAGCGAGGAAGAGGTCGTCAAGCGCGCAAGGATCACGCTCAATGCCTCGACGACCGTTGATGTCGTGCCCGGCAGTGTGACCGTTCAGCACTCCGGCGAGACACTCGTCGTCAATCTTTCGGACATGACGGCCGAGGGTACGCTTCCGGTCTGGGCGACGCAGAAGGCACCGGGCGGAAAGATCACGCTCGCCTTCGGCTTTGCCGGCTGGGGGGAAATCGAGGCCGACGATGTCAGCATCCGCCGGCGTTTCCTCGGCTGGGCGAATTTCCTTTTCGACACCAACTCGCCCTTCCACGGCAAGTCGACGTCTGAGGTTCTCTCACTGATCTGGTCCGGCGAACGGATCGATCCGAAGCAATCGAACCTGTCGCTCGCCTGGGACAACATCCTCTATAACAGCGAATGGCAGCATCTCGACGTCTGGACCAAGCTGCTGCAGACCATCGTCATGGCCTTCGTCGGCACGCTCTTTGCGATGCTGCTCGCCTTCCCGCTGGCGTTCCTTGCCGCGCGCAACATCACACGCAGCTGGATTTCCAACCAGCTGACGAAACGTCTCTTCGATTTCCTGCGCTCGGTCGACATGCTGATCTGGGCGCTGTTCTTCACCCGCGCCTTCGGCCCCGGGCCGCTCGCCGGCATGTCGGCGATCTTCTTCACGGATACCGGCACACTCGGCAAACTCTATTCCGAGGCACTGGAGAACATCGACGACAAGCAGCGCGAGGGTGTGAAGTCCGTCGGCGCTTCGCCTATGGCGGTGCAGCGTTACGGCGTGCTGCCGCAGGTCATGCCGCTCTTTGCCTCCCAGGCACTTTACTTCTGGGAATCCAACACCCGTTCTGCCACGATCATCGGCGCGGTCGGGGCAGGGGGAATCGGCTTGAAACTGTGGGAGGCGATGCGCACCAATTCCGACTGGGAGAACGTCGCCTACATGGTGCTGCTGATCCTTATCGTGGTGTTCGTCTTCGACGGTATTTCCAATGCGCTGCGCTCGCGCCTGATGGGCAAGCCGGCGCACTGATATATGCATGGCGGCATGATGCTGCCACACGAATCCCTTCAAGATCCGGCGTCGCCTTTCAAGGCGGCGTCAAACGACTTTCGGTAGGAATGAGCCCTTGCGTTACGCCCTCTATTTCACCCCGCCCGCCGGCGATCCGCTGACCCTTGCCGCCCAGCGCTGGCTGGGGCGCAATGCCTTTACCGGCGCGCGCCTGGAGCAGCCGGCCGTGAGCGGCTTCGACGCTGAAACGCTCTCCGGCCTGACGGCCGATCCGCGCCGTTACGGTTTTCACGCGACGCTGAAGGCGCCGTTCTCGCTGGCCGAAGGCCGCAGCGAAGCCGAGCTGGTCGCCGAGATCGGCCGTTTCGTGTCGGAGATGGAGCCCTTTGACATTCCCGAAGTCGTCGTCGGCCGTCTGGGCTCGTTCTTCGCCGTGGTGTCGGGCGATCACTGTGATCCCCTCCAGACTTTTGCCGGCGAGGTCGTGCGCCGCTTCGAGCGCTTTCGCGCGCCGCTCACGTCCGCCGACATCGCCCGCCGTAAGCCGGATGAACTGACCGGCGCGGAGCGCCAGAACCTCGTGCAATGGGGTTACCCTTACGTCTTCGACGAGTTCCGTTTCCACATGACGCTGACGGGGCGCGTTCCGGCCGAGCGCCGCGGTGCCGTCGAAAGCGTGCTTCTCGATCAATTCGCCGATGTTCACGGCCGCGCGCTATCGGTTTCAGGGCTTGCGCTCTTCCGCGAACCGTCGCGCGGCGCCGATTTCACCGTCCATTCGCTCTTCCCGCTGGGTGGGGCAGCCAACAGAAAGACCGCCTGACATGACCCGCGAAACCGTTCTTTCCAATGCCCGCATCGTGCTGGAGGATCAGATCCTCGACGGCACGCTGGTGCTCCGCGATGGCCTCATCGCCGACATATCCGAAGGCTCCTCCGATGTCGGCGAGGATATGGAAGGCGACTTCCTCATCCCCGGCCTCGTGGAACTTCATACCGACCATCTTGAAGCTCACTATTCGCCGCGTCCCGGCGTGCGCTGGGGCAAGACGGCAGCGATCCAATCGCATGACGCGCAGGTCGTGACCTCGGGCATCACGACGGTCTTCGACTGCCTGCGCATGGGCTCGGATGCGGACGGCGGTTTCGAGAAGGGCGAGATGCGCGCCATGGCCGACGCCATCGCCGACGCCCAGAACGAGGATCGCCTGCGGGCGGAGCATCTCATCCACCTGCGCTGCGAGGTGTCCACCGACAACGTGCTCGATCACTATGAGGAATTCGAGAACGACCCGCTGGTGCGTCTCGTCTCCTTGATGGACCATGCGCCCGGCCAGCGCCAGTTCCAGACCATGGATCAGTATGTGCTCTACTACCAGAAGAAGCGCGGGCTTTCGGATGCGGAATTCGCCGAATTCTGCAAGCGCCAGCAGGACCTCTCGGCCCGCTACGCCAAGCCGCATCGCGATGCCATCGCCGCCTCCTGCGCCGCCCGCAACATCTCGGTCGCCAGCCACGACGATGCAACGCTGGAACATGTGGAGGAAGCCATCGGCTACGGCATCCGCCTTGCCGAATTCCCGACCAGCTTCGAAGCCGCCAGGGCCTCGCATGGCGCGGGCATGAGCGTCCTGATGGGCGCGCCGAACATCGTGCGCGGAAAGTCCCATTCCGGCAACATCGCCGCCCGTGACCTTGCCGAGATGGGCGTGCTCGATGTGCTGTCCTCCGACTATGTGCCCTTCAGCCTGATGCACGCACCCTTCATCCTTGCCGACGAAGGCATGGACCTCACCAAGGCCATCGCCATGGTCTCGACCACGCCCGCCCGCACCGTCGGCCTCGACGACCGCGGTGCCATCGCCAGGGGACTGCGCGCCGATATCGTGCGTGTTCGCCGGCCGGATGGCGTGCCGGTGGTGCGCTCGGTCTGGCGGCAGGGCAAGCGGGTGGCATGAGCGTGGACAGCGAAATCCTCGCCGCGCCGGCTCTGCCGGTTGCGACTGGTACGATGGTGGTCGTCGTCGGCCCGAGCGGGGCGGGCAAGGACAGCGTCATGTCCTATGCCGGCCGCCATTTCGCCGGGGAGAACCGCGTGAAATTCGTGCGCCGCGTGATCACCCGCCCGGCCGATGCCGGCGGGGAGGCGCACGAGGCGATCGACCCGGACGGCTTTTGCCGCCGCGCCGCCGATGGCGGCTTTGCCGTATCATGGGATGCGCATGGTCTGTCCTATGGCATTCCGCGCGAGACGCTGGAGGAGCTGGCTGAAGGCGTCACGCTCGTCGCCAATGGAAGCCGTTCAGCACTGCCCGCTTTCGCCGAGGCCTATCCGCGGCTGATGGTCGTGCTGGTGACGGCGCGCCCGGAAATCCTCGCCGCGCGCCTTGCCGCGCGTGGGCGCGAGAGTGCCGAGGCGATTGCCGGAAGACTGGACCGGGCCGCACCGGAGATCGTCGTGGCGGCCGAAACCGTCGTCATAGACAACAGCGGCGCGCTGGAAGACGCGGGCGAAGCCTTCGTTTCGCTGCTCGCCTCCGCGCTGTCGCGGGCGGATTAATCGTCCTTCAGCGCCTTGTAGGCGCTGAGTGCCCGTTCGCGCGCCTTGGCATGGTCTACGAGCGGTTTCGGGTAGGTTTCTCCGAGAACGATCCCTGCCTTCTTCAACACGCTTTCCGGCGCGTCGAAGGGTTTATGGATGAAGGCGGCATCCAGCTTTTCCAGCTCGGGCACGAAGCTGCGCACATAGGCGCCATCAGGATCGAATTTCTCGCCCTGCAGGATGGGGTTGAAGATGCGGAAGAAAGGCGAGGCATCGGCGCCAGAGCCCGCGACCCACTGCCAGTTCGCCGCGTTCGAGGCTGCATCGGCATCGACCAGCGTATCGCGGAACCACTTTTCGCCGCGTCGCCAGTCGATCATCAGGTGTTTGATCAGGAAGGATGCAGTGATCATGCGCACGCGATTGTGCATCCAGCCGTGTTTCCAGAGTTGCCGCATGCCCGCGTCGACGATGGGATAGCCCGTCTCGCCGCGCGTCCATGCCGAAAAATCGCTGTCGCTGCCTTCCCAGGCAAAGGCATTGAAACGGTCGTTCCAGTTCTTCTCGGCCAGCGCCGGGAAATGAAAATGCAGATGGTGGCAGAATTCCCGCCAGACGAGTTCCCGGCGGAAATGGACCACATCGTCCGTCGGCGCTTTGAGGCCGCGTGTCGCATACCACACCCGCGCCGGCGATATTTCGCCCATCGCCAAATGCGGCGAGAGCAGGGAGGTGGCATTGATGGCCGGATGGTCACGCTTCACGCCATAGCCGTCGATGGCACCGTCGACAAAGATTTCAAGGCGCTCGAGGGCGCTGCCCTCACCGGGTGTCCAGACCTCGTTGAAGGTCGCGGCCCAATCCGGCTTTTCGGGTAGCAGGTTCCAGTCGTCGAGCGTTTCGGATTTCGGCAGCGGATGCGGCGCTTCCAGCTTTGCCGGTGTGCCGATCGGCTCATGCGGCTCGCCGTCCCGCTCGAAGGCGCGCCAGAAGGGCGTGTAGACGCGATAGGGCTTCTTTTCGCCGGTCAGCAGACGGGTTGGGTCATGCAGCAATTCGCCGGCAAAGCTCTTTGCCGTAATCCCGCGCTCCTTCAACGAAGCCTTGATCTCGGTATCGATCGCGATGCCTGCGGGATCGTACCGGCGGTTCCAATGGACTGTCGCGGCTCCGGTCTCCTCGATCAGATCGTCCAGAACCGTGTGGGCCACTCCGCTGCGCAGGAGGAGCGGCGTGCCGAGGGCTTCGAGGGATTTGCCGAGCGCGACGAGCGAGTGATGCAGCCACCAGGCCTGCGCTGCGCCGAGCGGGCCGGTGCCGGCCGTTTCCGGCTCGCGGATATACAGGGCTATGACGGGTTGACCGTTTTCGGCCGCAGCGGAGAGCGCGGCATTGTCATCCGTGCGCAGGTCACGGCGAAACCAGACGATGACGGGGCTTCCGACCTCACTCGCCATCAGCAGACTTCCCCTTAGGCAGTGGACGTGTCGCGATGAAGAGCGCGCTGCCCGAAAGGATCAGGCCAACGACAATCGCGAGCGTGACCGACGGCTGGGTGCGATAGAAAAAGAAGGCATAGCTTGCGACGATCAGGCTGATGGCGAGGACTTTCGTCTGCGCCGAAATCGCGCCCTCGCGCTGCCAGTTGGAAAGCGGTGGACCGAGCGTGCGATGGTTCATCAGCCATTGCTCCATGCGTGGCGAGGAGCGCGAGAAACACCAGACCGCCACGAGCAGGAAGGGCGTCGTCGGCAGAAGGGGCAGGAAGGCCCCGATAATGCCGAGCGCCGTCATCAGCAGGCCGGCCAGCATGTAGATCGTGCGCACGGCAATCCCCATCGATAAAGCGCTTCGCCCGTTCAGATAGAGTGCTTTGCCGCTGTCTCCAAGGGGCAAGGTGCCGCGGAGATTGGAACGAAGATGCGCGTCGGGCATTTCTGCTGCACCCGAACGGAGGCTGGCGGCGCGTATGTTGGATGATAGCGAATTTACCGGCGATCATGTGTGGTGGATGACCTCGCGCGGACCGTCCCCTGTGGTCGGCACAGCCATTCACAACGGCCATGCCGTCCGGCAGTCGCTTGTCGACCGCATGGCGCTCAGTGAGGACGAGCGGCTGCGCGAAGAAGACCCTTTCACTGCCGAAACCATCCACGACCTGTCCAACCGCATCGTCTTCCAGCGGTCCCGCTTCGAGGTCGACCTCAATCGTGCCCGGGACGGTGCGGTCTATCTTCGACCCGAGCAAGCCTGGGGTCTCGACGTCTGGCGCAAGCCGCCGTCCGAGGCGGAGGTCGCCGAAAGCCTGTCGCTGCACGATGCCTATTACGGCATGCTCGAAAACTATCTGCGCGACGTCGAGGCGCGATACGGCTCCTTCGTCGTGCTCGATATTCACAGCTACAACCATCGCCGCATGGGACCGGCCGCAGCCCAGACGGCATTGGAGGATGCGCCCGAGATCAACATCGGCACCTCCTCCATGGACCGCGCCCGCTGGGCGCCCGTTGTCGATGCCTTCATGGGCTTCTGCGCCGATTTCGAATTTCTCGGCCGACGCCTCGATGTGCGCGAGAACGTGTCCTTCCAGGGACGGGGTGAGCAGACGCGGTTCATCCATGAGCGTTTCCCCAAAACCGGCTGCGCCATCGCCATCGAGTTCAAGAAGATCTTCATGGACGAATGGACGGGCGTGCCGGACTGGCAGGCCATTGCAGCGCTGCGCTCACTCATTGCCGCATCGGTGCCGGTGCTTGAAAGCGCGCTGCGGGAGGTCGCATGACCACAGCCAAGGCGGTGCGCAAGCCGCGTGCGGAAAAACGACGGAGCCTTGTCGAAGAGGTGGTCGAAGCGCTCGAAGCCGGCAAGCCGGTGCGCCGCGACATCGAGGGCGGCCGTCTGCACATCGACCGGCCGCAACCCTTCCTCTGCCTCCATGTCGGTGCGCCGGACGCACATATCGTGGCGCGTGACGTGGCGAGCGCCAATGCATCCTACCTCCTCGCTTCCGGCATCGAGCAGGCGGTGGAGTTGATTGTTCCCATCGCGGAGGTGCTGCGCCGCAAGTTCGGCAGCTTCCTCCTCATCGATATCGACGAACTGGAGCGCGACCGGCTGCTTTCCGACGATGCGCCTTTCCTCCAGCCTTTCGAGGTGACGCTGTCGGCAACGCGGGGGATTGCAGCCAACCGCGCGATGAAGGCCTTCGAGGCCGCGGTCGAGGCCTTCGAGGCGCGTTTCCGCACCCCGCATGTCGAGCCTGGCCCCGCGGACGAGGATCCTTGCGCGCGGCCGGAATTACTGAAATTGCGCCTGCCGCTGGTCACGCTGCGTTTTGCGCCGATCTATCGCGTCACCGGCTCGGAGGAGACCTATCCGGACCTGCGTGAACGCCTCGTAGACAATTTCCTCGACGCGGGCCTTCACGCCATCGCCGCTTTTCTCGATGCCGATGGTTTTCCGAAGCCCGTCACCTACCGCGCCTTCGGTCGCAAGGCGTTCATCGACGCGGTCGAGCGCGCGGATCGCGGCATGGACGAGGTGGCGTCGAGCTTCGATTTCCTGTTGTGCGTGACGCCCATCAATGCCGGCGCGGCGTGGAAGGAATTCAAGGCGAACCGCTACGAGAAGCCGCCGCGTTTTCTCTATCGGCCGCTGAGCCTGCTCGTGGAACGCCAGAAGCGGCGGCTCTACTCCATCGCTCTCGACCGCCTGGAAGATCCCGTCCTCCACCAGATCTATCGCGACAAGCAACGGGAACTCGACCTGCAACTCACCCTTATCGCCCACCGGGAAAAGGCGCGCTTCGTCGAGTTCGGCCGCGCGCTCTATGGTCCGGTCGAGCCCTCCCTGAGCGAGGCGGCGGCGGAAATTCTCAACGATACGGAAGACGCGCGGCGCGTGCCGGCGCTCGCGCCCGATGGCGAGGAGGTCGTGGACTGTTTCTTCGTCGAGCACCGCGCCCGCGCGATGATGCTGGACTATCAGCGCCGCCATGACGGTTTCGATGCGGCAATCGAGTTGCGCGACGACGTGCCGCCGGGGCTTCTGGTCTCGGGACCGCGCCTCCTGATTTCCCGCCGCACGCGCATGATGCGCCACCGTGTCGATGCCCTGCTTAGCCACGAGGTCGGCGTGCATCTCCTGACCTATTTCAACGGTTCGGCGCAGGGGCTTCGGGTTTTCCGCACCGGCCTGTCCGGCTATGAAGGCATGCAGGAGGGGCTTGCGGTCTTCGCCGAGTTCCTGGCGGGCGGCTTTACCCCGGAGCGGCTGCGGCTGCTGGCGGCCCGGGTGATCGGCTGCGACCTCATGCTGTCCGGCGCGTCCTTCGTCGAAAGTTTCCGGTTGCTCGTCAAACGCTACGATCTCGACGCCGAAACCGCTTTCGGGCTGCTGCTGCGTGTCTTTCGCGGTGGAGGGCTGGCCAAGGATGCCATCTATCTGCGCGGGCTCCTGTCGCTGCTCAGCCACCTGAAGGCTGGCGGCGCGCTCGATCCGTTCTGGATGGGCAAGATTTCTGCCGCCGACTTCTCCGTCATGGAGGAGCTTGGTGCGCGCGGCCTGCTGAAGGCGCCGATCCTGCGGCCACTGTGCCTTGAAACCGAACGCGGGCGCGCAAGGCTGGAGCGCGCCCGTTCCGGCCTCACCCCGCTTGCCATGCTCGAAGCTTGAGGAGAGCAATCATGCGTATTGCCTTTTTCGTCAATTCGATCGAAGACGAAACTCCGACCTTCACCACCACGGCGCTCGCCATGGCGGCGCTCGCGCGCGGACATGACGTCTGCTATCTGACACCGGGCGACTTCGTGCTCAGGGCCGATGACAGCCTCTTCGTGCGCGGCCGTGTGCCGCCCGGCAAACGCTACAAGAAGGCGGAGAGCTATCACGCGGCGCTGCAGGGAGACGAGGCGACCATCGAGACGATGGATGTCGCCGAAGTCGATGTCCTTTTCCTGCGAAACGATCCCTCGCTTGATGCCGATGGCCGGCCCTGGGCGGCGCATGTGGGTGCAATGTTCGGCCGGCTTGCCGCCGCACGCGGAACCCTCGTGGTCAACGATCCCGACGGGCTGTCGCTCGCGCAGAACAAGCTCTATTTCCAGGGTTTTCCCCGCGCCGTGCGGCCGGAAACACTGATTTCCAAAAGCATCGAGGAAATCCGCGCCTTCATCGAACTTCACAAGGAAGGCGTCATCATGAAGCCGCTGCAAGGCTCCGGCGGCAAGAACGTCTTCAAGATCGGCTCGCCCGATGAGGCCAACCTCAACCAGATCTTCGAGGCCGTGAGCGGGGAGGGATACCTCATCGCGCAGAACTATCTGTCCGCCGCGACCGAGGGCGATATCCGCCTGTTCCTGATGAATGGCCGCCCGCTGGAGCGGGATGGAACCTATGCGGCGATCCGCCGGGTGCCGGCAAAGGGTGAGGTGCGCTCGAACATTCACGCCGCCGGCACGGCCGAGGCAGTCGAGATCACCCCTGAAATCCTTGAAATCGCGGAAATGGTGCGGCCGAAGCTGGTGGAGGACGGCATGTTCCTTGTCGGCCTCGATATCGTCGGCGACAAGATTCTTGAGATCAACGTCTTCACACCCGGCGGGCTGAATTCGATGCTGGCGCTCTATGGCGTCGATTTTTCCGAAAGCGTCATCGCCGCGCTGGAGGCAAAGGTTACCCAGCGCGACGCCTATGCGGGTGCAATCGCCAATCGGATCCTCGCGACGCTCTGATCAGATCGGCTTTGTGTTTGCCGCCTTGGCCGTTTTCGCCTTTGCGACGGCCTTGGCGGCGACCGGTTTTTCGGCAGCTGCGGCTTTCTTTTTCGGCTTTGCCGTTTCGCCGTTCGCGGAAATCTCGATCAGCGGCTTTTTCGCCAATTTGGCCGGCACGGCCTCGGGGGCGAGCGCCACCTTCTCGAACTCGTCGCGCTCGCGCACGGCCTGCTCCCAATGATCGCCGTCATGACCATGGGAACGGCCGCTTTCCTCCCAGATCGTGTAGGCTCGCTTGCTGATCCATTCCCTGCGTGCATCCGTCATCGTGTATCCCCGTTTGAGAGTGAACTGGCGCCGTGCCGGAAGCTGCGGGCAGAAACCGGAACACGGAACTCGCTGGAGGCCCGGGAACGATCAACCGGCGGGTCCAGATAGGCGAGGCACCTTGCGCTCCGGGCTCGGCCCTTCGAGGAGCAGGTCTGCTTCATGCGATTCGCACGCGAAGCATGCGCCCAAAGCCGGGGCGCATCAAGCCAAGGCGCCCGCGACATCCTGTTCCGTGTGCCTCGCGATAAGGAAATCGTCTGCTGGTTGCGGCAAATCGGCGTAATTTCGCAAAACTTTCCTGCTTCCGGGTGGACAGTGCTCATCGCGCCAACGTATTGTCCCAATGAAAGAATATTCAACCTGGGCGGCGATTTCGAAAGGCAGGGCGTTTGACGGCAACAAGGCAACAGCATCGACCGGTTCGTCGGGCTCTCGGCCTTCTTTGCACGGCGTTCACCTGCCTGCTGCTGTTGATAACCACGCTGCCGGCACCTGCCGCTGCGAGCACCGTAACGAAAGTGCTGCGTTACGGTCCGCAGAAGGCCGCGGGCCATGCGCCTTCCGCCGACGAGCGGGAATGCCGTAAACGCGCCGCCTCCGGCGCTGCTTCTACCTTTGCCTGGGCCTGCATCGATATCGCGTGCCCGCCGAGGGATTTGGCCGACGGTTCGAATGGCGTTGGAGCGCTTGCCGTTGCTACGGTTCCAGCTTTCGGAACCGGCACGAGCTGCGTCGAGACGCGTGGGGCACGTGCCCCTCCGACGGTTTTCGCCTGACGGCCGCATCGATCGCGACATTCGATCCTGCGGCTTTTCCCGATGGTGCCTCACTGGCACTCCAGAGAAGCTCTGACGTTCGAAAGCGACCGACCTAACGATGACAGGCGAAATGATTCTGGTCCTGCTGGTCTGCCTTCCCTTCGCGGGAAGCCTTGCCGCGACCGTTCTCCTGAAGACCGATTCCCGCGTCCTTGCCGCGCGCATGTCGGGCGGCGTGACCTTCGTCGCGCTCGTCCTCACGGCGATGCTCTATCCAGCGGTGCGTGATGGCGGCAAGGTACGGCTCGATCTCGAATGGCTGCCGCAGCTCGGCCTCAACGTCACCCTGCGCATGGATGGCTTCGCCTGGCTCTTCGCCATGCTTGTCACCGGCATCGGTTGCCTCGTCGTGCTTTATGCGCGTTACTACATGTCCGAAGAGGACCCGGTTCCGCGCTTCTTCTCGTTCCTCCTCGCCTTCATGGGCTCGATGCTCGGCATCGTGCTGTCGGGCAATATCATCCTGCTGTCGGTATTCTGGGAACTGACCAGCATCTTCTCCTTCCTGCTGATCAGCTACTGGCACCACAATGCCGCCGCGCGTGACGGCGCGCGCATGGCGCTGACCATCACCGGCATCGGCGGTTTCTGCCTGCTCGCGGGCCTGCTCGTGCTCGGCCATATCGTCGGCAGCTACGATCTCGACGTGGTGCTGGCCTCCGGAGACCAGATCAAGGCGCACCCGCTTTATCTCACGGCGCTCATGCTTATCCTCATCGGCGCGCTGACCAAGAGCGCGCAGGTGCCGTTCCATTTCTGGTTGCCCAACGCCATGGCCGCGCCGACGCCGGTTTCGGCCTATCTTCATTCCGCGACCATGGTGAAGGCCGGCGTCTTCCTGCTCGTGCGGTTCTGGCCGGCACTGTCGGGCACCTATGAATGGTTCATGCTGGTCGGCATCGCCGGCATCAGCACGCTGATCCTCGGCGCTTATTTCGCCATGTTCCAGCAGGACCTGAAGGGCCTGCTCGCCTATTCGACGATCAGCCATCTCGGCCTCATCACCACGCTGCTCAGCCTCGGCAGCCCGGTCGCGGCGGTGGCTGCGATCTTCCACATGATGAACCACGCCACCTTCAAGGCCTCGCTCTTCATGGCCGCCGGCATCATCGACCATGAGACCGGCACCCGCGACATGCGACGATTGAGCGGGTTGCTCAAATACCTGCCGATCACAGGCACGCTCGCCATGGTGGCGAGCGCCGCCATGGCCGGCGTGCCTCTGCTCAACGGCTTCATCTCCAAGGAGATGTTCTTCGCCGAAGCCGTGGAGACGCATGCAGATTCCGTGCTTGACCGCATCCTGCCCTATGTCGCGACGCTCGCCGGCGCCTTCTCGGTCGCCTATTCGCTGCGCTTCATCCATATGGTCTTCTTCGGCCCCGAGCCGACGGACCTGCCGAAGCCCAAGCCGCACGAGCCGCCGCACTGGATGCGTTTCCCCATCGAGTTCCTCGTGCTCGCCTGCCTCGTCGTCGGCATTATCCCAAGCCTGTCGATCGGCCCGTTCCTGCATTCCGCCGTCGTTTCGGTGCTGGGTGATCGAACGCCGGAATACAGCCTCGCGGTCTGGCATGGCATCAACACGCCGCTGATCATGAGCCTCATCGCGCTCGTCGGCGGCGCGGCGCTTTATTTCGTGATGAAGGACTATCTGGCCAAATGCGACGACGGGCCGCCGCTCTTCCGTCATCTCGGCGGCCAGCGTATTTTCGAACGTGTTCTCGTCACCGTCTCCTGGAAATGGGCGCGCTGGCTGGAAAGCCATCTCGGCACGCGCCATCTCCAGCCGCAGCTTCGCCTCGTCGCGGCGGCGGGGCTTCTGGCCGGCGTCGTACCGCTTTATCTCGCGGGCTTTTCCCCGAGGCCGCCGACCTTCGGCGCGGTCGATCCGATTTTCGCCGCCGTCTGGTGCATCGGCGCCTTCTGCGCGCTCGGCGCGGCCTATCAGGCGAAGTATCACCGGCTCGCCGCGCTGGTGCTTCTCGGCGGCGCGGGTATCACCACCTGCATCACCTTCGTCTGGCTTTCGGCGCCCGACCTTGCCATCACGCAGCTCGTCGTGGAGGTCGTCACCACCGTTCTGCTTCTGCTCGGCCTGCGCTGGCTGCCGAAGCGTTCGGAAAAGGTCGACAACGCTGTTTCGCTTGCCGCCCGCAGCCGCCGCTTCCGCGACTTGCTGCTGGCGATTTCCTGCGGTCTCGGCATGTTCGTCTTCTCCTATGCGATCATGACGCAGCCGGTTCCCGATGCCATCGCCAGCTATTTCCTCGATAAGGCCTATAGCGAGGGCGGCGGCCGCAACGTCGTCAACGTCATCCTCGTCGATTTCCGCGGCTTCGACACGATGGGCGAGATCGCGGTTCTGGCCATCGTGGCGCTGACGGTCTTCGCGCTGCTGCGCCGCTTCCGCCCGGCGCCCGACAGCATCGAAAAACCCGAACAGCAGCGCATCCAGAACGCCTATGACGACGCGCGCCCCGAGCGTTCGGAAGGCGATACGGTGCGCGACTATCTGCTCGTGCCCTCGGTCATCATGCAGTGGATGTTCCCCGTTATCGCGACCTTCGCGGTCTTCCTGTTCCTGCGCGGTCACGACCTGCCGGGCGGCGGCTTTGCCGCCGGCATCACCATGGCTATTGCCTTCCTGCTGCAATATCTGGCGGGCGGCGTGCGCTGGGCGGAAGACAGGTTGCGCATCCTGCCGCTCCGCTGGATGGGCTTCGGCCTCATCACGGCGGCGGCGACGGGCATCGGCGCGTGGCTGCTCGGCTATCCGTTCCTCACCACCTATTCGCAGTACATAGAGGTGCCGCTGATCGGCAAGGTGCCGGCGGCGACCGCGCTGCTCTTCGATCTCGGCGTCTTCTCGCTCGTCGTCGGCGCGACGGTGCTCATCCTCATCGCGCTTGCCCACCAGTCCATACGCACGCATCGGGTCCGCAGTCTCGAAGCCCAGAAGGCGGAGGAAACCTGATGGAACTCGTTCTTTCAATCGGCATCGGCATCATGACGGGTTCGGGCGTTTGGCTCATCCTGCGTCCGCGCACCTACCAGGTCATCATCGGCCTGTCGCTGCTCTCCTATGCGGTCAACCTCTTCATCTTCGGGGTCGGCGGCGTGAAATCCAATGCGGCCCCGCTGCTCGGCGAGGGCGTCGACGTCTCGACGCTGACCGATCCGGTTCCGCAGGCGCTGGTATTGACCGCCATCGTCATCGGGTTCGCCACGACGGCGCTATTCCTCGTGGTCCTGCTCGCCGCGCGCGGCCTGACCGGCACGGACCATGTCGACGGCAGGGAGCAGCCGAAATGAGCGGCTGGCAGCAACATTTCATCATCGCCCCCATCGTCATCCCGCTCGTTGCGGGTGCGCTGCTGCTGTTCTTCGACGAACGCCAGCGCGTCGTCAAAGCGATGATCAGTGTCGTCTCGTGCCTGGCGCTCGCCGCCGTCGCCATCCACCTTTTACGGCTGGTGAACAGTGGGGATTTCGAGGGCGTCTATCTCCTGGGCAACTGGCCGGCGCCCTTCGGCATCGTGCTCGTCGTCGACCGGCTATCGGCCTTGATGCTGGTGCTCGCCTCGATCCTCGCCATCCCGGCGCTGGTCTTCGCGCTGGCTCGCTGGCACACCGCCGGCGCGCATTTCCACTCGTTGTTCCAGTTCCTGCTGATGGGCCTTAACGGCGCGTTCCTGACGGGCGACCTCTTCAATCTCTTCGTCTTCTTCGAAGTGATGCTCGCAGCCTCCTATGGCCTCCTGATGCACGGTTCGGGTCCCATGCGCGTGAAGGCGGGCCTGCACTATATCGCGGTCAATCTCGCCGCGGCGCTCTGCTTCCTGATCGGCGTCAGCGCCATCTACGGCTCGGCGGGCACGCTCAACATGGCAGACCTTGCCGTGCGCATCGGCGAGATCGAAGGCGAGCGGCGCATGCTGCTGGAAGCCGGGGCGGCCATTCTCGGTGTGGTCTTCCTGATCAAGGCCGGCATGTGGCCGCTGAATTTCTGGCTGCCGGGCGCCTATAGCGCGGCGGTCGCTCCCGTCGCCGGCATCTTCGCGATCATGAGCAAGGTCGGCATCTATGTGATCCTGCGTCTCTCGCTGCTCGTCTTCGGGCAGGGGGAATCGGCCGGGCTCGGGCTTAACGTTCTGCTCTATGGCGGCATGGCAACGATCGCCTTTGGCACGATCGGCGTTCTCGCCTCGCAGGCGCTCGGGCGGCTCGCCAGCTATTCGGTGCTCGTTTCCTCGGGCACGCTGCTGGCCGTGCTCGGCCTCAGCAACGGCGAGGTCACGGCCGGCGCGCTGTTCTACATGGTCAGTTCGACGCTGACGATCGGCGCCTTCTTCATGCTCATCGAACTCGTCGAGCGCGGGCAGGATGCCGGCGCCTCGGTTCTCGCCGTCACCATGGAGGCCTATGGCGATGCGGACGAGGAGGAGGAAGAGGTCGAGGTGGGCGTCACCATGCCGGGGACCATCGCGGTGCTCGGCATCTGCTTTGCCGCCTGCGGCATCCTGCTTTCCGGCCTGCCGCCGCTCTCCGGCTTCGTCGCGAAATTCGCGATGCTGACGGGCATGATCGGGGTCGGTGCCACGGGCGACGCGCCCATCCCCGCCTCCGTCTGGTGGATCGTCGGCCTGCTCATCCTGTCGGGCCTTGCCGCGCTGATCTCGATGACCCGCGCCGGCATCCGCACCTTCTGGGCCTCGATGGAAGGGACCGTGCCGCGCGTGCTCGTCATGGAAATGGCGCCGGTCATGCTTCTGATCGCGCTGACTCTGACGCTCACTGTCAAGGCCGGCCCTGCCATGAGCTACATGGAAGAGACCGTGCGCAACCTGCAGCAGCCTGGCACCTATATCGACGCGGTGATCAATGCGCGGCGGGCCGGGGTTGCCGAACCAAGCGGGCCGGATGGCGGGGGAGGGATCTGACATGCTGCCCTATCCGCTGCTCAGCGCTTCGCTCGTCATCATGTGGCTGGCCCTCAACGGGTTTTCGCTCGGCCACCTCATTCTCGGCTGCGTCGTCGCGGTCTTCGCCTCCTGGGGTATGGCGTCGCTGCGCCCGGCCAAGCCGCGCATGCCGAAATGGTATCTTCTGCCGAAACTCGTCGGCATCGTGCTTTACGATATCGTGCGTTCGAACATTGCCGTCGCCGCCATCCTCGTGGCGGGGCGCGGACGCCGGTTCCGCTCGGGCTTCGTGACCATCCCACTCGATCTGCAGAACCCGACGGCGCTCGCGGTGCTCGCCGTCGTGGTCACGAGCACGCCGGGCACTGCCTGGCTGGAATACAATTCATTGAGCCGGACCGTGCTGATCCATGTGCTCGACCTCGTCGACGAGGCGGAGTGGCAGGCCCTGATCAAGGGGCGCTACGAGGCGCTGCTGATGGAGATTTTCGAATGAGCCAGACGATCCTTTCCTGGTCCATGACCTTCGCGCAGATATGCCTCGTCATCGCCATGGCGCTGGCGGCCTTGCGCATGTCGCGCGGCCCGCGCGCGCAGGATCGCGTGCTCGCGCTCGATACGCTTTACGTGAACTCCATGCTGCTCCTGATGGTCTTCGGCATCCGCACCGGCAAGGTCATCTATTTCGAGGCTTCGCTGGTCATCGGCATGCTGGGCTTTGTCGCGACGGTGGCGCTCGCCAAATTCCTGATGCGCGGGGAGGTGATCGAATGAGCACCATCGAGCATGCGGGCGATCTGCCGGCCTGGGCCGCGCTCGCCGTCTCCTTCTTCCTCGTTATTGGCGCAAGCCTCGCACTGATCGGCACGATCGGCTTCGTGCGCCTGCCCACCTTCTACGAGCGCATCCACGCGCCGACGCTCGGCACGAGCTGGGGCACCGGCGGCATCGTCATGGCTTCGATGATCTTCTTCACGGTGCTCTCGACACGGCCGGTGGTTCACGAAATCCTGATCGGCATTTTCGTGACCGTCACGACGCCCGTCACGCTGATGCTGCTCGCCCGCGCGGCGCTGCACAGGGACCGCGCGGAGGGAAACCCCGGTGTTCCAAGAGAAGCGCCCGCACAGGCCGAAGAAGGAGAGGGCGAAGCCGTCACGGCGGAGTGACGCCTGGCGCGAGAATTCGCGCGCGTCGTTCTGGTAATCTTAAGGCTATGCTGCATAACTTTTCATCATGGACCAACGTCGCCCATTTTCCGTCGGCAGTGATGCATCGACCTTCGAAAGCTCGGGGGCGCGGAAGATCGTCATCCTCTCGTCGCATGTCTTTCTGGATGGCTTCCGTAAGGCGAGCGTGCATTTCGTGGCGCGTCGATGGGCGGTGGCCGGTCATGAGGTCTTCTTCACGACGCTGGGGCACAGCTGGCTGAGCCGCTTCAAGCAGAAGGAGCGCCTCGAAGCCCTTCGCCGCGCGCAGGGCAATCGCTATTCCGAAGTCGAGCCGCGCCTGTTCGCCGGCGCCTATATTCCGCCGCTCCATGCCTTCAGCACCGGAAAACCCTTCATCAACCGGCTGGTCAGGCCGCTCTTCGCCCTCTACGCCAGCCATTTGCCGGGTTTTGTCCGCACGAAGATCGAAGCGGCCGATCTCGTCGTCATCGAGAGCGGCACGCCCGTCGCCTTTCTGGCGCTCGTGCATCGGCTGAACCCACGGGCGAAGCTGCTCTATTTCTGCCGGGACCTGTTGAGGAGCATCGGGGCGTCGCCCTATCTGTGCGAGGCGGAAAGCCGCGGTATCGGACTTTTCGACAGCGTCTGCGTTCCCTCGCGCCGGCTGGGCGAAATGCTGCCACCCGGCGGGAAGGTGCATTTCGTGCCGCAGGGCATCGAAGGCGCGATCTTCGACCGCGCCGAGGTGTCGCCCTATGCCGAAGGCAGCCGCAATGCGGTCGCGGTCGGCGACATGCTTTTCGACCAGCCTTCCGTCGCCGCGATGGCCGAGGCCGCACCGGAGGTGACGTTCCATCTCTTCGGCATACGCTGGCGGGGCGACGCTCCGGCCAATGTCAACGTGCATGGCGAGCAGTCCTTCGAGACGCTGGCCGCCTATATCCGCCACGCCGACATTGGTCTTGCGCCCTACCGGGTCAACAGCAGTGAAGTCTATCTCGCCGAATCGAGCCTCAAGCTGCTGCAATACGCCTATTGCCATGTGCCGGTCCTGTTGCCTGACATCATCCCGGTCTCGCGCGGGAACGAGGTCGTCTATTCGCTCGACGGCGGAAACGATTGGCGCCGGATCATCGATACGGCGCTCGCCTGGCCGCATAGCGAGGCCTATCGTGACGGCATTCTGACCTGGGACGATGTGGCCCGGCAGACGCTCGCCACCGTCTTCGCCTGAAAACGATCAATCGGGATTTGATGCTGCCACGAGGCGGATGAGGCGTCTGGCGAGCGGCCGCAATCTGCCCGGCACCCGTTCCTCGACCATACCGGCGATCCGTGCCGCCTCTTCGGGGGCGATCAGCCCGAGCAGCCGGGCGGCGGCGATGTAGATCAGAGCACCGAGGGCGACCGCGACCGGCAGGCCGGCAAGGCCTGGCAGCAACATCGTCGTTGCAAAGGCAACCAAGCCGCAGGCGCTTGCGGCGACGAAGGTGCGGCCGAGCGCACCCCATGGCACGCCGGGGCCACCATGCGCACCGACGGCGATGAGCAGAAGGCCGAGCGTCAGGCTCTCGGCGAGAATGCGCGCTGCCCCCGCGCCGACGATGCCGCCCGAGGGGACGGCGATGACGAGTAGCGCGAAGATGAGAACGGCGGAGGCGAGCGTCACGCGCAGCAGCCGACCGCCCTGTTCGTGTGCGGCGAGATAGGCCCAGGGCACGACGGCAAGGCCTGCCGGCACCGACGCCAGAAGGAAAAGCACCGCCGCGCCGGAGGCCGGCTTGAAGTCCGCGCCGAAGACGATGGGGATGAGCGAGGCGATGATCGCCGCGCCGCCTATGCCGAGCGGCATGACGAAGAGGGCGGTGAGGCGCAGGCTGTTGCGGTAGAGCGTGTCCGGCGGCTCGTCGCTGGCGCTGCGTGCGGCAAGGCCGACGAGGAAGGCGGGCGAGAGCTGGAGCGTCAACTGGCTGACGAGACCGGCAAAGGCGACGGCGGCTGCGAAGTAGCCGACATCGGCATCAGCAAGGAAATAGCCGACGACGAGGAATTCGATGCGCGTGAGAAGCACGATGTCGATCGCATCCGTCGTCCACATGCTGCGCCGGTAGGCCTGCATTTCGGGCGTGAGCGCTGCGGGGTCGGAAGGCGCGCGCCTGTCGAGATGGCCCGCGAGGCTGAAGACTTGCGGCAGGTAGCGCGTCAGCATGCCGAGGAGCGCACCGCCGGGGCCGACGAAGGCAGCGCCGGCAAAGACGATCGGCACCTGCAAAAGGCTGCCGATGGCCGTCGTCGAGGCCACCTCGTCGAAGCGCCCGCGCCCGCGCGCGATGGCGGCGGAAAAGGCGGCGAGCACATAGGCAAGGAAGAGCAGGCTCGCGCCGACCCAGATCCATGGCGCCGGCGCGCCCGAAAGGCGGTGGTAGATGCCGAAGGCCAGCATGGCGACAAAGGCGAGGGCCACGGAGGGCAGGAGAGCGGAAAAGGCGCGGCGCGCAATCGGCGCCCAGGCGTCCCCTCCCTTGTCGCGCGCGGCTGCTACGTAGCGTAACACCATCTGCGGAAAGCCCTGGTCAGCCACAGCGGCGACGCAGACGACGACCCACATCGCATAGGCCACGAGGCCAGAGCCGGCTGGGCCGAGCACGCGCGCATTGATGACGCTGACGAGGAACCCCGCCGCCAGTGACACGAGCGTTGCCGCCAGATTGATGAGGGAAGAGCCAAGAACGCTGTTCATCCGCCCTTTTCCCACGAAAAGATAACTTTGAATTAAATAAAGCCGGGCATTGCTTGGGCATGGCGAAATAAAGGCATGTGGGGCGATCATGGAGAACCCGGTTCGCAAGGAGACGTTCCTTGTTCCCGGTTATCAGCGGCGGACGCTCAAGGAGATGTTTCGGCATCTGATCTGGCGCGTGATCGCGCCGTTGCCGGATAAATCTTACCTGAAGCTAAAATACTGGGTCATCAAGGGCGAATGGCCCGATATCGACCGCCCGAAAACCTTCTGCGAGAAGGTCCAGGCGCGCAAACTCTACGACCGCAAGCCGATCTACGCGACGCTGGTCGACAAGGCCGGCGTGAAGCCCTTCGTCGAGGAGAAGGTCGGCCCCGCCTACGTGACGCCGACCTACTGGGTGGGAACGGACCTTTCGACGGTGGATTGGGCCAAGGTTCCGCTGCCGGCCGTGGTGAAGCCGACCCATGCGAGCGCGCAGGGCCGCTTCCTCTACGGCGAGGAGGATATCCGCCGTCTGCTCGAGGACAATCCGGCGCCGGCGTGGCTTACGCTCGATCACGCCCACTACAATCGCGAATGGGCCTACAGCGCGGTCAAGCCGCAGGTGCTGATCGAGGCGATGCTTGTCGTCGATGGCGGCGTGCCGTGGGATTATCGTTTCTTCACCTTCGACGGCGTGGTCTCGCATATCGAGGTGAACCTGCGTGTCGACGGCAAGGGTTATGCCTGCCACTACAGCCCCGACTGGGTGCGCCTGCCGTTCCACGACCCCGATTACCTCACGCCCTATCCGGGCGAGGTGCCGAAGCCCGCGCGCTTCGACGAGATGATGCGGATTGCCCGGACCATTGGACAGGGCTTCGATTTCCTCAGGATCGACCTCTATGCCAGCGACGACTGGATCAAGCTCGGCGAACTGACGCTCTATCCGGGCGGCGGTTTCGAGCGGTTCGATCCGCCGCAATACGATCGCCTGCTCGGCGACAAATGGACCCTCGGCTTCGAGATTCCCGGCGCCGCCTGACCTTCAGTGCATGACGAGCCTTCCGGCAAGGGCCGATCCGCAAGGATCGGCCCTTCGTTCGTTCATGGATGATCGATTTGCTTACCGATGATTAACCTCTTGACAGCGGAAGCGCGTCGCATAATGCTAAGATGTCAGACCAATTTGAGAAGCTGACACCAAACAGGGGAATTGGCGTCATGCCAGCAGAACCGAGTGACAGGCCGCATATCGCGCCGTTGCCGCCCATTGACCGTGCGCGGCAGGTGACGGAGGCTTTGGCCTCCTATATCGACCGGGCCAGCCTCAAGGCAGGCGACCGGATGCCGGCCGAGCGCGAACTGATGTCGGCGCTGGCGGTGGGGCGCTCGACGATCCGCGAGGCGATCCGCCACTTCCAGGCACTCGGCGTCATCGAAAGCCGCAAGGGTAGCGGCACCTATCTGCTGAAGCCGATCACCACAGCGACCGTGCACATGCCGCTCTCCTTCGACGCGGCGCATCTGCGCGACATCCTGCTCCAGACGCTGGAGGTTCGCCGCGGTCTCGAATGCGAGGCCAACATGGTGGCGGCCAAGCGCCGCACGGCCGAAGACCTCGTCGTCATCGAGGAAAAGCTCAACGAGATGGAACGGGTGCATATCGCCAAGGGCACCTCCGGTCCTGAGGATCTGGCTTTCCATCTCGCCATCTACGACGCCACGCACAATCCGCTGTTCAAGCAGCTTCTCGAACAGATGCGCGGCGCTTTCGAACGTTTCTGGGAAGAGCCGTTCGACCGGCAGGATTTCGCCCGGCGCTCCTTCCCGTTCCACCGCACACTCTTCAACGCGATTGCCGCGCAGGACCCTGAGACCGCGCGCATCGAGACTCTAAAAATCCTCGAAGTCGTCGAGGAAGACATCAAGGAAATGTCCAAATGACCAACGGAGCCGATCCGTTCGACCTTGCCTCGCTCATCGTCGCCCACGACGAGGCGAACGCCTTCGAGGCGGTGGTGCCGCCCATCGTGCAGACCTCGCTTTTCACCTTCGGCAGCTATGACGAGATGGTCTCGGCCTATCGCGGCGAGATCGTGCGCCCGATCTATACGCGCGGCCTCAACCCAACGGTGCGCGCCTTCGAGGAGATGCTGGCCAAGCTCGAGGGCGGCGAGGATGCGCTGGGCTTTGCCAGCGGCATGGCCGCGATTTCCTCCACCGTTCTCTCCTTCGTCGAGCCCGGCGACCGCATCGTCGCCGTGCGCCATTGCTACCCGGATGCCTTCCGCCTGTTCGGCACGCATCTGAAGCGCATGAAGATCGAGGTTACCTATGTCGATGGGCGCGACGAGGAGGCCATGGAGAAGGCCATGCCCGGCGCCAAGCTGCTCTATCTCGAAAGCCCGACGAGCTGGGTGATGGAGGCGCATGATGTGGGCGCACTCGCAGCCATCGCCAAGCGCCATGGCGCCATCAGCGTCATCGATAACAGCTGGGCAAGCCCGATCTTCCAGAAGCCGCTGTCGCTCGGCGTCGATCTCGTGCTGCATTCGGCGTCCAAGTATCTCGGCGGGCACAGCGACGTGGTCGCAGGCATCGTCACCGGCTCGAAGGAACTGGTCGGCCGTATCCGCTCGGAGGCCTATCCCTATCTCGGCGGCAAGCTCTCGCCCTTCGATGCCTGGCTCCTGATCCGCGGCCTTCGAACTCTGCCGATCCGCATGAAGGCGCATGAGGCGGCGGGGCTGGAGATCGCCAAGCGCCTGCAGGCGCTCGATATCGTCGAGAAGGTCTGCCACCCCGCGCTCGCCAACCGCCTGCCGCCGGGCCTAACCGGCACCTCCGGCCTGTTCTCCTTCATCTTCCGCGAGGGCGTCGATGTTCGTGCCTTCGCCGACCACCTCAAGCTCTTCAAGCTCGGCGTCTCCTGGGGCGGCCATGAGAGCCTGATCGTGCCGGGCGAGGTGGTGCTGGAGCAGAAGGCCCAACCCAATTCCGCGCATACATTCGGCATCGATGCGCGGTCCGTGCGTCTTCATATCGGCCTCGAGGGAACCGAGGCGCTGTGGAGTGATCTGGAAGCGGCGATAGCAGCCGCGACCGAAACCTGACGTCAAAAATCCAAGCAACCAGAAAAGAGGGAACGACCATGAAACGACTTTTGACCGCTGCCCTGCTCACCTCGCTGATGGCGACGAGCGCGCTGGCCGATACGACGCTGAAGCTTGTCGAGGTGATCACCAGCCCCGAGCGCACCGAGACGCTGAAATCCATCGTCGGCAAGTTCGAGGCCGCGAACCCCGGCACCAAGGTCGAGATCATCTCGCTGCCCTGGGGCGAGGCGTTCCAGAAGTTCGCCACCATGGTCTCGGCCGGCGAAATTCCTGACGTCATGGAAATGCCCGACACCTGGCTGTCGCTCTATGCCAACAACGGCATGCTCGAAAGCCTGGAGCCTTACATCGCCAAGTGGGAACACACGCCCGGCCTGACCGAGCGCGCGCTGGAACTCGGCCGCGACGTCAAGGACACGGCCTACATGCTGCCCTACGGCTTCTACCTGCGCGCCATGTTCTACAACAAGAAGCTGCTCGCCGAAGCCGGCGTCGCCGAGCCGCCGAAGACCATGGATGAGTTCCTCGCGGCGTCGCAGGCCGTCGCCAAGCTGCCGGGCAAGTCGGGTTACTGCCTTCGCGGCGGTCCGGGCGGCCTCAACGGCTGGGTTATGTTCGGCGCGACCATGGCCGGCTCCAACAAGTTCTTCAACGAGGACGGTACCTCGACGATGAACGAGGAAGGCTGGGTCAAGGGCCTGACCTGGGTCATCGACCTCTACAAGAACGGCCTTGCGCCGAAGGACAGCGTCAACTGGGGCTTCAACGAGATCGTCGCCGGCTTCTACGGCGGCACCTGCGCCTTCCTCGACCAGGATCCGGATGCGCTCATCGCCATCGCCGAGCGCATGAAGCCGGAAGATTTCGGCGTCACCAAGATGCCGAAGGGCCCGAGCGGCAAGGCCTTCACCACGATCGGCTTCGCCGGCTGGTCGATGCTGTCGGCAGGCCAGAACAAGGACCTCTCCTGGAAGCTCATCGAGACGCTGGAAGGCCCCGAGGGCAACATCGAGTGGAACAAGCGCACGGGCGCGCTGCCGGTGCACAAGTCGGCCGAGAAGGATCCCTTCTACGCCAGCGAACAGTTCAAGGGCTGGTTCGATGAGCTTGCCGACAAGGATATCGTGCTGACCGTCATGCCGACCTACCTCGAGGAATTCGCCTTCTTCAAGGATTCGCTGGCGATCAAGACGACCCAGGAAGCCCTGCTCGGCGACATCACGCCGGAAGAGCTGGCCAACCAGTGGGCCGACTACCTGACCAAGGCACAGCAGAAGTTCCTCGCCAAGAAATAGGCCCGAGGAACCGCCGGGCGGAGACCCAAGGCTCCGCCCGGCGCGATCACCCTTTTGAAACGCCCCGCACCTAACGGAAGCGAGACGATGACCCTTGCTGCCCATTCGCATGCCGCAAAACCGCTCAGGAAGCGGATCGCCGATGCGTCGGAACCCTATCTCTACAGTGCGCCGGCGCTGATCCTGATCATCGGCGTGATGCTGGTGCCTCTGGTGCTCGGCATCTCCTATGCCTTCCGCGATATCCAGCTCCTCAATCCGTTCTCCGGCGGCTTCATCGGGCTCGATCATTTCCGCGCGCTCGGGCAGGACCAGGCCTTCTTCCGGGCGCTGCGCAACACGCTGTGGTGGACGGGGGCCTCGGTCTTCCTGCAATTCATCTTCGGCCTCATCCTCGCGCTTTTGCTCGACAAGCCCTTCGCCGGCCGCGGTCTCGTACAGGCGCTGGTCTTCCTGCCCTGGGCGGTGCCGAGCTTCCTTGCCGGCCTCAACTGGGCATGGCTGTTCAATCCCGTCATCGGCCCGCTGCCGCATTGGCTTCACGCGCTCGGCCTGCTCGATGCGCCGAACAATATTCTCTCCGACCCGCAGCTCGCCATGTGGGGGCCGATCGCCGCCAATGTCTGGTGGGGCATTCCCTTCTTCGCGATCACGCTGCTGGCAGCGCTTCAGGCGATCCCGCGGGACCTTTATGAGGCCGCCAGCATCGACGGGGCCGGGCCGGTGCAGCGCTTCCTGTCGATCACGCTGCCGTTCCTGGCGCCGACCATCGCCATCACCATCCTGCTGCGCACCGTCTGGATCTCGAACTTCGCCGACCTCATCGTCGTCATGACGAATGGCGGACCGGCGGATCGCACCCAGATCGTCGCCAGCTACATCTTCACGCAGGCCTTCAAGCGGCTCGATTTCGGCTATGCCTCAGCCATTGCCCTCGTGCTGCTCGTGCTCCTGCTCGTCTATTCGCTGCTGATCGTGCTGCTGCGGCAGACGATGCTCAACAAGGGGTGATGCCATGAAGAGCAAACCCGTCCTCACCATCCTGCATCGCCTGGCGATCCTCGCCTATGTCGTCTTCGCGCTGTTCCCGCTGTTCTGGCTCCTGAAGGTCTCGGTGACGCCGAACGACCTGCTCTACAGCGAGGGCGTGCGCATGTGGCCGTCGCGCACCAGCTTCGACCACTATGCCTTCGTCATCGCGCACAGCGCCTTCCCGACCTTCTTCAAGAACAGCCTCATCGTCGCCGGCTCCACGGCCGTGACGGTGACGATCCTCGCCTCGCTTGCCGGCTACGCGCTGTCGCGCTTCAATTTCAAGGCGAAGTACTGGATCGTTGCGCTGATGCTGATCACGCAGATGTTCCCATTGGTCATGCTGGTGGCGCCGATCTTCAAGATGCTTTCGCCGCTCGGCCTGACGAACAGCCTTACCGGCCTCGTCATCGTCTATACGGCCTTCAACGTGCCTTTCGCCACCTTCCTCATGCAGTCCTTCTTCGACGGCATTCCGAAGGATCTGGAGGAGGCGGCGATGATCGACGGGGCAACGCAATTTGTCGCTTTCCGCCAGATCATCCTGCCGCTGACGCTGCCCGGCATCGCCGCGACGCTCGGCTTCGTCTTCACCGCCGCATGGAGCGAACTGCTCTTCGCGCTGATGCTGATCTCGGGCAATGATTCCTCGACCTTCCCGGTCGGGCTCCTCACCTTCGTTTCGAAATTCTCGGTCGATTTCGGGCAGATGATGGCGGCGGGCGTGCTCGCGCTCATCCCGGCCTGCCTCTTCTTCCTCCTCATCCAGCGTTATCTCGTGCAGGGCCTGACGGCCGGCGCGGTCAAGGGCTGAAAGGTCTTCCCATGGCTTCCATCGATATCCAGAGCATCCGCAAGAGTTTCGGCGCCTTCCCCGTCCTGCACGGGGTCGACCTCACCATTCAGGACGGCGAGTTCATCGTGCTCGTCGGTCCCTCCGGCTGCGGCAAGTCCACCCTGCTGCGCATGATCGCGGGGCTGGAGCGGATTTCGGGCGGCGACCTGCTGATCGGCGGGCAGCGCATGAATGACGTGCCCCCCGCCCAGCGCGGCATTGCCATGGTGTTCCAAAGCTATGCGCTTTATCCCCATATGACCGTGCGGCAGAACATGGAATTTGCCCTGCAAATCGCCAGGATGCCCAAAGCCGAAATCGACAAAGCAGTGGAGAATGCCGCGCGCATCCTGCAACTGACGCCCTATCTCGACCGCCTGCCAAAGGCGCTGTCGGGCGGCCAGCGTCAGCGCGTCGCCATCGGCCGTGCCATCGTGCGCGACCCCAAGGTCTTCCTGTTCGACGAACCGCTATCAAACCTCGACGCCGCGCTGCGCGTCGCGACCCGGATCGAGATTGCCCAGTTGAAAGAGGCGATGCCCGACCGCACCATGATCTATGTGACCCATGATCAGGTTGAGGCGATGACACTGGCCTCCCGCATCGTGGTGCTGGCCCGCAAGGGCATTGCCCAAGTCGGCACGCCGCTGGAGTTGTATGAGCGCCCGGTCGATGAATTCGTGGCGCAGTTCATCGGCTCGCCCGCGATGAACCTGCTGGCCGGAGAGATCATTGCCACAGGGGCCGAAACCGTGGTGCGGCTGGACGGCGGCGGCACCGCCCGCTCTGCTGTGCCAACCCAGACCTCGGACATGGGGCGCAAGGTCAACATCGGTGTCCGGCCAGAAGACCTGCTGGCCGTCTCGGGCGATGGTCTCTTTTCCGGAGAGGTCCAGATTGTCGAGGCGCTGGGAGAGGTGACGCAGCTTTACGTCGCCCGCCCCGGTGGCGGCGCCCATATCATCGCCAAGCTGCCGGGCATCCACCCCGACCTGCGGCACAAGACCGTCACCTTCGGCGCAGATCCGGCCAAGGTGCATCTGTTCGCCGACGGGCGGTCGCTGCTCTACCGGTAGGGCCTCAAAACAACAAATGTGGCGCGCTGGCAGCATCTGCGCGCAGCTTTGATTCGAGGTGGCGCTGTTGCGCGCCCGCTGCTTTGCGTTTAGCCCATTCATGAATATGGGAAATCTGGCGGGCCAGCCCAAGCCGTTGACTTTCGCACCCGTCCCGCGCTTTCTGGTTTCAGCATAATCAGAATTATATCACATATGTGATAATTGGACCGGAAGATGACGGCGCAGCGGCAGGCCTATTCGGCGCGGCTTCCCATGGATGACCAGCGCGATCACCTGATGGTTCAGGTGGCCAAGGCCTATTACGAGCTTGACCGCACGCAGGCCCAGATTGCCGATGACCTTGGCCTGACGCGCTGGCAGGTTGGCAAGCTCTTGACCGAAGCGAAAGCCGAAGGCGTCGTTCGCATCGCGATCACCCCCCGCATCGGCCGCACAACCGCGCTGGAGGTTGACCTGCAACGCGGCTTTGGCCTGCGCGATGCCGTCGTGGTGCCGACGGGCGACATTGCAGACCCGGCCCTGCTGACCGAAATGGTCGCACAGGCGGCGGCGACCTATCTGGCGAACCTTGCGCCCCGCCCGGCCCTGCTGGGGATAAGTTGGGGGCGCACCATGTCGGCTGTCGCCCGCGCTTTGCCGCCGGGCTGGAACCCCGGTGCGCATGTGGTGCTGGTCAACGGCTCGACTGCGCTTTCCGCCACCAACGCACGCAACGCCGCCGTGGCCGAAGATTTCGCGCAAGCCGCAGGCGGCACCGCAACCCTGCTGCCCGTGCCCGCCATTGTCGGCCGCCCCGGCACCCGTGCGGCCTTGGAGGATGACCCGATCGTCGCCCGCGTTCTTGCGCTTGCCGATGCCGCCCCTGTGGTCTGCTTTGGCATGGGAGAACTGTCCGAAAACTCGATCCTCGTGGCATCCGGCTATCTGGCGCCGCAGGACGTGCCGCGCCTGCGCGCCCTTGGGGCGGTGGGCGACATCCTTGGCCGCTTCATCACCGCCAGCGGCCAGATTGCCGATGCCGGGCTGGACGCCCGCACTATTGGTCTGCCGCTGGATGCCCTGCGCCAGAAAACCCATGCCATCGGCATCGTCGCCGGGGCCGACAAACACGCCATTGCCGCCGCCGTGCTACGCGCCGGTTACGCCTCGGTCATCGTGACCGATGAGGCAACCGCCCGCAGCCTGCTTAAAACCCCGAAAGAGGCGCCATGACCCATGCCTTCCCCCGCATGACGGGAACCGCTTTCACCGCCGACTGGTTCGAAGCGATCAACGTCAACACCCCTGCCGCCGACCGCCGCGCCGCCAGCCTCGGCAGCCGCCGCACGGTGAAGAAAGACTGGCAGGCGGCGTGGCTTGCCCGCGCCGTCACCTGCATCGACCTGACCACCCTTGCCGGTGACGACACCGCCGGCCGTGTCCAGCGCCTGTGCGCCAAGGCCCGAAACCCGGTGCGCGCCGATCTGCTGGCGGCCTTGGGATTGGACGGCCTGACTGTCGGTGCTGTTTGCGTCTATCCCACGATGGTGCCCAATGCGGTCAAGGCGCTGGAGGGCTCGGGCATCCCGGTCGCCTCGGTTGCCACCGGCTTTCCGGCGGGGCTGACGCCCCTGCCCTTGCGGCTGGCCGAGATCCGCTATGCTGTGGATCAGGGCGCGGCCGAAATCGACGTCGTGATCACCCGCGAACTGGCCCTGACCGGGCAATGGCAGGCGCTTTATGACGAGATTCGCCAGATGCGCGAGGCCTGTGGCAATGCCCATATGAAGGCCATCCTTGCCACCGGCGATCTGAAAACCCTGACCAATGTGTACAAGGCCAGCATGGTCGCCATGCAGGCGGGCGCCGATTTCATCAAGACCTCGACCGGGAAAGAGGAGGTGAATGCCACCCTTCCCGTCTCTCTCACCATGGTGCGCGCCTTGCGCGATTTCCGTGATCTGACCGGGCAATGGGTGGGTTTCAAGCCTGCCGGGGGCCTCAAAACCGCCAAGGATGCGATGAACTGGCTGATCCTGATGAAAGAGGAGATGGGCACGCGCTGGTGCATGCCCGACCTGTTCCGCATCGGCGCCTCATCGATGCTGGGCGATATCGAGCGCCAGTTGGAACACCATGTCACGGGCCGCTACTCGGCCGCCAACCGCCACGCGCTGGCCTGAGGAGAGACCCATGCCCACCCTCAAGGACATCATGGACACCATGGAATACGGCCCCGCCCCCGAAGCCCATGCCGAAGTTTCCGCCTGGATCGCCGCGCGGCCCGTGATCGGCCATTTCATCAATGGTCGCTTCGTGGAACCTGCTGGGAAAACCACCGATGTGATCAACCCGGCAACCGAAGCCGTGCTGACCAGGGTTGCCCTGGGCACCGAGGCTGAGGTGGACAGCGCCGTCCGCGCCGCCCGCATCGCCTTTCCCAAATGGGCCGCCCTGCCGGGGCATGAGCGGGCGAAATACCTCTACGCCCTCGCCCGCCATGTGCAGAAACGCGAACGCTTCCTGTCGGTTCTGGAAACCATCGACAACGGCAAGACGATTCGGGAATCGCGCGACATCGATATTCCTTTGGTCGCCCGCCATTTCTATCACCACGCCGGATGGGCCGAGATTCTGGAGACCGAGTTTCCCAACCATGCGCCCGTCGGCGTCTGCGGCCAGATCATCCCGTGGAACTTCCCCCTGCTGATGCTGGCGTGGAAGGTGGCTCCTGCGCTGGCTGCTGGCAACACCGTGGTGCTGAAGCCCGCTGACCTGACTCCGCTAACCGCCCATGCCTTTGCCGAGATCTGCGTGGAAATCGGCCTGCCCCCCGGCGTGCTGAACATCGTGCAGGGCGATGGCACGACAGGGGCCGCGATTGCCGGGCACCCGGATGTGGACAAGGTGGCCTTCACCGGCTCAACCGAGGTGGGCCGGGTGATCCGGCGCCAGATTGCTGGGTCGGGAAAGAAACTGTCGCTGGAACTGGGCGGCAAGTCGCCTTTCATCGTCTTTGAGGATGCAGATCTGGATGCCGCCGTGGAAGGCGTGGTCGATGCGATTTGGTTCAATCAGGGCGAGGTCTGCTGCGCGGGTTCGCGCCTTCTGGTGCAGGAGGGCGTGGCACCACGCTTCTTTGACAAGTTGCGCGCCCGGATGGAAACCCTGCGCACCGGCGACCCGCTGGACAAGACCATGGACATTGGTGCGGTTGTGTCCGCCAAACAACTTGCCCGCATCACCACCTTGCTGGATCAGGGGCAAGCCGAAGGCGCCACCCTGCACCGCGCGCCCGGCGCGATCCCGGCCAAAGGCGCCTTCTGCGCCCCCGGTTTCTTCACCGGCACCGCGCCTGCCCATACCGTCAGCCAGACCGAAATCTTCGGCCCCATCGCCACGACGCTGACCTTCCGCACCCCGGATGAGGCGATCACGCTGGCCAATGACACCCGCTACGGGCTGGCGGCGAGTGTCTGGAGCGAAAACATCAATCGAGCGATTGAAACTGCCGCCAAGGTCAAGGCCGGTGTGGTCTGGATCAACGCCACGAATATCTTTGACGCTGGTGCGCCATTCGGCGGCTTTCGCGAAAGCGGCTATGGCCGCGAAGGGGGACGTGCGGGCATGTTGGAATACCTGACGGCCAAGTGGGAAAAGACGGGCAAAGCCCGGCCTGTACCCACGCTGGTGCCAGGGGTTACCCCGGCGACCAAGGCCCAAATGGCAGAGATAGACGTGACTGCGAAACTCTACATCGGCGGCAAACAAGCCCGCGCCGATGGTGGCCAAAGCTATACCGTATTCGGCAAGGTTGGCGCGGTGCTGGGGCAGGCGGCGCTCGCCAACCGCAAGGATGTGCGGAACGCGGTCGAGGCGGCGGGCAAGGCAAACGGCTGGAGCGGCGTGACCGCCCATAACCGCGCGCAGGTGCTGTATTTCTTCGCCGAAAACCTCTCGCAACGCCGGGCCGAGTTCGTCTCGGCTTTGGCCGCGACCGGCGCCCAGAAGCCGGAGGAGGAGGTAGAGCTGACCCTCCGCCGCGCTTTCTGGTATGCCGCCCAGGCAGACAAGTTCGACGGCGCCGTCACGGCCACCAAATCGAACCATGTCACGATGACGGTGAACGAACCCTTCGGCACCATCGGCCTGGTTGCCCCCGATGAGGCTCCACTGCTGGGCCTGATGTCGCTGATCCTGCCTGCCATCGCCATGGGCAACCGTGTCGTGGCGGTGGCGAGCCAAAGCCATCCACTTGTTGCCGCGCGACTTTATCAGGTGCTGGAAACCTCGGATATTCCGGGCGGAGTCATCAACCTGTTGACCGGAGACCGGGATGTGTTGGCAAGAACGCTGGCCGAACACGACGACGTGGCGGCCCTGTGGTATTGCGGCAGCGCCGAAGGCTCGGCAATGGTCGAAAAGGCCAGCGCGGGCAATCTGAAGCCCGTCTGGTCCGACCTGGGCCGCCTGCGTGACTGGCACGATCCGGCACAGGGGCAAGGCGTGGAATATCTGCGCCGCGCCACTCAGGTCAAAACCATCTGGCTGCCCTACGGCGCGTAAGAGCTGGGTCGAGCAGGGGCGGGGCGGCTCTCAGGTCGCCCGGCGCTTGGCCTCGATCACTTCCCAGATGCGGGCGGCGGTGTTGGTGCCGTCGAACCGCTCCAGCTCCTGAATGCCGGTGGGCGAGGTCACGTTGATCTCGGTCAGCCAGTCGCCGATCACATCGATGCCGACGAACACCTGCCCCTTTTCGCGCAAAGTGGGCCCGATGCGACGGCAAATCTCCAGATCACGCTCGGTCAACCCGATTTTCTCGGGCCGCCCGCCGACGTGCATATTGGACCGGGTTTCCCCCGCCTGCGGCACGCGGTTGATGGCACCGACCGGCTCCCCATCCACCAGAATCACCCGCTTGTCGCCCTTTGATACCGCAGGCAGGAATTTCTGCACGATCATCGGCTCGCGGCTCATCGAGGTGAACAGCTCATAAAGCGACGACAGGTTCCGGTCGTTCTCGTCCAGCCGGAACACCCCCGCCCCGCCATTCCCGTAGAGCGGCTTGAGGATAATGTCGCCATGTCGCGCCTTGAACGCCCGGATCGTCGCCAGATCACGCGCAATCGCAGTGGGCGGTGTCAGATCGGGGAACCGCAGCACCAACAGCTTCTCGGGATAGTTCCGCACCCAGAACGGATCGTTCACCACCAGCGTTTTCGGGTGGATCATGTCCAAAAGATGGGTCGAGGTGATGTAGCCCATGTCGAACGGCGGATCCTGCCGCAGCCAGACCACATCATAGTCACCCAAGTCCACCTCGGTTTCCGGGCCATAAGTCACATGGTTGCCCTGCTCGCGCCGAACCTCGATTGGAAAACCCCGCGCGATCACCCGGCCTTCGACAAAGGCCAGCTTGTCGGGCGTATAGAAGAACAGTGAATGCCCCCGCGCCTGCGCTTCCAGCGCGATGCGGAATGTCGAATCGGCATTGATGTTGACCGACCCGATCGGGTCCATCTGCAAGGCGACCTTAAGGGCCATGGCGCATCCTCCGGGCTGTGACGCGCTCTTGATGGCTGAAGCGGCGCCGGGATGCAATTCACGCCGCGAAGGCGTTTTCCAGAATCTGCACCCGACCCTGCTCGTCAACCAGCGCCACATCAAAGCGGCAGGGCGTGAGTTGCCCCGCCGGCTCGCCGCCGATGAATTCCGCCGCCGAGGCACAAATCCGCGCCATCTGCGCCGGCCCGAGCTTCAGCGCCGCCTCATCATGGGTGCGGCTGGCCTTGACCTCGATAAAGATCACCTCGGCCCCGTCACGCGCGATCAGATCCACCTCACCCGAGGCACCACGCCATCGCCGGGCACAGATCTCGCGCCCCGCACGCAGATAAGCCCGCTCCACCGCCTCTTCGGCGTGCAAACCCTTGCGGTAGGAACCCAGACCGCTCATTCCCGCCCCCTTTGCAATGCCATCCGGTACACGTCCTTGCGCGGCATCCCGTAGGCTTCGGCCACCGTGGCCGCCGCATCTTTCACCGACATCTCCTGCAAGGCGCGATCCAAAGCCTTCTCCACCGTTTCGGCGTCTGCCGCTGCTTCCCCTGCCCGATCGATGACCACGACAATTTCCCCCTTCACCTCGCGGTCCTTAAAGGCGGCCACCAGCTCCGCGACAGTTCCGCGCGTGACCTCCTCGAATCGCTTGGTCAGTTCCCGACAAACCGCAGCCTGCCGCGTTTCCCCCAGATGTTGCGCCAAATCAGCTAACAAACCATGAATCCGCTTTGGCGATTCATAAAGGATCAGCGTCGCCCGCACTGGCGCCAGCTCTTGCAAAAAGGTTGCGCGGGCCGATTTTGCGTTGGGCGGGAATCCGGCGAACAGGAACCTGTCTGATGGCAGACCCGAGACTGTCAGCGCGCAGAGCACTGCCGAAGGCCCCGGCGCCGCGATCACCGGCAGCCCCCGCGCCGCCGCCTCGCGCGCCAGTTCGAACCCCGGGTCCGACACCAGCGGCGTTCCGGCCTCTGACGCATAGGCGACACTTTTGCCCTCGGCCAGTGCGCCCAGCAGACGGGGCAGCGCCTGGCCCGCGTTATGGTCGTGATAGGCCACCACAGGGCGCCCGTTCAGGGCCACCCCGTGAATCTCCATCAGATGGCGCAAGGTCCGTGTATCCTCGGCCGCCAGCACATCGGCTGTGGCCAGCGTATCCAGAGCCCGCAGCGTGATGTCGCGCGCCGCCCCGATCGGGGTCGATACGAAATGCAGCCCCGCCGGCAGGGGGCGAAGTTCGGCCGCAGTCTTGACGATCGTCACCGCGACCTCCCTGACAAGTTTACTTCCCGTGGCGAAATGCTTACGCTTCGGATCCAGTTACAAAGCCTTCGGGCACCCAGCCTTCGGGAGTGAGGATTTCCCATGTTGTCTCTTTTGCGCCGCGCCCGCAAGTCGCTGGCCCAGATCGCCCTTGGCCTGTCTGCCGTGGCCCTGGCCGCCTGTACGCCTGGCAACGGCCCTGCTCCCACGGTTGGCGGCAGTGGCAAGGTTCAGGTCGCCCTGCTGGTGCCCGGCGGTTCTGGTCAGGCCAGTGACGAGATGCTGGCCAAATCGCTGCAAAATGCGGCGCGTATGGCGATTTCGGATCTGAACGGCGTGCAGGTGGACCTGCGGGTCTATAACACCGCAGGCCAGCCGTCGCAGGCCGCCAGCATGGCGGCTCAGGCCGTGGCCGAGGGCGCGCAGGTCATCCTGGGCCCGGTCTATGCGCAAGAGGCGAATGCGGCCGGCGTCGCCGTGGCCTCGTCTGGCGTCAATGTCCTTGCCTTCTCGAACAACCCCGACATCGCCGGCAACAACGTCTTTGTCCTTGGCACCACCTTTGACAGCGTGGCCCGCACCTTGGGCCGTTACGCGGTGGGCACGGGCAAATCCAGCGTGATGATCGTGCATGACAAGACCGCGGCGGGCGAGATCGGCCGTGCCGCAATCCAGCGCGGCTGGACGGCGGCGGGGGGGGCGGTCGTGGGCACCGCGAGCTATGAATTCTCGCAGAACGGCATCGTTCAGGCCGCCCCGCAGATCGCGGCCCAGGCCAAGAGCGCAGGTGCGCAGGCGGTGTTCCTGACTGCCGACACGGCGGGCGCGCTGCCGCTGATCAGCCAACTCTTGTCCGAAAACGGCCTGCCCACCAGCGCTGTACAATATGTCGGCCTGTCGCGCTGGGACATTCCTGCGGCCACCCTGTCGCTGCCCGGCGTGCAGGGGGGGCTGTTTGCCATTCCCGACCCCGGCACCTATGGCGCCTTCCTATCGCGCTATCAGGCTTCGTTCGGGGCCTCGCCCAACCCGATCCTGACGGGGCTGGCCTATGACGGCATCGCCGCCATCGGCGCGCTGTCGGGCAAGGCCGCAGGCGGACCGATCCCCAAGGCGGCGCTGACGCAGGGCGCGGGTTTTCTGGGCGTGAACGGCATTTTCCGGCTGCGGGCAGATGGCACCAACGAACGCGGGCTTGCCGTGGCGCAGGTGACCAGCGGCACCTACAAAGTGGTGCAGGCCGCGCCGAAATCCTTCGGCGGCGCCGGGTTCTGAGCGCGGACAGGAGCAGACAGCCCATGCCGCTTCCACCATCGGGGCCGGATCTGCTGATCCCGGCCCCGCAGCTTATCGATCCGCCTGCCTTGCTGGCCGCCATCGCCGCCGAAGTCGTTCCCGCCGGCGACACCCGCGAAAACCGTGCCGTTGCCGTGCGCCACCTGTCCGCTGCGAAAGCGCGCGCGAACGAGCTGTTGGCGGCAACCTACCGCGCCGCGCCACATGCTTCGCGGGCGCTGATCTCGGCACAATCGGCGCTGACCGACGGGCTGGTCTGGGTGGCGCTGTCGGTCGCACGCGACCTGTTGCACCCCCAGCCAAACCCCAGCAAGGGCGAGCGGATCGCGGTGGTGGCCGTGGGCGGCTATGGCCGCGCCGAAATGGCCCCCTATTCCGATGTCGATCTGCTGTTCCTGACGCCTTGGAAAGTTACCGGCTGGGCCGAAAGCGTCATCGAATCCATGCTTTATATCCTGTGGGATCTGAAGCTGAAGGTCGGCCATTCCAGCCGAACGGTGAAAGACTGCCTGCGACTGGGGCGCGAAGACATCACGATCCGCACCGCCCTGCTGGAACAGCGGTTCATCGCAGGCCACGCCCCCCTTGCGCAGGAACTGGGCGAGCGACTGTGGTCGGACCTGTTCCGCAACACCGGGCCGGAATTCATCGAGGCAAAACTGGCCGAACGGGCCGAACGCCACAAGCGGCAGGGCGGCCAACGCTATGTGCTGGAGCCCAACGTCAAAGAGGGCAAGGGCGGCCTGCGCGACCTGCAAACCCTTTACTGGATCGGCAAATACCTGCACCGCGTGCAATCGCCCGCCGGTCTTGTCGCGGCTGGCCTGCTCACCGACGATGAATTCGCCACCTTCCAGCGCGCGGAAGATTTCCTGTGGGCGGCGCGTTGCCACATGCATTACATCACCAACCGCGCCACCGACCAGTTGACCTTCGATCTTCAGGTCGAGGTGGCAGAACGGATGGGCTATGCCGACGCCAACGGTCGCCGCGCCGTGGAAATCTTCATGCAGGACTATTTCCGCCATGCCACCCGCGTGGGCGAGTTGACCCGCATCTTCCTGACCGAGCTTGAGGCGCGGCACGTCAAGCCCGAAGCACGACTGAAAGGCATCTTCACGCGGAAACGGCTGAAGCCAGGCTATCGGCTGCTGCAAGGCCGCATAGACGTGGCCGACCCCTCGACCTTCCTGTTGGATCCGCTGAATTTCCTGCGCATCTTCGAGGAAGGGATGCGCACAGGCTATCTGATCCATCCCAATGCGATGCGCCTTCTGGCCGCCAATCTGGACCAGATGGACGACGATACCCGCGACAGCCCCGAGGCGGCGCGCATCTTCCTTGATCTGCTGTTGAAGCACGGCAACCCCGAGCGCGCCCTGCGCCGGATGAACGAACTGGGGGTGCTTTCGGCCTATATCCCCGAGTTTGAACCCATCGTCGCGATGATGCAGTTCAACGTCTATCACCACTATACGGTGGACGAACACATCATCCAGACCATCAGCGTGCTGGCCCAGATCGAGCGGGGCGAGCTGGTGGAAGACCTGCCGCTGTCGTCCTCCATCCTCAAGGCCGGGGTCAATCGCAAGGTGCTTTATGTGGCGCTGCTGCTGCACGACATCGGCAAGGGCAGGCCCGAAGACCATTCGATCCTCGGCGCGCAAATCGCTCGCCGCGTGGCGCCCCGTCTTGGGCTGAACGACGAGGAATGCGAGACGGTCGAATGGCTGGTGCGCTGGCACCTCCTCATGTCCGACATGGCGCAGAAACGCGACATCGGCGACCCGCGCACCGTGCGCGACTTTGCCAAGGCCGTGAAAACCCGCAAACGGCTGGATCTGCTGACCGTGCTTACCGTCTGCGACATTCGCGGCGTTGGTCCCGATACCTGGAACAACTGGAAGGCCATGCTGGTCCGCCAGCTTCACGCCAGCACGACCGAGGCGCTGGAAAGCGGGCTTGAGAACTTCAACCGCGAAAAGCGCGAGGACGAGGCCAAGGCCGCCCTGCGTGCGCGCCTTTCCGGCTGGTCCACCACCGATCTGCGGGCCGAGGTGGGGCGGCACTACGCCCCCTACTGGCAGGGCCTGACCACCGACACGCAAGAGGTTTTCGCCCGACTGCTGCGCGACCTTGGCGATGATGAGATCCGCATCGACCTGCACCCCGAACCCAGCCGCGACGCCACCCGCGCCTGTTTCGCGCTGGCCGATCACCCCGGCATCTTCTCGCGCCTTGCAGGGGCCTTGGCACTGGTGGGGGCCAATGTGGTCGATGCCCGCACCTATACCTCGAAAGACGGCTATGCCACGGCGGTGTTCTGGATTCAGGACCGCGAGGGCAAGCCTTATGAGGTTTCGGGCCTGACCCGCCTGCGCCAGATGATCGAACGCACACTCAAGGGCGAGGTTGTCGCGCGCGAGGCTTTGGCAGGCCGCGACAAGGTGAAAAAGCGCGAGAAGGAATTCCGCTTTCCGACGCACATCACCTTCGACAACGAAGGGTCCGAGATTTACACCATCATCGAAGTCGATACCCGCGACCGTCCGGGCCTGCTTTATGACCTGACGCGCACGCTGGCGGCGAACAACATCTATATCGCCAGTGCCGTGATCGCGACCTATGGCCGCCAGGTGGTGGACAGCTTTTACGTCAAGGACATGTTCGGCCTGAAGCTGCACGCCAAGGGCAAGCAAGAGGCGCTGGAGCGCAAGCTGCGCCAGGCCATCACCGAAGGCGCCGAAAGGGCCGAGGCATGAAGCCGATCTCGCTGATCCGCTCGGTCATCGTAGTTGGCGGATGGACGCTGCTGTCGCGTGGCGCGGGCTTTGTGCGCGATGCGATGATGGCGGCCTATCTGGGCACCGGGGCGATGGCCGATGCCTTCAACGTGGCCTTCTCTCTGCCGAACATGTTTCGCCGCTTCTTTGCCGAGGGCGCGTTCAATCAGGCCTTCGTGCCGATGTTCGCCAAAAAGCTGGAATCGGGCGAGGATGCCAGCGGCTTTGCTGAAGATGCCTTCAACGGGATGGCCGCGATCCTGACTGTCTTTTCCATCATCGGCACCTTTGCCATGCCGCTGCTGGTCTGGGCCATGGCCTCGGGCTTTGTCGGGAATGAGCGGTTCGATCTGGCGGTGATCTATGGCCAGATCGGGTTCAACTATATCCTGTTCATCTCGCTGGTGGCCCTTCTGTCCGGTGTGCTGAACGCCTATGGCCACTTTACCGAGGCCGGGTTCGTGCCCGTCCTCCTCAACCTGATCTTCATCGCCGCGATGTGGCTTGCCGCATTTGCAGGCTGGAACATGGGGATGACGCTGGCCTGGTGCGTGCCGGTCACGGGTGTGGTGCAGCTTGCCTTCACCATGTTTTCGGCCCACCGTGTCGGCTTTCGCTATCACCTGCGCCTGCCACGCCTGACGCCCGAGTTGAAGCGGCTGGCGATCATCGCCGCCCCTGCCGTGCTGGCGGGTGGCGTGGTGCAGATCAACATGATCGTGGGCCGTCAGGTGGCGAGTTACACCGAGGGCGCGGTGTCGTGGCTGGTCTATGCCGACCGGCTTTACCAACTGCCCCTCGGTGTTGTCGCCACCGCCATCGGCACCGTCCTGCTGCCCGATCTCGCTCGCCGCCTGCGGGCAGGCGACGCGATCGGCGGCCGCGCCAGCTTCAACCGGGGAACCGAGTTCGGGCTGGCGCTGACCCTGCCTGCCGCCGTGGCGCTGGTGGTCATCGCCTGGCCGCTGACGCAGGTGCTCTATCAGCGCGGGGCCTTCACCGCGACCGACACCGATGCCACGGCCCTTGTGCTGGCTATCTATGGCGCGGGCCTGCCGGCCTTCGTGCTGACCAAGGTGCTGCAACCGCTGTACTATGCCCGCGAAGACAGCCGCAGCCCGTTCCGCTTTGCCGTCATCTCGATGGTGGTCAACGCCGCCATCGCCTTTGGCGGAATGCCCCTGATCGGCTTTTCCGCCGCCGCCTGGGCCACCACCATCGCGGGCTGGTTCATGGCCGCGCAACTGTGGTGGGGCGCAAGGGCGATGGGAGATGAAGCGCGGTTCGATGACCGGATGCGCCAGCGCCTGCCGCGCATCCTGATCGCCTGCATCGTCATGGGCGCAGTGTTGGCCGGGCTGGCCTGGATGCTGGAACCGGCACTGGCCAGCCGGGGCTGGCGTTATGCGGCGCTGGCCGGGTTGGTTGCCGCCGGGATCGTCAGCTACTTCGGCACCGGCTTTGCCATCGGCGCCTTCCGAGCGGCGGACCTGAAATCCTTCCGCCGTCAGCGCTGACGAATGCGCGCATAAACCTCGCGCGCGCCGCCCGGCGAGACGATGTAGGACATCAGGAACCCGCAGGCAAACCCCGCGAGTTCCGCCACCACGTCCCACCCCCAGCCCGCGATCGGCGCCAGCAGCAGACGGAACAACAGCAGCATCCCGATCATGGAAAACGCCCGCCAGCGTTTCGCCCCGTCGTTCCGCAGCCGATGCCACAGCACGAAGGTAAAGCCCCCGATCAGTCCGTAGATCGGCACCCACCCCCCGATCAGCGGTGTCTGGATCGTCGGCAGCACGGCGGTATAAACCAGCGCCCCCACGGCGCCGGACAGCACAAAGATCGCCAGAACCGCCCACCAGCGGAAGGCCTCGCCCACGAACTTGCCCAAGGCCAGCAGGAACACCGCGACAAAAAGCAGGTGGCTGACCGACAGATGCACGAACGGATAGCTGACCAGCCGCCACATCCCGTTCAGCGGGTATTGATGCGCCTCGACCATGGCGCGCATGAATACCGGAGAATAGGCCATCTCCTGCACCGCCGCCGACCGCCAGCCGATGGCATTCGGCCCGCCTACCAAACCGGCCTCGCCTGCGGACAGCACCACCTCCAGCGCGATCATCGGCAAGACCAGCGCCCAGACCACCCACGGAACGGGGTTCAGCGGCGAAACCTTTTCTTCCTGCATCCTGCACCTCTGCGGGGCATGATTGACGCCCCTTCCCACCAGCGATAAGCCCGTTGGGCACAACTTTCCAGAGGAACACCCGATGTCCGAGCCGGTCCAAACGCCTCAGACCCAAGCCAGCGCCCGCTTCACGCCCCGCATCTTCTCGGGCATCCAGCCGTCGGGCGGCCTGACCCTTGGCAATTACCTTGGCGCGCTGAAACGCTTTGTCGAAAAGCAGGATGAGGGGATCGAGACGATCTATTGCCTTGTCGATATGCACGCCATAACCGTCTGGCAAGACCCGGATCGCCTGCGCCAGCAAACCCGCGAAGGGGCAGCGGCCTTCATCGCCGCGGGCATCGACCCGGCGCGGTCTATCCTGTTCAACCAATCGCAGGTTTCGGCCCATGCCGAGCTTGCATGGATCTTCAACTGCGTCGCCCGGCTTGGCTGGATGAACCGCATGACCCAGTTCAAGGACAAGACTGCTGGCAAGAATGCCGAGGCGGCGAGCCTTGGGCTTTACGCCTACCCCAGCCTGATGGCCGCCGACATCATGGCCTATCACGCCACCATGGTTCCGGTGGGAGAGGATCAGAAACAGCATCTGGAGCTGACCCGCGACATCGCGATCAAGTTCAACAATGATTACGGCGTCGATTTTTTCCCCGTAGTCGAACCACTGATCGAAGGGGCCGCCACGCGCGTGATGAGCCTTCGCGACGGCACCAAAAAGATGTCGAAATCCGACCCCTCGGACCAAAGCCGCATCAACCTGACCGATGATGCCGACATGATCGCCGCCAAAATCCGCAAGGCCAAGACCGACCCCGAGCCTCTGCCCGGTTCGGTCGATGGTCTGCGCGACCGGCCTGAGGCGAAGAACCTGGTGAACATCTACGCCGCATTGTCCGGCCAGACGGTAGCCGAGGTCATTGCTGACAACGCCGGTGCCCAGTTCGGCACCTTCAAGCCCAGGCTGGCCGATCTGGCGGTGGCGAAACTGTCGCCGATCACCACGGAAATGAACCGCCTGATGAAAGACCCCGCCGAGATCGACCGCATCCTCGGCAACGGCGCCGACCGCGCCGAAGCCATCGCGCGGCCGATATTGGAGCGGACCAAGGACATCGTGGGGATGATCCGCTCTCGCGGGCGCTGATGCGGCGGCGGCTGGCCCGCCTTGCCCTGACAGGCGTTCTGGCGGCTTCGGTCGCCGGAACGGGAATGACGGTGGTGCGTATCGCCCACGATCCGTTGGCTATCGCTTTTCGCGCGGCAACCGCGGCAGAGATCCGGGCCGAAACCGACCGGATGTTGGCCCAAACTGCCACACCAGAGGCCCTTACCGCGCGGATTGAGGCACGACTGGCAGAATCTCCGCGCAACTGGTTGGCGCTGGATGCGTTGCGCGAGTTGTCTGCCGAACGCGGCATCGCCCTGCAGCCCGACCTGATCATGCGGTTCGATCAGACGCGTAAGGACGACCACGGCTATCTGGCGCAAGCCGCCTCTTGTGCCATCTGCGCCTTTGACGCCGCGCGATGCAGCCTGACTCAGGTGATGATGTGCAATGCCCCCGTCGCCCTTACCCCGGTGGGGGATATGTTGGGCATCACGCGCGCCGGGGTGGCCTATGCCAGCGGTGAAGAGGTGGACCGCATCGACCTTGCGCTGTCGGTCGTGGGCCTTGGGGCGACCGCTGCCGTGATCGCTTCGGGAGGTTCGTCGATCGCGGTCAAGGCGGGTGCCGGGCTGGCAAAGACAGCACGCAAGATGGGCCGCCTGTCGCCGCGCCTTGTCAGCATGGCGACCGATGCGGTGCGCGAAGGGGTGGATTGGGCGCGTCTGCCTGCCGTTCGCTCGCTGGACGATCTGAATGCGGCGATCAGGGCCGATGCCTTCTTGCCGCTGACCAACACCCTTGCCGACCTGGAGCGGGTGCGAACTGCCACCAACGCGACCACCGTGCTGCATCTTTTGCCGCTGGTCGATGATGCCGACGATGCCCGCAAACTGGCCCTGACCAGCGAGGCGCTGGGGCCACGCCTGGTCGGGAGGGCCGAGATGCTGGGCAAGGCACGTCTGTTCCGCGCCACGCTGCGGCTGGGGGAACTTGCCTGGGGGCTTTTTGCCTCGGTCACGGCCCTGGTTCTGGCACTGGCCGGCATGGCGGGCCATATGGGCCAGACGCTTGCCCTGCGTCTGCTGCGTCGGGCCGCAGCAAAGCCCAAACCGCGTTAGGGCGTCACGGAATCGATTCACTCCCCTGCCAGTCTGGTCTCGGGGGGGCCCCGCCCCCATCTGTCCCCGCTCGCTGGCCCGCGCTATTTGGGCCGCGCCCCCGGCTCCCCCCGGACCGGGGGCTTTTTCTTGTCTGCCCCAGCCATGTCGCGGCCATGCTTGCGGTTCGCCGTGCCATCGGCAATGATCGCGGCTGAAGGGGAGAAATCATGCGTAAGTTTCTCGTCGTTCTCGACGATACCCGCGAATGCCTGAACGCGATGCGTTACGCCGCGATGCGGGCGGCCCATACCGGCGGCGGCGTGCAGATCCTGTCGATCATCCCACCGGATGAGTTTCAGCACTGGATGGGCGTGGCCGACCTGATGCGCGCCGAGGCGCGCGAGCGGATCGAGGCGCATTTCGAGGTTTTCGCCAAATGGATGCGCGACAAGCAGGGGGTGAACCCCGAGCTTGTGATCCGTGAGGGCGACCCTGTGAACGAAATCCTTTCGCAGGTGCGCGAAGACAGCCACGTCTCGGTTCTGGTTCTGGGCGCGGGCACCGAAAAGAATGGCCCCGGCCCGCTTGTCAACCATCTGACGCGCAACTCCGGCACCCTGCCCGTGCCCATTACCATCGTGCCGGGCGATATGTCGAAAGAGCGGCTTGAGGCGATTACCTGAGGATGAAGACCATCGGTATTCTGGGTGGCATGTCCGCCACCTCGACCCAGGTTTATTATCATAGCCTGTGCGAGCTGACGCGAGAGACCCTTGGCGGATTGCATTCGCCCGACCTGATCCTGCGCTCGGTCGATTTTGCCCCCATCGCGGCGGCGCAGGCCAAAGGTGACTGGCAGGCCCTGGGCCAGCAATTGAACCACGAGGTACGGCGGCTGGAACGCGCCGGTGCAGAACTGATCGTTCTGGCCACGAACACCATGCACAAGCTGGCAGAGCCAATGATGACCGGGGTTTCGATCCCGCTGATCCACATTGCCGAGGCTACGGCCAAGGCAATCGTGGCGGCGGGGCTGCATCGGCCGGGCCTGATGGCCACCGCCTTCACGATGGAGCAATCCTTTTACACCGATACCTTGCGTGCGGCAGGCCTTTCGCCCCTTATTCCCGGCGTGCAAGACCGGGCAGAGGTGCATCGCATCATCTATGAAGAACTGTGCCGCGATGTGATCACTGCTCCCTCCCGCGCGGCTTTCGAAGGCGTGGCGAACCGGCTGGCAGACGCCGGGGCCGATAGCCTGATCCTTGGCTGCACCGAGGTGGGCCTGCTGCTCGGGCCGCACAATGTGGCAATACCGGTGTTCGACACGGTCGAAATCCACTGCCGCGCCGCACTGGCGGCAGCCTTGGCGGGATAATCCTGCCGCAAGACGTCATGCGGGCAGTGCAAGGCACCATCCCGCATCTGTCGCTTTCTGCGCCGCAGCAACGCGCCTATATGGGCAGCGGGGAGGACGGATGAAGGAATTTATCATGTCCAGACAAGTAAAGCTGGTCCCCGCCGATGCCACGCCCGTCGAAGTGCCCGGCCTTGCCTATTTCACCGAGGCCGTGATTGCCGCCGCCGCCGACAAGGTCGCGCGCAAGCCTGCGAAGACGGCGGCCCTTGACCAGATGTTCGCCTACTACAGCGCGGAATGATCGGGCAGCGACCTTGACTTGACCCCGGCCGGGGCGCATATCCGACTGGAATAGTAGGGAAGCCCCGCCATGTTCATCCAGACCGAATCCACGCCGAATCCCGCCACGCTGAAGTTCCTGCCCGGCCAATCGGTGCTGGAGATGGGCGCGGCAGATTTCCCCAACGCCGACAGCGCCGCGAAATCGCCACTGGCTGCACGGGTCTTTGCGGTTCCCGGTGTGAGCGGGGTCTTCCTCGGCACCGATTTCGTGACCGTGACCAAAGCCGACGACATCGAATGGCAGCACATCAAGCCCGCCATTCTTGGCGCGATCATGGAGCATTACCAGTCCGGGGCCCCCGCGATCGAGGGTGAGGGGCAGGCCGCCCACGCCAGTCATGATGGCCCCGATGGCGATATCGTCAGCCAGATCAAGGAACTGCTCGATACCCGCGTCCGCCCCGCCGTGGCGCAGGATGGCGGCGATATCACCTTCCACGGCTTCGACCGGGGCGTGGTTTACCTGCACATGAAGGGGGCCTGCGCCGGTTGTCCGTCTTCGACGCTCACGCTGAAAATGGGCATCGAGAACCTGCTGCGCCACTATATCCCCGAGGTGACCGAGGTTCGTCCCGTTGCCGCCTAAGGCTATTCTGGCCTTTGACACATCGGCGGCGCATTGCGCCGCCGCTTTGCTGTCAGGGGGCCGCGTTTTCCTGAAATCCGAAGCGATGGACAAAGGGCAGGCCGAACGCCTGCTACCCTTGCTGGAGGAGTTGTTGGCCGAGGCGGGTGTCGGCTGGCATGATCTTGTCGGCCTTGGCGTCGGCACGGGCCCCGGCAATTTCACCGGCGTTCGCATCAGTGTGGCCGCCGCGCGGGGGCTGGCCCTTGGCCTTGGCATCCCCGCCATCGGCGTTACCCGGCTGGAGGCGCTGGCCCATGGCCTGCCCCGCCCCCTGACCGTCGCCGAGGACGCCCGGCGTGATGAGGTGTATCTGCAAACCTTCACCGCCGAGGGCCCCGGCCCGGCAATCTTGGCCCCGGCATCTGATGTTCGCACAGGGCCGCTGACGGGATCTGCCGCGCCCGACGGGTTGCCCCCGGCGATGCCGCTGGCCCAAGCCATTGCCGAAATCGCCGCCAGCCGCCTTCGCACCGTCCAGCCTCGCCCCGCGCCGTTCTATCTGCGCGGCGCCGATGCAACCCCGCCCTCCGACCCGCCGCCGGTGATCTTGCCGTGACCCCGCAGGACATGGCCGCCCTGCACGCCGCCTGCTTCACTACTCCGCGGCCCTGGTCGGCATCGGAATTTACCGAGCTGCTGGCAAATCCCACGGTCTTTGCCCTGACCGCCCCCGACGCGCTGCTTCTGGGCCGCGTCGTCGCCGGAGAGGCGGAACTGCTGACCCTCGCCGTCGCCCCCTCCGCCCGCCGCCATGGCCTTGCTCGGCGGCTGGTGCAGCAATTTCTTGTCGAATCGCAACAGCGCGGCGCCGAATCGGCTTTTCTAGAGGTTGCGGCCTCGAACGAGGCGGCAAAGGCGCTTTATCTGGCGACAGGTTTCACCCAAGCGGGCAAAAGGCGCGGTTATTACCGAGGCGCCGATGGCTCTCAGGACGATGCCCTGATCCTGATTTTTGCTTTTCCCCAAGAAGTTTAGCGCGCAAGCGCCCGCTCGATGATCCAGCTCCAGATTTCTGTTGACCCTTCGGTCAGGTTTTCCCCTACTATGGCCCGGAAACCGCCGCATGGCGCCCGGTCAGGGCGATGACGGCGGGGCAACGAACCTTGTAACCGGGAGATTACCATGACCATTCTCAAGCACCTTCTGGGCGCGGCCGCGACGCTGGCGCTGTCCTCTGCCGCCGTGATGGCGGAACCGGCGCTGATCTTTGACCTTGGCGGCAAGTTCGACAAATCCTTCAACGAAGCCGCCTTCAACGGGGCCGAGAAATGGGCCAAGGAAACCGGCGGCACCTATAAAGAACTGGAAATGCAGTCCGAAGCGCAGCGCGAACAGGCGCTTCGCCAGTTGGCCGAAAGCGGCGCGAACCCCATCGTCATGACCGGCTTTGCCTTTGGCGACGTGCTGAACACCGTCGCCCCCGATTATCCCGACACCAAATTCGCCATCATCGACATGGTGGTGGAACAGCCCAACGTGAAATCGGTGGTCTTCAAGGAAGAAGAGGGCTCCTACCTCGTCGGCATCATGGCCGCCAAGGCATCGAAAACCGGAACGGTCGGCTTTGTCGGCGGGATGGACATTCCGCTGATCCGCAAGTTCGGCTGCGGCTTTGCCGAAGGCGTAAAATCGGTGAATCCCGATGCCAAGATCATCGCGGGCTTTACCGGCACTACCCCTGCCGCCTGGAACGACCCGGTCAAGGCCGCCGAGATCGCCAAGGGTGAAAAAGCCCAAGGCGCGGACGTGATCTTTGCCGCCGCCGGTCAAAGCGGCCTGGGCGTGCTGCAAGCAGCTGCCGACGAAGGCATCCTGTCGGTGGGCGTTGATTCGAACCAGAACCACCTGCATCCCGGTTCGGTTCTGACGTCGATGCTCAAGCGCGTCGATGTCGCTGTCTATGACGCCTTCAAGGAAGGTGAAAACCTGACCCCCGGCATCAACGTGCTTGGCCTTGCCAATGACGGCGTGGGTTATGCGCTGGACGAGAACAACGAAAAGCTGGTCACGCCCGAAATGAAGGAAGCGGTCGATGCCGCGGCCGGCAAGATCAAGTCGGGTGAACTGGTTGTTCATGACTACATGGCCGACAACACCTGCCCGGCGGTGGCTTTCTGATGGTCGAAACGACCGATGCGGGGCGGCAGGCAACTGCCGCCCCCAATTCCTTTGCAATCGAGCTGAAGGGCATTTCCAAGGCCTTTGGCCCGGTGCAGGCCAATCGTGACATCAACATTGCCGTCCCGCGTGGCACCATTCACGGCATCATCGGCGAAAACGGCGCGGGCAAATCCACACTGATGTCGATCCTTTATGGCTTTTACAAAGCGGATGCTGGCGAGATTCTGATCAACGGCACCCCCACCGCCATTCCCGACAGCCAGAGCGCCATCCGCGCCGGCATCGGCATGGTGTTCCAGCATTTCAAGCTGGTGCAGAATTTTACCGTGCTGGAAAACATCATTCTTGGCGCGGAAGAGGGCTTTGCCCTCAACACCTCGTTGTCGAAGGCCCGCAAGGCATTGGCCGACCTGTCGCGCGAATACGAACTGAACGTCGATCCCGACGCGATTGTCGAAGATCTGTCCGTCGGCCACCAGCAGCGCGTCGAAATCCTCAAGGCGCTGTATCGGCAGGCGGAAATCCTGATTCTCGATGAGCCGACCGGCGTTCTGACCCCGGCCGAGGCCGACCATCTGTTCCGCATCCTTCACAGCCTCAAGGCGCAGGGCAAGACCATCATCCTGATCACCCACAAGCTGCGCGAAATCATGGAGGCCACCGACAACGTGTCGGTCATGCGGCGTGGCACCATGGTGGCCACAGTCAAAACCGCCGACAGTAGCCCGGAACAACTGGCCGAACTGATGGTGGGCCGCAAGGTGCTGCTTGATGTTGCCAAAGGCCCGGCCAACCCTGGCCCTGTCGTTCTGTCGGTCGAAAACCTGCGCGTGCTGGACGACCAGAAGGTCGAACGCCTGAAAGGCGTCAGCTTTGACATTCGCGCGGGTGAGGTTCTGGGCATTGCCGGGGTTGCCGGGAACGGCCAGTCGGAACTGCTGGCGGCCCTTGGCGGTATTCAGAAGGCCACCGGCGCCGTGATGCTCAAAGGCCAGCCGCTGCCTTTGAGCGGCCCCGGCGCCGATGGCCGCACCCGACGCGAATCCGGCATGGGCCACATTCCCGAAGACCGCCAGCTTCTGGGCCTGATCATGGATTTTGCCGCCTGGGAAAACGTGGCGTTGGGGTATCATAACGCCCTGAAATACCAGAAGAACCTCCTGCTGATGGATAATGCCGCGATCCGCGCCGATACCGAGGCCAAGATGGCCACCTTTGATGTGCGCCCGCCGATCCCGACGTTGGCCGCCAAGAATTTCTCGGGGGGCAACCAGCAGAAAATCGTCGTGGCACGAGAGATTGAAAGCAATCCCGACCTGCTGTTGATTGGCCAGCCGACGCGTGGCGTGGACATCGGCGCGATCGAGTTCATTCACAAGCAGATCATCGCGCTGCGCGATGCGGGCAAGGCGATTCTACTGGTTTCGGTCGAACTGGACGAGATTCTCAGCCTGTCGGACCGTATCGCCGTGATGTTCGATGGCCAGATCATGGGCTTCCGCGATCCCGAAACCACAAACGAACGGGAACTGGGCCTGCTGATGGCAGGCGTCACCGATACCGCAGGCAAGGCGGCATAACATGGCGAAACTTCCTCGCTGGGCCGATCTGGTCCTGGTTCCCCTGATCTCGCTGATCTTGGCCGCGCTGGTTTCGGCCGCCGTGCTTCTGGCTATCGGCCAAAGCCCGATGCAAGCATTGTCGGTCATGTTTGACGGCGCGCTCGGCTCGGCCTCGGGCTGGGGCTATACGCTGTACTATGCAACCTCGTTCATCTTCACCGGGCTGGGTGTGACCATCGCCTTCCATGCCGGTCTGTTCAACATTGGCGGCGAGGGGCAAGCGCAGCTTGGCGGTCTTGGCGTGGCGCTGTGCTGCCTGTTTCTGCCCTGGCCGCATTGGACGGTGGCCCTTGTGGGGGCCTCGCTGGCCGCGGCCCTGTTCGGCGCCGCCTGGGCCGCGATTCCCGCCTGGCTGCAAGCGAAACGCGGCAGCCATATCGTGATCACCACGATCATGTTCAACTACATCGCTGCCGCGCTGCTGATCTATATCCTGGGCGAAGTCCTGCGCCCCGTGGGCAGCATGGACCCGGCCTCTGCCCGCTTTCCTGCCGATCTTGGCCTGCCGCATTTCCATGAAATGCCTATCCTGCGCGATCTTTTCGTAAAGTACGGCCCCGACGGCGCGGTCAAGCTGAATGCCCAGGGCCTGCCCGTCTATTCCCGCGTTCCTGCCAACATCACCTTCTTCCTGTCCCTTGTCGCCGCCTTCGGGGTCTGGCTTCTTCTGTGGCACACGCGGCTGGGATATGAGATGCGCGCCTTCGGCAAACAGGAAAAGGCCGCGCGCTATGCCGGGATTTCCGCCTTCAAGATCATCATGGTCGCCATGCTGCTCTCCGGCGCCCTCTCGGGCCTGATGGCAATCAACAACGTGATGGGCCAGGCCGAGCGGCTACTGCAGAACTCGGCCGAGGGGGCGGGTTTCATTGGCATTGCCGTGGCACTGATGGGGCGCAACCATCCCCTGGGTGTGGTGCTGGCGGCGATCCTGTTCGGCTTTCTCTATCAGGGCGGTGCGGCGCTTGGCCTCAACACCACCATCCCGATCGAGCTGCGCACCGTGGTGCAGGGCCTTGTCATCCTGTTCACCGGGGCGCTGAACTATATGGTGACGATGATGCTGGCCTGGATTTTCTCGGTCGGTCGCGCGCGGGGGGCAAACTGATGGATTACGCCACCCTGCTGCAAATCCTCGATTCCACCATCCGTCTTGGCACGCCCTTGCTGCTGGCTTGTCTTGCCGGTCTTTACTCGGAACGCGCGGGCATTTTCGATATCGGGCTGGAAGGCAAGATGCTGGCCGCGGCCATGGCCTCTGGCGCGGTCGCGGCCATCACCGGCAATGTCTGGCTGGGCCTGCTGGCGGGCATTGCCGCATCGATGATCTTCGCATTGATCCACGGCCTCGCCTCGATCACCTTTCGCGGCAACCAGCTTATTTCGGGCGTGGCGCTTAACTTCGTTGCCTCGGGCATCACGGTTCTGATCGCGCAAAGCCTGTTCGGCCAGGGCGGCCGCACCCCGCCCCTGGAAGGGGCCGCCCGTTTCAACCCGATCACCCTGCCCTTTGCCGATTCCTTGCAAGCTGTGCCCATCCTCGGCCCGCTTTATGCCGAGGTAATCTCGGGCCATCCGATCCTGGCCTATATCGCCTTCCTTGCGGTGCCGCTGACCTGGTGGCTGCTGTACCGCACCCGCTTTGGCCTGCGCCTGCGCGCGGTGGGTGAAAACCCGGCGGCAGTCGATACGGCGGGCATCTCGGTCACTGGTTTGCGTTATGCAGCCGTGGCGATCACCGGGCTTCTGTGCGGCATTGCAGGCGCCTATATGGCCACCGCCCTGCAAGCCGGCTTTGGCCGCGAAATGACCGCCGGGCGCGGTTATATCGCGCTCGCCGCCCTGATCTTCGCCAAATGGCGACCGTGGCAAGCCCTGATGGCCACCATGCTTTTCGGGCTTTTTCAGGCGCTTGCGCTGCGCCCCGATGTGATCGAGGGCGTGGCAGGCTTCAAGATCCCCTCTGCCGCCCTGGATGCACTGCCTTACGTTCTTACCGTGCTTGCGCTGGCCGGTTTCGTCGGCAAGGCCATTCCGCCCCGCGCGGGCGGAGAACCGTACGTCAAGGAACGCTAGCCCCTTCCACATTGCCTCACACATCCTTGGGGTGCGACCATGGTTGCATCACAAGTTCAAGGAACTCAGGTCACGGGGGGCAGAAAGCCCCGCGCAGGTCATAAGGAACCGCGATGGACGCCCTTTCCCTCATCCATGCCCGCGCAGGAACCGAACCCGTACGCCTTGGGCTGATCCTCGGCTCTGGTCTTGGCCATCTGGCGCAGTCGGTCGAGGGGGTGGCCATCCCCTATGCAGATCTGCCCGGCTTTCCCCATGCCGGGGTTTCCGGCCATAACCCAAACCTTGTGATCGGCACGCTGGAGGGGGTACGGGTCGCTGTTTTCGGCGCACGCGAGCATTATTACGAAAACGGGAATCCGGCCGCGATGCGCCCGGCGCTGGAACTCCTGAAAGCCCTGGGGGCAACGGCGCTGATCGCCACCAACGCCGCAGGCTCGTTGCGCCCCGACATCCGGCCCGGCGACCTGATGCTGCTCTCGGACCACATCAACTTTTCCGGCCTCAATCCTTTGATTGGGGAACGCACCGACGCGCGGTTTGTGCCCATGACCGACGCGCATCACCCGGTCTTGCGCGCGGCCCTGCGCGCGGCGGCGCAGGCCGAAGGCATTCCGCTGCCCGAAGGCGTCTATGCCTGGTATTCGGGCCCCAGCTTTGAAACCCCCGCCGAAATCCGCGCCATCAAAACACTGGGCGGCGATGCCGTCGGCATGTCCACGGTGCCAGAGGTCATTCTGGCCCGCTTCCTTGGCCTTAAGGTCGCCGCCATATCAACCGTCACCAACATGGCGGCGGGCCTGTCGGATGAACAGATCAGCCATGACCATACCAAAGCAATGGCGCCGCTTGGCGCCGCCAAGCTGGAACGTATCCTGCGGGCCTTCCTGCGCGCGATGTGAGGCCTTCAGGCCATGATGGGAAACCGAATGAGTCCAGCCCGGACAATCGTTTGACAAGCCCAGCCCATCCGCGCATGGCTTGAAAAAACAGGCATCGAACCATCACCCGACCATGCAATTGTACCTCCCCATTGCCGAGGTCTCGATAAATGCCTTTCTGCTGACAGGCATCGGTGGGATCGTGGGCTTTTTGTCCGGCATGTTCGGTGTGGGTGGCGGATTTCTGATCACACCCCTGTTGCTGCTGATCGGCGTCCCCCCGGGCATCGCGGTGGCCACCGGCGCCAATCAGGTTGTCGCCTCCTCTATCTCGGGCGTGTTGGCGCAGTTTCGCCGCAAGGCCGTTGATGTGCCGATGGGTCTGGTGCTGATGAGCGGCGGTCTCGTCGGGTCCTGGATCGGCTCCAAGGTGTTTGCCTGGATGACGGCGCTGGGGCAGGTCGATCTGTTCGTGCAACTGTCCTATGTGGCCTTTCTGGGCGTGATCGGCACGGTGATGTTCGTCGAATCGGCGCGTGCCATCTGGCGCAGCAAGCGCCCCGGAACCGTGCCGGTCCGCCGCGCCCACACCCATGGCTGGATGCACCGCCTGCCCTTCAAGATGAAATTCCGCGCCTCGGGCCTGTACATCTCGGTGCTGCCGCCCATAGCGGTCGGCACGTTTGTGGGCTTTCTGGGCGGCATCATGGGGGTTGGCGGCGGCTTTATCCTTGTGCCGGCGATGATCTATCTGCTGGGAATGCCGACCAAGGTGGTTATCGGCACCTCGCTGTTTCAGATCATCTTCGTCTCGGGCTTCACCACCGTGCTTTATGCGGTCAATACCCATACGGTGGACATGCTGCTGGCTCTGCTGCTGATCGTGGGCGGCGTGATCGGCGCGCAGATCGGGGCGCAGGTCGGCCTGCGCCTCAAGGCGGAACAATTGCGCATCCTGCTGGCCATTCTGGTGCTGGCTGTGGCCATCAAGATCGCCTTCGACCTGCTGTTCCAACCGTCAGAGCTGTTTTCAATCAACATCGGGCGGCTGTCATGATCCGCGCGCTGGCCCTTGCCATGACCCTGCTGGCGCTGCCCGCCGCCGCCTCGGAAACCATCGTCGCGGGCCTGTCGCAAAGCCGCGTGTCGATCACCGCCAATTTCGATGGCTCGGAAATCCTGATCTACGGCGCGGTCAAGCGGGATGCGCCCGAACCCGAAGACGCGCCGATGCAGGTGATCGTCACGGTCGAAGGACCGTCAACCCCGCTGACCATCCGCCGCAAGGAAAAGACCGCCGGCATCTGGATCAACCGGTCCTCGGTCAATGTCGGTTCAGCGCCCAGTTTTTACGCTGTCGCCACCTCTGGCCCCTTGGACAAGATTCTGTCCAGCACCGAAAACCTGCGCCACAAGGTGTCGCTGGATCAGGTGATCAGCGATGTCGGCATCACCGCGCAGGCGGAAAATTCCGATGATTTCATCACCGCGCTGAAACGGATCCGCATTGCCGACGGCAGCTATCGGCTGGATGACAACAGCGTCATCCTGAAAGAGCAGACCCTGTTTCGCGCCGATGTCCAACTGCCCGCCAACCTGACCGAAGGGGCCTACCGCGTCCGCATCCTGCTGACCCGCGATGGTAAGGTGGTTGACAGCTCTGAGCAGCGCATCTTCGTGCATAAAGAGGGGCTGGAGCGGTTCCTGTTCAACATGGCCAAACAGCAATCCTTCCTTTACGGCCTCGCCTCGCTGGCGATGGCGGTGGTGGCGGGTTGGGCGGCCTCGGCCGGGTTCAGGCTGCTGCGGCGCTGACGCGGGCCAGCACGGCCGGGAATATGGAGCGCATCGTCAGGCAGCGCGTGGCATTCAGCACCAGCAGGGCAGCCCACAGCCCATGATCGCCCATCGCCCACATCAGCCCCACGACCGCAACCGCATAAACCGCCACCGAAAGCGCCATGGTGCGCAACATTTCGCGCGTCATCAGCGCGCCGATGAAAATGCCGTCGTAAATCCAGCTTGCGAAACTGATCACAGGGGCCACGATCAACCATGGCAAGAGCTCGCGTGCCCGTTCCCGCACATCGGGCGCGGTGGTCATCAGATCGATCAGCCAGGGCCCAAAGGCCAGAAACACCAGCGAAAGCAGCCCCGCCCCGATCAGCCCCCACTGCATCGTCAGCCGGGATGCCTGCCGGAACTGAGTCAAAGACCGCGCGCCCAGCGCTTGGCCCGCCAGCGTTTCAGCGGCAATGGCAAAGCCGTCCAGCGCATAGGCCGTAATCTCCAGAAACTGCAACAACACCTGATTGGCCGCCAGCGTCACATCGCCATAGCGCGCGCCCAGAAACAGGAATGCGGTGAAGGACAGTTGCAACAGGATAGATCGCAGCATGATGTCACGGCTGGCATGGAACATGCGGGCCAGCGCCACACGGTCCCACAGCCGTGCCAAAGCCGGGGCAAGGCTGGCGCCAAATGCGTCCCGCGCCAGCCAAAGCGCAAAGATTACCCCCACGACTTCGGCGATCAGCGTGGCAAGGGCGACACCCGGCACGCCCCAGTGCAGGCCCAGCACAAACCAGACCGACAGCATCACGTTCAACCCGTTCTGCACCAGTTGCAGCCACAGGACACCCCGCGTCCGCTCCATCCCCACCAGCCAGCCGGTCAGCGCGTAAATCGCCACCGTGGCAGGCGCTCCCCAGATGCGGATGCCAAGGTATTGCCGCGCCAGTCGTTCGACCTCCTCACTTGCGGGTGCGACCGCGAAGGCGGCGCCGAACAGCAGGGATTGCAGCGCGATCAACCCTAGTCCCGCCACGCCGGCGACCATCAGGGCACGCAACAGAATGGCCGTCCGCTCTACCCCGTCGCCCGCCCCGTGGGCCTGCGCGGCAAGGCCCGAAGTGGACATGCGCAGGAAACCGAAGACCCAATAGAATGTGGCCAGCACCATCGCCCCCAGCCCCACCGCGCCAATCGGCGCGGCAAGGCCCATCTGGCCGATCACGGCGGTATCCACCGCCCCCAGCAAGGGCACCGTGGCATTCGACAGCACCACCGGCAGGGCGATCTTCACCACGCGGGCATGGGTAATTCTACTCATTCCGCAGGCTGCCCCGGTGCGGGCGGCATCAAGAGATGCACCGACCCCAAGGCGAAAGGCCGCTCGCGGTTGTCTTGCCAGGCCTCGACGGTCACGCTGGCATAGCGGCGGCCCGACCGAAGAATGCGCGCCCGCGCATAGGCATCACGCGGCAGGCCCGACCGCAGGTAATCGACCGTAAAGTCGATGGTCCGCGGCAGGGGCGGCAGTGCCTTGCCCGCCACCTCCGAAGGGTCGATCCGCCCGGTTTCAAATTCTTCCCACAGCGTCGCCCAGGCCAGGCTGACAATCGCCGTCACCTCAAGAAACGCCGCCGTCACACCGCCATGCAGCGCCGGGATCGCGGGGTTGCCGATCAGCTTGTCGTCATAGGGCAGCACCGCCGTCAGCTCATCGCCGCGCCTCTCGAAGGCAATGCCCAGGAACTGCACATAGGGAATGCCGCCCACCAGCCAGGCCAGCGCCCCGTCACGCCGCGATTTCACCACCTGCACCGGCTCTGGCCGCTTGCGCATCCCGCTCATTCCGCCTTCCCCCGCTCCAGCGTGAAGGTGCCGTTGCCCATGGCAACGGGGCGCGATTCATCCTCGTCAGTCGCCACCACGCGGATGAAAGCCACGCTGCGGGTGACATGGTGGCATTCCGCCCGCGCCGTGATGGCCTGCCCCGGTGTCGCCGGGCGCATATAATCGATCCGCAAATCCAGCGTCGCCGTCGAAAGCGGGGCCGAAGGATGGCTCATCGCCGCCGCCCCCGCCGCCGTATCCATCAGGGCCGAGATTGCCCCACCATGCAGCACCCCCGTCGCCGGGTCGCCCACCAGCCGGGTGTCATAAGGCATCCGAATGTCTGCCAATCCGTCGCCCAGCGCGATCAGGTCCATGCCCAGCTCGCGGGCATGTGGAATGGCTTCGATAAAGCGGCGCGCCACTGTCAGGTTCTCGGTCATCGCGTGTTCCCCTCGCGCCCCATAATCCGCTGCTTGCGGGCAGGCGCAAGCCCCGGCGGTTGTTGCATCGAATGCCGTCGCGTCCTAGGCTTGCTGACAAGAGGAGAACCATGACCGACACCCCCCGCCTCAGCTTCAAGGAAATGTGCGCCCGGTTCGATGTGACGCCCCGAACCTTGCGATATTACGAATACATTGAGCTGCTCGCGCCGCAGAAAGAGGGCCGCTCGCGGTTTTACGGCGCGCGCGAGGTGGCGCGCATGACGCTGATCCTGCGCGGGCGCCGGTTTGGCTTTTCGCTGGAAGAGATTCGGCAATGGCTGCTCATCTACGGCAAGAAAGGCGAAAAGCAGCAGTTGGAGGCCTGGTTGCAAATGGCTGACCGCCAACTGGCCGAGCTGGACCGCCAGCGCACCGAGCTGGATGGCACAATCGAGGATCTGCGCAGCCTTCGCACCACAGCGGCGGCAGAGCTTGCCAAACACGGTTGAGCCGACATCACGTCAGATCCGGTTCTGACGCGACGTCATATTTACGTTAACGTCAACTTTGATCTTATCATGGTATCGATGCGCACGAGGCCTTTTGCCTGCGCCATGGAAACCATGACCCGGACCACGACAGACACCCTTACCATCCGCCAGATGTGCGACGCGTTCGGCGTGACGCCGCGCACCTTGCGGTTCTACGAGTCGAAAGAGTTGCTGTTCCCCCTGCGCCAGGGCACGAGGCGGCTGTTTTCGCACAAGGACCGCGCGCGGCTGACGCTGATCCTGCGCGGCAAGCGCTTTGGCTTTTCGCTTGAGGATATCAGGCAGCTTCTGGGCATGTATGACCCCGCCGGCTCGAACGCGGCGCAGTTGGAAAAAACCCATGAAATCGCGCTGGAGCGCCTTGCGCAGATGGAGGCGCAGCGCGCCGATCTGGATATCGCGATTGCCGAACTCAAAGGGCAACTGATCGAAGTCCAGGGCCGAATCGCCCGGTTTCGCGCCGCTGCCGAATAACTAACCCGATACCCACCTACTGAACGACCCGACGGGAGGAGCCGCCGATGACAACCTACACCGCCCCCTTGAAAGACATGCAGTTCCTGCTGCACGACGTCCTTGAAGTCACGTCATCCGATGTTCCGGGCTATTCCGATCTTGATGCGGGCTTCACTTCGGCCGTTCTGGACGAAGCGGCCAAGCTGGCGCAGGATGTATTGGCCCCCCTGAACGCCGTCGGCGACCAAGAGGGCTGCAAGCTGGAAAACGGCATCGTGCGTACCCCCACCGGCTTCAAGGCTGCCTTTGACCAGATGCGGGAAGGCGGCTGGACGGCGCTGGATTGTGACCCGGAATACGGCGGTCAGGGTCTGCCCTACCTCATGAGTTCGGCCGTGGGTGAAGTATTCGTGTCGGCCAACATGGCCTTCAACATGTATCAGGGCCTGACCCACGGCGCCTATTCGGCGATCCATGCCCACGGCACGGCGGAGCAGAAGGCCAAGTATCTGCCCAAAATGGTGACCTGCGAGTGGACCGGCACCATGAACCTGACTGAACCGCATTGCGGCACCGATCTGGGCATGATGCGCACCAAGGCCGAACCGCAGGCCGATGGCAGCTATCTGATCACGGGGCAGAAAATCTTCATCTCGGCCGGTGACCATGACATGGCCGATAACATCATCCACCTCGTGTTGGCCAAGGCACCGGGCGGGGGTGAGGGCACCAAGGGCATTTCGTTGTTCATCGTGCCGAAATTCCTGGTGAATGACGATGGCACCCCCGGCGCGCGCAACGCGGTTTCCGTCGGCAAGGTCGAGGAAAAGATGGGCATTCACGGCAATGCCACCTGCGTCCTCAACTATGACGGCGCGAAAGGCTGGCTCTTGGGCGACCTGCACAAGGGGATGCGCGCCATGTTCACCATGATGAACGAGGCGCGTCTGGGCGTGGGCCTCCAAGGCTATGCGGTGGCCGAAGCCGCCTATCAGAACAGCCTCGCCTATGCCAAGGACCGCTTGCAAGGTCGCGCCGTGACCGGGGCAGAAAACCCCAAAGGCCCGGCCGACCCGTTGATCGTCCATCCCGACATCCGCCGCAACCTGATGGACCAGAAGTCTTTCGTCGAGGGCGCCCGCGCCCTGACCTTCTGGGGCGCCAGCCTGATCGACCGCGCCCACCATGGCGATGCCGCCGCCGACGGGCTGATCGGCCTGTTGACGCCCGTGATCAAGGGGTTCCAGACCGACAAGGGCTTTGACATGGCGGTGCAGGCCCAGCAGATCTGGGGCGGCCACGGCTATATCGAGGAACAGGGCATGTCGCAATTCGTGCGCGACGCCCGAATCGCCCAGATCTACGAGGGCGCGAACGGGGTGCAGGCGCTTGATCTTGTCGGCCGCAAGCTGGCGGCGGACGGCGGCAAGCATGTCATGGCCTTCTTCGAACTGATCAAGGCCGAGTGCAAGGCCCACGACGGTGACGACCGGATGAAGGCCTTCACCGAACCGCTGAAAACCGCCTCGAAGCAGCTTCAGGCTGCGGGGATGTTCTTCATGCAAAACGGCATGAAGAACCCCAACGCGGCGCTGTCCGGCAGCTATGACTTCATGCACCTCATGGGCCATGTCTGCCTTGGCCTGATGTGGACCCGCATGGCCAAGGCGGCCTATCTGGCGCTGGATGCCGGCGGCGGCGATATGGGCTTTCTGGAAACCAAGATCGCCACGGGCCGCTACTATATGGCGCGCCAGCTTCCCGCCTGCGCAATGCACCTAGCTCGCATCGAAAGCGGGGCCGATCCCGTCATGGCGCTGGCGGCCGAGGCGTTCTAAGCTGCCGCCGAATTCCTTGCAGAAAGGAATTCGGCCAAAGCCTGACCGGAGGTTCCCGATGCCAAAGCGTTTCCGCCTGACCCGCCGCTTCCCCGTCGCCATGACCGAAGAGGGCTATCGCAGGCTGAAACGCTTTGCCTCGGAGGCCGGGCTTGATGAGGGTGAGGCGCTGTCGTTCCTGTTCGAGCATTTCGACAGCGTGATGCACAAGGACAACCTGACCCACCGGCTGCGACTGTTCAATTCGGAGCTGGAAGATCGAAAGAAGTAACGCCAGCGCCCGACCGTGCGAATGCCTTTTGCGGCGAGACCAACGCCAAGATGAAGGGAAAAGCGCCCCGCCCCCTTCCGCCATTACCCATGTTTTGGCGACCCGGTCGGGAGAGGTATAGCTTCGTCTTGGGCTGCCAACGGCTTGTCAGTCGTGCCGCAACGGAAGACTTGCAGAAGAGCGGTTATTAAATCGTTCTTCATCTTGGCGAAAATACCTCCGGGGTGTCCCCCGGTTCCGGCGATGGTCAGGGAGGACCAGATGACGGCTGAACTCTATTGCTTTGGCGAAAGCGGCAATGCCTACAAGGTGGCACTGATGCTGACCCTGACCGGCACGCCGTGGCAGCCGGTGTTCGTTGACTTCTTCAATGGTGAGGCGCGCAGCCCCGCATTCCGCGAGATCAACGAGATGGGTGAGGTGCCGGTGCTGAAAACCGGCGGGCGGACCCTGACGCAATCTGCGGTAATTCTGCGCCGCTTGGCCAAGGACACCGGCCAATTTGGTGGCCACAGCGAGGAAGAGGATGATGAGATCCTGCGTTGGCTGATGTGGGACAATCACAAGCTTTCGACCCAGGTTGGCACCACCCGGTTCCTGATGAACTTCCTGCCCGAAGACAAGCGGCCCATGGCCGTGATCCCGTTTCAGCAGGGCCGGCTCAAGGCCGCCTACACCATCCTGAACGACCATCTGGCAGCCCGTGACTGGGTGATGGCCAACCGCCCGACCATTGCCGACCTGTCGCTGTGTTCCTACCTCTATTACCCCGAGCCCTTCGGCTTCGCGCGCGCCGACTGGCCCCATATCGACGCCTGGCTGGACCGCATCGCGGCCCTGCCAGGCTGGCAACACCCCTATGACCTGATGCGGCGTGCCTTCCCGCCCGCCACCGCCTCCTGAGGAGACCAGAAGATGACCGAAGCCTATATCTATGACACCCTGCGTTCCCCCCGCGGCAAGGGCCGCCCAGACGGCGCGCTGCACGAGGTGACCTCGGTTTCCCTGTCCGCCCAGATGCTGAACGCGGTCAAGGACAGGAACGGACTGACCGGCCATGCGGTCGAAGATGTGATCTGGGGCAATGTCACCCAGGTCGGCGAACAGGGCGGCTGTCTGGCCCGGTCTGCCGTGCTGTTATCGGATCTGGACGAGTCGATTCCCGGCCTTGCCATCAACCGCTTTTGCGCCAGCGGCATGGAGGCGGTGAATCTGGCCGCCAACCAAGTCAAGGGCGGGGCGGGGCAAGCCTATATCGCAGGCGGGGTCGAAATGATGGGCCGCGTGGCGATGGGCAGCGACGGGGCGGCAATTGCTGTCGATCCGACGCTTGCCATGAAAACCTATTTCGTGCCTCAGGGCATTTCGGCCGACATCATTGCCACCGAATTCGGCTTTACCCGCGAACAGGCCGACGCGCTGGCCGTGGAATCGCAGCGCCGCGCCGCCGAGGCGTGGAAGGCGAACCGCTTTGCCCGCTCCATCGTGCCGGTCAAGGACCGCAATGGCCTGACGATCCTCGCCCATGACGAATACATGCGCCCCGGCACCGATGCGGCGGCGCTTGGCAAGCTCGACGCCAGCTTCAAGGCGATGGGCGAGGTGATGCCCGGCTTCGACAAGGTGGCGATGATGAAATATCCGCATCTGGAGCGGATCAATCACATTCATCATGCCGGAAACTCCTCGGGCATTGTCGATGGTGCGGCGGCTGTGCTGATCGGCAATGCCGAATTCGGCAAGGCTCACGGGCTGACGCCGCGCGCGAAAATCCGTGCCACGGCCAAGATTGGCACCGACCCGACCATCATGCTGACCGGCCCTGTGCCGGTGACGGAAAAGATCCTCAAGGATGCGGGCATGTCGATCCGCGACATCGACCTCTTCGAGGTGAACGAGGCTTTCGCCGCCGTGGTGCTGCGCTTCATGCAGGCGTTCCACGTCGATCCCGCCATCGTCAACGTCAACGGCGGCGCGATTGCCATGGGCCACCCGCTTGGGGCCTCTGGCGCCATCATCATCGGAACCCTGCTGGATGAGCTGGAGCGCAGCGGCAAAGGCGTGGGCCTTGCCACGCTGTGCATCGCCAGCGGCATGGGGGCCGCCACGATCATCGAACGGGTCTGAGCGATGCCCCCCCGCCCCGCCCGGCCGGATTCTGCCAATTGCCGTAGCGTCACTTGCGCTGCTGCCTTGAAAAAGGTCATACTAGCTGACCATCTCGCGAGCTTCGCGAAAGAGGGCGGCAATGTACGGACGGATTGCAGATCTGATGACGTGGCGGGCGGGGCTGCTGATGGCAGGCTGCGCCGAGGCTTTGGCGGCCGAGCATCTTTATCCCTATGCCATCTATTTCGGCGACCGTCTGCAAGCCCTACCCTCTTCGTCCGAGCTGGCGCAAACCTACCGCTTGATCCATGCCGCCCTTGTCGCGCTTGGGGCAAGCCAGCTCGAGGCGCGGGTCGTGGCGCTTGGCTTGCCCCGCGGCGGGCGCTTCCGTGTCTGGGTGGACTGGTGGGCCGAGTTGCAGGACGGTTCGCGCCGGCTGGTGGCGCAGACCGTGGAATACATGCGCGAGACCGCCGAGGGGTCGCGCAGCGAAATGACCGAATGCAGCGGCTGGGCGCCGCCTGCAGCCATCGCGGCCCGCTAGCGGCGCCTGCCGCACCCGTCGGGCCGCCCCTCTGTGGCAGCACGACAAGGGAGGCGCGCTGATGCCGAAACTCGACCTGACCAAGGTGCCGGTCAAGACCGGCTCGATCTATCCCGAACCCTATGCCTCGATGATGAAGGGCCGCAGTTCGCTGCGGCTGGGCGAGGCGGCGGGCCTGACCCAGTTCGGCGTCAACCTGGTGATGTTGGAACCGGGCGCCGTTTCCTCGCTTCGCCACTGGCACATGGCCGAGGACGAATTCGTCATGGTCACGCTGGGCGAATGCGTGATGGTGCAGGACGAGGGCGAAACCGTCATGCGGCCGGGCGATTGCGCGGGGTTTCCGGCTGGGTCCACCAACGGGCACCATTTCATCAACCGCACCGACCAGCCCGCCAGCTTTCTGGTAATCGGGTCCAAGGCCAAGCGAGAGGTCGCCACCTATTCCGACCACGATTTCGCAATCGAGATCGAGGACGGCAAGGCGCGCTTTACCTATCGCGACGGCACCGACTGGAAGGGTGTGCGGTGAAGGTCGATCCCGCCCTTGCGCTGCTGCACCGTGCCGAAAACGGCACGGAAACGCTGCATCTGTCTGATGCGGGCGGATTGAAGCAATTCGGCTGCTATCTGGAAACCCTGCCGCCGGGTGCCGGATCTTCCGACAGCCATTGGCATTCCAGTGAGGATGAGTTCCTGTTCCTCCTTTCGGGCCACGCCACGATACTCGACAATTTCGGCGAACATCTGCTGTCGCCCGGCGATGCCGTCTGCTGGCCACATGGCGAAGAAAATGCCCACCGGGTCGAAAACCGTAGCACCGAAGCCTGCCGCTATCTGATCCTTGGCTCGCGTGTCGAAGCCGACATCTGCCACTATCCCGACCTTGGGCGCCGCCTGATCAACTCCCCCATAACGTGGAGCTTGGTCACCGACGATGGCGCCCACCTGCGCGGCGGCGATCTGCCCGCCCATCTGCTAGACCTGTCACCCCTATGGGGCCAACCTGTCGAAGGCCCAGCACGAACTCGTCTGCTGCCCGCCGCAAGCCGCCAATGGGCCGATGAGGATGCCTATGCCCATCCGATCCTTGGCGGCGGCCTTGGCCCCTATCGCCATTCGGTGATGGGAGAGCTTGGCGGGCTGTCGCAATTTGGCGTCCACCTGGAGGAACTGCCGCCGGGCAGCCGCTCCTCGTTCCGCCATTGGCATGAGGGTGAGGATGAGATGATCCATCTTCTCTCTGGCAGCGTGGTCCTTGTCGAGGACACGGAAACCCCGCTTCACTCCGGCGACACTGCCTGCTGGCCCGCTGGCCAGCCCACCGGCCATCAGTTGCAGAACCGCAGCGATGCGCCCGCGATCTACCTGACCATCGGCACCCGGCTGTCCCGGGATGTCATCCACTATCCCGATCACGACCTGATCACCCACAAGGACGGCAAGGCCCGCCGCTATCTGCACCGCGACGGCACGCCCTACCCGCAAGGAGGAACCAAATGACCGATTTCACGATGAAAACCGATGCCGATGGCGTTGCCGTCATCACCTGGAACGTGGCGCAAAAATCGATGAACGTCATGTCCACCGAGGCCTTTGCCCTCTTGTCCGATCTGGTCGATCAGGCGCTGGCCGACCCTGCGGTGAAGGGCATTGTCATCACCTCGGGCAAGAAAGATTTCGCAGGCGGGATGGATCTGAACGTCATCGCGCAAATGCGGGCCGGTGGCGCGCAAGCCATCTTTGACGGCGTGATGATGATGCACCGCGTGCTGCGCAAGATCGAACTTGCGGGCATGGACCCCAAGACCAAGAAAGGGGGCAAGCCGATCGCCGCCGCCCTGCCCGGCACCGCCCTTGGCATCGGGCTGGAGCTGCCGCTTTCGACCCACCGCATTTTTGCCGCCGACAACCCCAAGGCCAAGATCGGCCTGCCCGAAATCATGGTCGGCATTTTCCCCGGCGCGGGCGGCACCACGCGGCTGTCTCGCAAGCTGGGCGCGATGATCGCGGCGCCCTTCCTGCTGGAAGGTAAACTGTCAGACCCGAAGGCCGCCAAGGCAGCTGGCCTGATTGATGAGGTAGTGCCTGCGGACGAGCTGCTGGCCCGCGCAAAAGACTGGGTGCTGAACGCCAAGGACGCCGATCTGGTCAAGCCTTGGGATGACAAGGGCTATAAAATGCCCGGCGGTGCGCCCTATCACCCGGCGGGCTTCATGACTTTCGTGGGCGCCAGCGCCATGATCAACTCGAAAACCCAAGGCGTCTATCCCGCCGCCAAGGCCCTGCTGGCCGCCGTTTACGAAGGCGCGATGGTGCCGTTCGACGTGGCGCTGAAGATCGAGGCTCGGCAGTTCACCTCTGTTCTGCTGAACCCTTCGTCCAGCGCCATGATCCGCAGCCTGTTCATCAACAAAGAGGCGCTGGACAAAGGTGCCAACCGGCCCAAGGTCGCCGATCAGTCGGTGAAAAAACTGGGCGTGATCGGCGCGGGCATGATGGGCGCGGGCATCGCCTATGTTTCGGCCAATGCCGGGATTGAGGTGGTGCTGATCGACTCGGCGCAAGAGGCGGCGGACCGTGGCAAGGCCCATTCCGCCGACCTTCTGGACAAGGGCGTCAAGCGCGGCAAGGTCACCCCTGCGAAGAAGGAAGAGGTTCTGTCCCGCATCACCGCGACCACCGATTATGCCGCCCTTGCAGGCGCAGACCTGATCGTCGAGGCGGTGTTCGAGGATGTGGCGGTGAAGGCGGGCGTGACGAAAAAGGTGCTGGCGGCTGTCGGCCCCGACACGATCTTTGCCACCAACACCTCGACCCTGCCGATCACCCAGCTTGCCCATGCCTCTGACAAGCCNNTCGGCATCCACTTCTTCTCGCCGGTGGACAAGATGAACCTGGTCGAGATCATTCGCGGCAAGGAAACCGGCGACACCGCCGTCGCCAAGGCGCTGGATTTCGTGCGCCAGATCCGCAAGACGCCCATCGTAGTGAACGACGCCCGTTTCTTCTACGCAAACCGCTGCATCATTCCCTACATCAACGAAGGCATCCGCATGGTCGCCGAAGGGGTGGAACCAGCGCTGATCGAGAATGCGGCAAAGCTGGTTGGAATGCCGCTTGGCCCGCTGCAACTGGTCGATGAAACCTCGATTGATCTGGGCGTGAAGATCGCCAAGGCGACCCGCGCCGCGATGGGTGACGACTATCCTGATGAGGCGGTGGACAAGGTGCTGTTCTGGCTGGCCGATCAGGGCCGTCTGGGCCGCAAGGCCAATGCCGGTTTCTACAGCTATTCCGACAAGGGCGACCGGCTTGGCCTGTGGGACGGGCTGGAGCCGAAATACCCGCTGGACAAGCTGCAACCCTCGCTGACCGACGTGCAGCACCGCCTGCTGTTTGCACAGGTGCTGGAGGCGGTGCGGGCGCTGGAAGAAGGCGTATTGACCGACATTCGCGAAGGCGACGTGGGCGCCATCCTCGGCTGGGGCTTTGCGCCGTGGTCGGGTGGGCCGTTCTCTTGGCTCGACATTATTGGCGCGGCGCGGGCGGTGGAAATCTGCCGTGGCCTGACCGCACAATTCGGCCCGCGTTTCCACGCGCCCACCCTGCTGCGGGAAATGGCTGAAAAGGGAGAAACCTTCTATGGCCGCTTCGGCGGGCAGAAACAGGCGGCCTAAGCGCCGAAATCGTCGAAGGCATAGCCGAACCGGGATATGTCTTCGGCACAAATATCCGCCAGAAGTGCTGCATCGGCGTCGGAGTAATATCCGCGCCAATCGCGCTGCCGGTCGCTCTCATTTGCTCGTGACAGGGGCGTCAGACGAAAGCCCAGATGCGCCTCGAACGGGGCAACATCCTGGGCAAGATGCTCCAGCCGCAGGAACTGCGCCGCCCGCTCCGCTCCCGTGGCATCGCGCAGATAGGCGCCATAGGGCCATAGGCGAAAGGCCGTCTGGGTCTGTGGATGATTCAGGAAACCACTGAAATCATGAGACTTTGCCAGGCCAACCGCCGGATGGGCAAAAGCCTGAACTCTGAGCCAGTGGTAATAGCTGACCACGCGGTCCCAGGGATTCCTGACCAGCGTGACCAGAAACATCCCGTCCATCTCTGCCTTGGGCAAAACCCCGTCAATATCGGCCAGCGTCGAATGTTTCCATAACCGTCCCGCCGCCTTCAGCGCCTTCACCCTCGCCCGCCGCGCCCGCGCTTTCGGCGTGTCGCCGATCAGGATGTCCTCCTTCATCGCCCGCGCCTCAAGCGCCAGCGACAGGGCGGTGCCTCCGGTTTTCGGGATATGCACGAAGATATACCGCCGCCCGCGCGAGATGATCATGGCAAGCCCCCCGCCCCGCCCCGAGGCGCCCCGGCGGGCATCAGGCGACCGGGTTAGGCAGTGCCCGCCCTTCGGCGCAGGCAATCGCATTGTCCAATGCCATCATCCCCATCGCCGCACGCACCTCCAGCGCGGCGGTGCCCAGATGGGGCAACAGGGTGACGTTTTCCATGGCGATCAGGCCCGGATGAACCTTCGGCTCAAACTCGTAAACGTCCAGCCCGGCCCCGGCGATCTGGCCAGCTTGCAAGGCCGCGACCAGCGCCGCCTCATCCACTACATCGCCGCGCGAGATGTTGATGAAAATCGCATCGCGCCGCATGTGTTTAAGCATTTCGGCGTTGACCAGATGGTGCGTTTCCGCCCCGCCCGGCACGGCGACCACCACGATGTCTGCGGCCAGCACCTGATCCAGCGGCAGTTGCCGCGCCGGAACACCCGCGTCAGCCACGGTGGAGCGGTTGTGAAACACCACCTCCATCCCGAACCCGTGGTGGCAACGGCGCGCAATCGCCTTGCCAATCCGCCCCATGCCGATGATCCCCACCTTGCGGCCCGTGACATGCAGACCCAGCATTTGGATCGGCCCCCAGCCGTGCCATTTGCCCGCGCGCAACAGCCGCTCACCCTCCCCCGCACGCCGCGCCGTCATCAGGATCAGCGTCATCGCGATATCTGCTGTGGCATCGGTCACAGCACCGGGGGTGTTCGTCACCGCAACCCCATGGGCACGGGCGGCGGCGGCGTCGATATGGTTATAGCCGACGCCGAAATTTGCCAGAATCTTTGCGCGCGGCTGCGGTACATCGGCAAAGACATCGGCCTGAAAGCGGTCGCCCAGCGTTGGCAGCACCAGATCGTAGTCGCGCAAGGCCGCGCGAAGTTCCTCGGGCGACAACGGGTCGGTCTGATCGCGAAGGGTCACATCAAACCTTGCGCGGGCCACGTCCAGAACGGCGTCGGGCAGGCGACGTGTTATCAGCAGTTTCATCAGAACATCCTTCCACCCAACGGAACATCTTGCCCCGGACCAAGAAGGACGACCTCGCCCTCGGCATCCGGCACCCCCAGAACCAGGACCTCGCTCATCACCTTGCCGATCTGACGGGGTGGAAAGTTCACCACCGCCATGACCTGGCGCCCGATCAGCCCCTCGGGCGTGTAATGCCGGGTAATCTGGGCAGAAGAGCGTTTCTCGCCAATCTCGCCGCCAAAATCGACCCACAGCTTATAGGCGGGCTTTCGCGCCTCGGGGTAGGGTTCGGCGCGGGTGATGCGGCCCACGCGAATATCGACCTTGGCGAAATCGTCATAGGTGATCGTCACTTGCCTAACTCCGCGCCCCGGTCTGCCGCAGCTTTCAGCGCCCGCTTGAACAGCGGTGGAAAGCCGGTTTCCGGGTCCATCAACACCTTCAGCGCCTCGGCCGTGGTTCCGCCAGGCGAGGTGACGTTGATGCGCAATTGTGCCGCCGGTTCGGGCGAGCGATAGGCCAGTTCGCCTGCACCGCAAACCGTTGCGCGCGCAAGCTGCATCGCCACCTCGGGCGACAGGCCCAGCGCCTCGCCACCTGCGGCCATCGCCTCGATCAGGTGGAACACATAGGCCGGGCCACCGCCCGACAGCGCAGTCACAGCATCGATCTGATGCTCACCCTCCAGTTCAACCACCTGCCCCACCGCACTCATCAATGCGCGGGCCAGCGCCAGCCCTTGGGCCCCGGCATAGGAGTTGGCGCAAATCCCGGTGATGCCACGCCCCACCATGGCGGGCGTATTGGGCATTGCGCGAACGATAGGGGTGCGGTCGCCAAACACCTGCTCGAACGTGGCAATCGAGGTGCCTGCGGCGATGGAAACCACCAGCGTCTTGCCATTGCCCAAGGCCTGCAAGGCGGGCAACGCCGCCCCCATCATCTGCGGCTTGACCGCCAGCAGCGCAACGGCGGGCGCGGGTGGAGCGCCTTCATTCAGGTGAACGCCAAGACCTTTCAGCCATTCGGTCGGGTTGGGTTCAATCACCCAGACAGAGCCAGCAGGCAACCCCGCCTCCAGCCAGCCCGCAAGCAGGGCAGAGCCCATCTTGCCGCATCCCAGCAATACAATCCCGTCGCGGGCCACCCCGCCAAGACCAACCTCGTCCAACGCCATTCAAGCCTCCTGTAACAGGGGCAGGTTAGGCGCGACCATAGGCCTCGGCAATGGCAACCTTCATGGCGTCAGCGGGGCTGTGACCGGCCCAGGCAACCAGTTGGAATGCCGGATAGAACCGCTCTGCCGCCATCACTGCGCCGCCGATCAGCCGGTCGATCTGCTCCAACGCCGCGCTTTGCCCGCCCGCGAGACACAGGCCATAGCGCCAGACCATCAGCTTTTGCTCGGCCCACCAGGTGAAGGCGCCGTTCCACACCATGTCGTTGCAACGGTTCAGCACATCGTAAAGCGCCGCCTCTCGGTCGTCCGGCGGCTCCATCTCGAAGGTGCACAACAGGCGCAGCGTCTCGTCATGGGCCGACCATGCCAACGTCAAGGAATAGGTCCGCCACTGGCCCTCGACCGACATGGCGATCTGGTCATCGGTCACGCGATCGAATTCCCAGTCGCGATGCGCGGCGATATCCTCGACAATGTCGATGGGATGCAGGTCGTCCGACAAATGAAATTCTTCTGAAACCGACATACGCCCCTCATCATGAAGCCCTCTGAGAAACCACACTCTCAACAGGCTGGGTGTCAGGCCATAAGCTGCGGCCGACGAGGAAATGCTTACTAGATATTGGGGATATTGGAAGGTGTCGGGGGGTGTGTAAAGCGGAAACTGGGCAAATCTTCTGTGGACAAATACGAAAACCGGTCAAAAGCAACGCCGCAGGCCAACCCGGCCCGCAGCGCGCATTGTTTCTAGATCAAAAACAGTCTTAGTGCGCGTTCACCGGCGCAAGGTCGTGCTGACGGGCCAGAGCGAACGCCATACCACGGTCTGCAACCAGCGCAAGGCGCTCTCCATCCGGCCGGTTCACCGAATACACGGTGGACAATTCGCCCACCTGCTCGCGCACCTCATCGGGCAGGTCCGCAACCGCGACCGGGCGCACATAGACGATGCTGTCGTCCCGTTGCGGCAGCGCATTGAATTTCATGTTCATCCCAGATCTCCCTTATTTCCGCCCGATGCGAATGGTCTGCACCACCGTATCCGGCACAGACCGCCGCAGATCGATGTGCAACAGCCCATGGTCCAGATGCGCGCCCGCCACCTCGACCCCGTCGGCCAGCACGAAACTGCGCTGGAAGGCACGGGCCGCGATGCCGCGATGCAGGAACACGCGGTCCGCGCCGTCATCGCCCTGACGGCCCCGGATCACCAGTTGCCGGTCCTCGACCGTTATCGCGAGGTCGTCCTCACGAAACCCGGCCACCGCCAGCGTGATGCAATAGGCATTCTCGGATGTCGCCTCGATATTGAAGGGTGGATACCCTTCCGAAGCGGTCTTGGCCGTGCGCTCGACCAGCCGCTCAAGCTGCTCGAACCCAAGAAGGTGCGGATGCGCACCAAAGGAAATCTTTGTCATCTGCCCTGCCCTTGCGAAAGCGACATGGTTGGCGGGCCCCACGCGGGCACCCTTGGCAAGAATATGGGCTTGCGCTGTCCAGCCTGCAAGGGTCGGCGGTGACGCGATTATTTGATCAATTCTTCCATATTTCTCGCCCGCCCCACAGCGAATCATGTAATCTGGGGTCAGAAGCAAGAAGACCGGATGTCATCCAGCCATGCACGCCCCAAGCGAGATGAACTTTGAAGAGATGTTGCGCGTGAAGCTGGAAGTGCTTCGCCGCGAGCATCGCGATCTGGACGAGGCGGTTCAGGCGCTTGAGCAGACCGGGCGGCCCGATCAACTGACCCTGCGGCGGTTGAAAAAGCAGAAACTGGTGCTGAAGGACCAGATCGTGAAGATGGAAGATCAACTGATCCCCGACATCATCGCATAGGATGGGCAATATCGCCCATCTTGCCTTGCCCCATGCCCCCCACCGATATATCCCGCGCTAAACACCCTATGGAGGGCGCATATGGCCGTAGATGTCGGGATCATCATGGGAAGCCAGTCAGACTGGCCGACGATGAAAGAGGCAGCCCTGATCCTGGATCAGCTTGGCATCTCTTATGAAACCAAGATCGTCAGCGCCCACCGTACCCCCGACCGGCTGTGGACCTATGGCAAGACCGCCGCCGAACGCGGGTTGAAAGTCATCATCGCGGGCGCGGGCGGGGCGGCGCATCTGCCCGGCATGATGGCATCGAAAACCCGCATTCCGGTGGTGGGCGTGCCGGTGCAGACCAAGGCGCTGTCGGGCGTGGACAGCCTTTATTCCATCCTGCAAATGCCCAAGGGCTATCCGGTTGCCACCATGGCCATAGGCGCTGCTGGCGCCGCCAATGCGGGCCTGATGGCCGCTGGCATTCTTGCGATTTCCGATCCCGCCCTTGCCGCCCGCCTGGATGCCTGGCGCGAGGCACTGTCGGCCTCGATCCCAGAGGAGCCGAAAGATGAGTGACGGTTTGCAATCCGGCGCCACCATCGGCATTCTGGGTGGCGGCCAACTGGGCCGGATGCTGTCGGTCGCAGCAAGCCGCCTTGGCTTTCGGACCCATATCTTCGAACCGGGCGCCAACCCGCCCGCCGGTCACGTTGCCGACCGGGTGACGACCGCGCCTTATGAAGACCTTGATGCGCTGCGCGCCTTTGCCGCTTCGGTCGATGTGGTCACCTATGAGTTCGAGAATGTTCCGACCGAGGCGCTGGACGCGATTGAAGCGTTGCGCCCGATCCGCCCCAACCGTCGCGCCCTGGCCATCTCGCAGGACCGGATTCTGGAAAAGGATTTCCTGAACCAGATCGGCCTGACCACCGCGCCCTATGCCGCGCTGACCACCGCCGCCGAACTGGAAGCCGCACTTTTGAAGGTCGGCCATCCGTCGATCCTGAAGACCACGCGGCTGGGCTATGACGGCAAGGGGCAGGCGCGCATCCTGTCGCTGGCCGATGCCGCCCCGGCGCTGGCCGCGATGAACGGCGCGCCTTCGGTCTTGGAAGGGTTCATTGACTTTACGCATGAGGTATCGGTGATCGCGGCACGCGGGCTGGACGGCTCTGTCGCCTGCTATGATCCGGGCGAGAATGTGCACAAGAACGGGATTCTGGCCACAACCACCATCCCCGCCCGCCTGACGCCCAGCCAGCGCACCGATGCCGTACTGCTGGCCGCGCGCATCCTGAACGCGCTGGATTATGTGGGGGTGATGGGGGTCGAGTTGTTCGTGACGCCCCAAGGCCTGATCGTCAACGAAATCGCCCCGCGCGTGCATAACTCGGGCCACTGGACACAGAACGGCTGCGCGGTGGACCAGTTCGAACAACACATCCGCGCCGTGGCGGGCTGGCCCCTGGGCGACGGCAGCCGCTTTGCCGATGTGGTGATGGAGAACCTGATCGGCGACGATGTGCTGCGGGTTCCGGCGATTGCCAGGGAACGCGATGCCGCGATTCACCTTTACGGCAAGGCCGAGGTGAAGCCGGGCCGCAAGATGGGGCATGTGAATAGGATGAAGCGGTAGGTTTTGTTTGCGCGCACCACAATGGCACAGAAATCATCATGGGATTTTCGCAGATCACGATCTTAAATTAAATTTAAACTATATATTGTTTTAAATTTATTTTTGCACTACTGTTGCCTTATGAGCAACAGAGAGAATATTCATGAGCCAAGTCAATTTTACCGCGTATGAAGAACTGGTTGCACTGGTAGATAGCAACCAAGGTGTCGTAACCTGCGCAATGGGGTCTCTGCGCGACGCCCACGGTGCCGGAAAACTCGGCGTGACTGTCGTTGCAAACATCAGTGATGAACTGGCGAAACGGGGGCTTAGTCATTTCCCCGTGGGCCTTCCGGTCAAGCAGTGGGAAACTGCACGCATCTACCGGGCGGGAAGTGCAGTTGGAAAAATTATCAACGCTGTCCTGACCATGGATGATGGCAGCGATGATCTGCTCCGCCGTATTTCCGGCGGAAGCGATGCCGAAAAAATCAAAAAAATCAGAGAGCTGGTCTGCGACTGATCACCCAGACCCGTAGGGTGCGTGCTCTGCACGCACCAATCCCGCCGCGCATGGTGCGTGAAATCACGCACCCTACATCTTAACATTTGAAAGGATCAATTTTGGAAACCCCACCCACCCTCTCCAAACTCGTCAAAGACGCCCTCGAACGGCTTGCGGGCCTGAAAACCCCCAAACAGCTTCAAACCCTTTACCACAACGTCAGCCGCAGCAAGACGATTACCGACATCGAGCGCGAAACGCTTGTCGAATCCCTCGAACTCAGGATGCGCGAAGTGGCCCCTGCCGCTGCAACCAGACTTTTTGGCCCAAAGGACAGCGAGGCCCAGCAGTTCCTGCACCGCACCTACAAAGCCCTTGCCGATGAATTTGACCTCAGCGCCAACCGCGTCAGGAACGGGGTCAAAATCGGCGGCGACATGATCAAGGGCGAAAAATTCGTGGACGTTTACCTGTCCTACAAGAGCGTCGGCAATGTGAACGTGGGTCTGGCTTGGCTACAGGATTCGGCAAATTCCGACCGTTATCTAATTGTCAGTGTGCGCCAAGTCGGCAGCACTGACAGTATTAGGAAATGGGAACGGTTTGAGGTTGGACAGGAACACGCGGCGGTCGATAATTACCGCTCCGAGTTGTCCAAGGTATGCGATAGCTTCCTCAAATGAAAAACCCCCGGACCAGCCGGGGGTTGATCGGATGGGCCTCGCGGCCCCAGTGTCGCTTAACGCCTTAGATTGCGCCTTCGCGTTGAGCCTTCTTGCGAGCGAGCTTGCGAGCACGGCGGACCGCCTCGGCCTGTTCACGCGCCTTCTTGACCGACGGCTTCTCGAAATGTTGCTTGAGCTTCATTTCCCGAAACACGCCTTCACGCTGAAGCTTTTTCTTCAGGGCCCGAAGGGCCTGTTCGACGTTATTGTCACGAACGCTGACCTGCATGTGGTTGTCACCACCTTCCTAAGCTAGAGTTGCACGATAAAGTGCAGGCAGGCGGGCCATAGCAAAGCTGGGACCACTTGTCTACATCAGGCAAGGGGTGCGGGCCATGCAGGACGGAATCGGAATGGATCAGGCAAAAGAACGGCTTTTGGCGGCAGCATTGCCCCATGTTCCCTTTGATGGCTGGACCAACCAGACCCTGGACGCAGCAATCGCCGATTCGGGCCAGAGCGATACGGTGGCCCGCGCCATTTTTCCGAGGGGTGGGCTGGATCTGGCGGTGGCCTACCACAAGGCGGGCGATGCCGCGATGATTGACCGGCTGGCCGCCACCGATCTGACCGCCCTGCGCTTTCGCGACCGGATCGCCCAAGCTGTGCTGTTCCGGCTGGAAGGCGCGAACCGGGAGCTGGTGCGTCGCGGCTCTGCCCTTTTCGCCCTGCCCCAACATGCCGTCGAGGGTGCGGGCCTGATCTGGGGCACCGCCGACGCCATCTGGCGCGCGTTGGGCGATACCTCGGCCGACCTCAACTGGTACACCAAACGCGCCAGCCTGTCGGCGGTCTATGGCTCTACCGTTCTGTTCTGGCTGGGCGACACGTCAGAAGACGGGCAGGCCACCCGTGATTTTCTGAACCGCCGGATCGACAATGTGATGCAGTTTGAAAAAGCCAAGGCGGCACTCCGTGACAACCCGCTGGGCCGGGTGCTTGCCCGTGGCTCCTTGCGCCTGCTGGGGGCGGTCCGCCCGCCCCGCGACACCACCGACCTGCCCGGCCACTGAGGACACCATGCAGCTTTCCGATTCCATGCTGGCCATCGAGATCAGCGAACCTGGCGCGCCTGACGTGCTGCAACCCGTCTCGGTGCCCGTGCCTGTGCCTGGCCATGGCCAGATCATCGTGCGGCTGGCCTATGCGGGCGTGAACCGCCCCGATGCCCTGCAACGCGCGGGCCATTATGCGCCGCCCTCAAGCGCCTCGCCCCTGCCAGGGCTGGAGGGTGCGGGAACGGTGGTGGAGGTTGGCCCCGGTGTCACCCGCTGGAAGGTAGGCGACAAGGTTTGCGCCCTGTTCCCCGGCGGGGCCTATGCCGAATATGCCGCCTGCCATGAGGCGCACGCCCTGCCAATCCCCCCCGGCCTGTCGCTGCGCGAAGCCGCATGCCTGCCCGAAACCTGTTTCACCGTCTGGTCGAACATGGTCATGCGCGGCGGGCTGAAGGCGGGTGAGCGGTTTCTGGTGCACGGCGGCACCTCCGGCATCGGCACCACAGCTATCCAGATTGCACGCGCCCTTGGCGCCCGGGTATTCGCCACCGCTGGCAGCCCGGAAAAGGCCCGTGCCTGCGAGGCGATCGGGGCCGAGCGCGGCATCAATTACCGGGACGAGGATTTTGCCGCCATCGTCAAAGAGGCGGGCGGCGCCAACCTGATCCTTGATATGGTGGGCGGTTCTTACCTGCCGCGCAACGTCAAGGCACTGGCCGATGACGGGCGCCTGGTGCAGATCGCCTTTCTGCAAGGCCCGAAGGTGGAGCTGAACTTTGCCGAGGTGATGATGCGCCGCCTGACCATCACCGGGTCAACGCTGCGCCCGCAATCGGACCAGGCCAAGGCGCGCATCGCGGCAGAGGTCGAACGCCACGTCTGGCCGATGATTGCCCAAGGCGCCTTCAGGGTCATCGTCGATAGCGAATTTCCCCTGACAGACGCCCCCGCCGCGCATTGGCGGATGGAAAGCAGCGGCCATATCGGGAAGATCGTGCTGAAGGTGGGGGATGGTGCGTAAAGTCACGCACCGCGCCTAATCGCCCAGCTTGCGATGCACCTCGTCCAGATCGACCTCGGCCAGTGGCATCTTGTTGTCGGGGTCATCGAAGTCGTATTTGAAAAGCTGGAAATCCTTCTTGTAGATTTCCCAGACCAGATGGCGTGACAGGTCATCGAAATACTCGCTGACCTTGTGCAGCCGCTTGGGCCCATGCCCTTCGCTTTCGTTGAAGCGTGGGATCTTCTTGAGGTCGATCTTGTGCGCGGTCTTGATCTTTTTCAGGACCTTGGCCATGCCCTCATCGAATTTCTCGGTAAAGAAAATCTGGTCATAGCGCCCGCCATTCACGATGAAGGTGCTGATATGGCCCGACATGGCCGACCAGTGGATGTCCGGCTCCATCGGCTTGCGGAACCGGATGGTGTCACGCGCGAACAGCAGGAACCGGCGGAAACTGGCGATCTGGTCGAAATCGTCCTTGCCGTCCGGCCCGCCAACCTCGACCCCATAGCGTTGCACCAGCATCGGGACCAGATTGCCGCGATAGCGTTTGCCGTTCCTTTGCACGCCGCAGATCTTGTCGAAAAAGCTGGACAGGATGCGCGCATAGGGGTTGCGCACACAGGTAAAGGCCAGCGACTTGTGGCCCTTCACATTGGCCTCGATAAGGGGCTGGCTGGCCTCTATCGCCCATTTGTGCATACCGGCCTGCGCATCGTGGATGTCGCCATCAAAGAACGTGCCGTGATCGGAGTAGAACATGATCTGCCCGATGGTCGAGCAGGCGCATTTCGGCACCACGCGATAGACCACACTTTCACTTTCCGTCATCCAGGTGCCGGGAAACCCCATCAGTCACTCCACTTCGACCACCGTTTTGCGTCCGGCCCGGTCAGACGGGCACAAAAAAGCAAAGAAACTCTTTCTTTACAATGTCTGTCCGCACAAATTAGGGAAACAGTCACCCGTTCTGTGCCCTACTGTCGGTGCCATGGCAAGAATCGCCTATATCCTTCTGTGCCACAAGGATGCCGATGGCATCATCGCCCAGGCGCAGCGCCTGACGGCGGCGGGGGACTTCATCTCGATCCACTTCGACGCGCGCGCCCCGCGCGAGGCGTATGAGCGCATTCGCGCCGGGCTTGAAGGCAACCCGGCCGTGACCTTCGCGCACAAAAGGGTCAAATGCGGCTGGGGAGAGTGGAGCCTGGTCCGCGCCACGCTGAACGCCATTGAGGCGGCCGTCGAGGCGTTTCCCCATGCCACCCACTTCTACATGCTGTCGGGCGATTGCATGGCGATCAAATCGGCCGAATTCGCCCATGCCTTCCTTGACCGCAACGAGGTCGATTTCATCGAAAGTTTCGACTTCTTCAACTCTGACTGGATCAAGACCGGCATCAAGGAAGAACGGCTGATCTATCGCCACTGGTTCAACGAAAGAAACCGCAAGGCCCTTTTCTATGCCTCGATGGACTGGCAAAAACGGCTGGGGCTGTCGCGAAAAGTGCCTGCGGATCTGGCAATCCAGATCGGCAGCCAGTGGTGGTGCCTGCGCCGCCAGACGATTGAAACCCTGCTGGAGTTTGTCCGCAAGCGGCGCGATGTGGTGCGGTTCTTTCAGACCACCTGGATCCCTGACGAGACCTTCTTTCAGACGCTGGTCCGCCACCTGGTGCCAGAACACCAGATCAGCACCCGCACCCTGACCTTCCTGATGTTCACCGATTACGGGATGCCGGTGACGTTTTACAACGACCACTACGACCTGTTGCTTAGCCAGGATTACCTGTTCGCCCGCAAGATCAGCGCCGAGGCCAAAGAGCTGAAGGAACGGCTGGGCAAGCTTTATGCAGCCAAGGGCGTGCAGTTCGAAATTTCGAACGAAGGGCGCAGCCTGTTCCGGTTTCTGGTGGACCGGGGCCGACTGGGCCGCCGCTTTGCGCCGCGGTTCTGGGAAGCCGAAAGTTCATTGGGGCGCGAACGCACGCTGATGATGGTCACCTGCAAGAAATGGCACGTCGCCAAAAGGCTGGTCGAGCGGGTACGTCAGGTCACCAACATGCCGGCGCTGGATTACCTGTTCAACGAGGCCTCGACCCCCCTGCCCGATCTGGGCGGCATCCAGTCCACGCTGGAAAAGCGGACGCGCCATCGCCGGGCACTGGTACGGATGCTGTACGACTACTGGCAGACCGACCGGCTGATCTTTTGCATCGACCCGGCCAACATCGACCTGATGCAGGATTTCTACAACGACAAGGCCAAGGTGCGGCTGTTGGAGGTCGAGTGCGACTTTACCGACGAATATCTGCTGGGCCACGCCAAGCGCGTCGGTCTGGCCGGCGAGCGGACGCCCAAGGAAACCATCGACCGGCTGCTGCCGACCATCCGCTATGACGTAAAGTTCGAAAGCGACCGCATCCGCGATGTCGGATTCGCCAACACCTACCGCATCCGCCAATCGGCCAGTGTGGACGAAAACACCATGCCGCTGGCCGAATTCCTTGATATTCCGGTTGAAAAGGCGCGCGAGATCGCGGGCACCCATTACCTCTTTGTGGACTGAGACATGGCCTATACCTACGACCCCCAGAACATCTTTGCCCGCATCCTGCGCGGCGAAATTCCCAACAAGACCGTGTTGGAAACCGCCCATACGCTGGTGTTCCACGACATCCGTCCCCATGCGCCGGTGCATGTGCTGGCTATCCCCAAGGGCGCCTATGTGAACCTTGACCATTTCGCGGCCGAGGCCAGCGCGGAAGAGATCGTCGATTTCCACCGCACCGTCGCCAGGGTCATCGCCGATCTGGGCCTGTCGGGCGAAGTGGGCTATCGCGGCATTACCAATGCGGGCCGCGACGGGATGCAGGAGGTGCCGCATTACCACCTGCACATTCTGGGCGGGCGGGTGCTGGGTCGGCTGGTCGATCCGGCCTGATTGCGCAAGCTCCGGGTCGCCGCGCGGGCGGCCCGTTGTCATTCTGGCCCAAAGCAGGAGGCCAGAATGATCCGTTTCACTCCCATTCCAACCAAAACCGTGCGCGCCTATCAGGCGGGCGGCCCCGATGCCAACGGGCAGGTGCCCGAACGGCGGCTGTCTGATGGCGATGGCTATCCGTGCCGTCACTGCCTGCGGATGATCCCGCAAGGCAAGGAGGTGCTGGTTCTGGCGCACCGGCCCTTCCCCGCGTTGCAGCCCTATGCCGAACTGGGGCCGATCTTTCTTTGCGCCGCCCCCTGCGAGGCAGGCGGCGGCGAAGGCCTGCCCGAAATCCTCGCCTCGCCGGAATACATCCTGCGCGGCTATGGCACGAATGACCGCATCGTTTACGGCACAGGTGGCGTGATCGCCACGCCCGGCATCGCAACCCGGGCAGAGGTACTGCTGACCGATCCGGCCATCGCCTATGTCCATGTCCGGTCTGCCCGCAACAATTGCTATCAGGTCAGGATCGACCGAGCCTGACAGGGCGGCTGATAACGGCCCCGGCCCGCCGCGGCCGCCCTTATCGGTTGATGGAGCATTGATGAGGCCCGGTTAACTTGCTGCGAGCGCCCCTTAGGACAAACGGCTTTGCATTGCCGCAGGAGCCCGTCCTCAGGGACAGCGCGCGACCAGATCGCCCTGCAAGGCTATCCGCTAAATCAGCTTGTACTCCTTGGCCCGGCGAACAGCCTCATCCGGGGTCTTGGCAAACAGCATCTCATGAAGCTGGGTGAACCGGGCACGCACCGCATCCTCTGGCAGCCCCCGCTTTGCCGCCATGGCTTCGGCCGAAACGCCCTGCGCCATCGCGGCAAGTATTTCCTTCTGGCCATCGTCGAGGGCTTTTGGCAGTGCAGTGCGGTCATGCAGGCCGATGACCAACTGCTTGACCTCGGCAATCTCGGCATTGGTCAGTTCGCGGTCGGATCGACCGAACGAACAGATTGTCAGGGCGCCAATAGGCCCGTGTGCAACCGAAGCACCATAGGTCAGACCGTATTCCGCCGCCTGCTTCAGGACGCGGAACGGATCGACCAGCAAGGGAGAACTCCACCGGATGGTGCCGCCGATCGTCATCGACCAGGTGGTGATGGGATCGCGCAGAAGGTAGCCGTTTTCCATATAGCGATCGACCCAAGCCTGCGGATAGGTCTTGAACGCCATCAGCGGCGCGGTGCCACGAATGCGCAGGGCCAGGAAATATCCTGCGGGTGCGACATCGCCGATGCGGGCGACCTCGGCTTCGATAGCCTCGAATGTATCCATGGGTCACCTCCGCGAACAGTGCGTTGATAGAGCCTCAGGGCCGCCGCGGTGGCAAGTGTTGACGCACCAGTCAGCGCACGACGAAGCCATGGGCAAAGGGATCGCGGTCATCAATGAAGATGGTGTTATAGCCGGTCATCCGCGCCCAACCCGCGACCGAGGGAATGATGGCGGGACGGTCGGCAACCGTGGTTGCCGCCTCGACCCGGCCCTTGAACAGGCTGCCAATGATGGATTCGTGGGTGAATTCATCCCCCACCGCCAGTTTGCCCTTGGCCGCCAGTTGCGCCATGCGGGCAGAGGTGCCGGTGCCGCAGGGGCTGCGGTCAATCGCCTTGTCGCCATAGAACACGGCGTTGCGGGCATGGGCACCTGCAACCGTGGGCTTGCCGGTCCACAGGATATGGGAAAGGCCGTTGATCGCCGGGTGTTCGGGGTGAACGAACTCATACTTCGCGTTCAGTGCCGCGCGCAGTTTCGGCGACCAGCCGATCAGCTCGCCCGCCGTATGGTCGGCCATGTCGTGGAAGGCCTTCTGCGGCTCGACGATGGCATAGAAGTTGCCGCCATAGGCCACATCCACCACCACCTCGCCCAGACCTTCGACCTCGGCGGTCAACCCTTCGGCGTAAAGGAAACCGGGGACGTTGGTCAGACGCACTTCATCGACATAGCGGCCGTTCTGGACATAGGTGATGTCCACCTTGCCCGCAGGCGCGTCGATCGACAGCTTGCCCGGTTCGCGCGGCGTGATCAGGCCGTTCTCGATGCCCATGGTGATTGTGCCGATGGTGCCATGGCCGCACATCGGCAAGCAGCCAGAGGTTTCGATGAACAGCACAGCCACATCGCAATCGGGGCGCGTGGGCGGGTAAAGGATGCTGCCCGACATCATGTCATGGCCGCGCGGTTCAAACATCAGGCCGGTGCGGATCCAGTCGAACTCACGCAGGAAATGGGCGCGGCGTTCCAGCATGTTGGCGCCCTCCAGCCGTGGGCCGCCGCCAGAGACGAGACGCACCGGGTTGCCGCAGGTATGGCCGTCGATGCAGGAAAACGTATGGGTGGCCATGGGTCAGAACCTTTGCGGGCTGAAGGGGGTCAGGTCGATGGCGGGCGGGCGGGCGGTCAGAAGATCGGCCACCAGCCGCGCAGTTCCACTGGATTGGGTCAGGCCAAGGTGGCCGTGCCCGAAAGCATATATCACGCGGGGCGAAGCACGCGAGAGGCCGATGGCGGGCAGGCTGTCGGGAAGCGAGGGGCGAAAGCCCATCCATTGCGTGCCACCTTCGGTCTTCAGGCCAGGCAGGAAGGCCTTGGCCTTGCGCAGCATCGCGTCTGACCGCTTGTAATTCGGGGGCAGTGACAGCCCGCCCAGTTCCACAGCGCCCCCAACGCGGATGCCGGTGGACAGGCGGCTGATCACAAAGCCATGGCCGCCAAAGGTGATCTGGCAACGCAGGTCAAGGGCACTTGGCGGCAGGGTGGTGTTATAACCGCGCTCGGTCTCCAGCGGGATGCGCTCTGCCAGCGTTGCGGCGATACGGTGCGAAAAGGCCCCTGCCGCCAGCACGACCTTTTCCGCATCCAGCGTGCCGCCGGTGTGACGGATGCGCACGCCATCGGACAGGGGAGACAGGGCCATGACCTCGGCCCGCAGGATCGCGCCGCCCTGCGCCCGAAACCTCTCGGCAAGGGCAAGGGTGTAAAGTTTGGGGTCGGCGATGGAATACCAGCCGGGCGTGAAGGTGCCATGGGTGAACCGCGGCGACAGGCCCGGTTGCAGCGCAGCCATCTCTGCTGCTGTCATATGCTGAAAGGAAATGCCGTGATCGGCACGCGCCTGCCATCCGGGCAGGCTGGCGCGAAACTCTGCCTCGCCCTCATAAACTTGCAGGTTCCCGCGTTTTTCCAGCATCGGCAGAGTGCCGGTCGCGGCCAGAAACGGCTCCAGCTCCGCCCTGGAAAGATCCATCAGCGCCGTTTGCGCGGCGGTTGAGGCGGCGACGGCACGGGGTGAACAGGCCCGCCAGAAGCGATACATCCAAGGTGCTATCTTCAGCGCATAGGCAGGCGGCACCGACAACGGCCCCAGCGGGTCCAGCAGCCAGCGCGGCGCCTTGCGCAAGATACCCGGCGAGGCAAGGGGCAGAATGTCGGTAAAGGCAAAGGCCCCGGCGTTCCCGGCCGAGGCCCCGGCAGCGGGGCCATCGCGGTCAAGCACCGTGACAGACAGGCCCCGCGCCTGCGCGGCCAGCGCCGCCGACAGGCCGATGACCCCTGCACCGATGACGACCACACCCGCCATGTCAGGCATGGCGCGGCTCGAGCGCCGCCGACCAGTCGGCATACCAGGCGGTGAACAGCGCGAACTGCTTTTCGACAAAGCCCTGCTGGCTGGGCGACAGTGCGTCGCTTTCGTTGAAATGCAGCCTATAGGCATCGTCGCCCTTCAGCACGAGCATGTGTTTGAAGAACAGCACCAGATCGGGGCCGGCATCGACCTCTGACAGCACCTGCATTGCGGTATCCAGCTCATAGGCCAGCCGCCGGGCGGTGGCATCGCCCGCAACAGCCGCCTTGCACAGCCGCGTCAGGTGCAAGACCTCGACCGGGAAGACGTTACCGATGCCGGTGATCGCGCCATCGGCATTGCAGTTGACATAGCCATGGAACACCGCGGTATCGACGCCGATCATCAGCTTGATGTCATCCGACCCGCTGGTGATTGCCTCGCCCGCATAGGACAGATCGGCAAAGCCGCCGAATTCCTTGAAGCCGACAAGGTTGGGGTGTTCGGCACGGATCTGGAAAAACAGGTCAGCCTTGGTCGAATAGCCATAATAGGGGCTGTTGTAGATCACGGCAGGCAGCTTGGGCGCGGCCGACAAAACCGCCTTGAAGTGGGCCTTTTGCGCCGCAACCACAGTGCCGCGTGACAGAAGGCGCGGGATCATCATCAGGCCATGCGCGCCGACTTTCTGTGCATGAGCGGCAATCGCCACGGCGGTCGCGGTGTTCACAGCACCTGTGCCAACGATCACCTTGATGCCCGCCTTCACCAGACGCTCCACCCCCTCCATCCGCTGTTCGGTGGTCAAAAGCGGCCAGTCGCCCATCGAGCCGCAATAGACCACCGCCGACATGCCCAGACCGATCAACTCGCGGGCCTTTTCGACCAGCTTGTCGAAATCGGGCGAGCGGTCGGGCTTGCAAGGGGTCATCAGCGCGGGAACCGTGCCGGTAAAGATCGCGGGGTTCATGGGTGCCTCCATCTGGCCAGGTCCGAATTTGGGGTCACTATAAATCTTGCATTATATTTGTCGACAAGAATCTAAAGCTCTGGATGCTGTCGCCCGTCGCGAGCGATGCGGTCCTGGATCTGGCGGACGATCTGGTCGGCATGGGCCTTGGCCAGCCGGTCGCACAAGGCCACATCGCGCGCGGCGATAGCGGCGATGATGGCCTCATGCTCGACCACATAGGGATGCGGCTGGCGCGGTTCGAAATCGGGGTAATAATACAGGCGCAGGATGCGACGCCCCTCATCCAGCAGGCGTGAAAAAAGCTGGGTGTAATAGGGGTTACGCCCGGCCACCGCGACTTCCATATGAAAATCGCGGTTGTCGGCAATCATGCGCGCCTGATCGCCGGACTGAACCGAGCTGGCATAGGCTGCTTCCAATGCACGGATGCGCGGCAGATCGTCGGGGCCATGAAACTCGGCGGCAAGGCGGGTGGTGACGCGGTACATCAACGTCAGCGCGTCAAAAAAGGCATTGAGGTTGGCAAAGTCGATCGGCGCAACCACCGTGGTGCGGTTGGTCAGCGCCGTCACCAGCCCCTCGCCCGACAGCCGCGCCAGCGCCTCGCGCACCGGCGTGCGCGACATCGAAAGGCGCTCGGCCAGGGTGATCTCGTCAATCGGCGTGCCGGGGGGCAGCGTCAGGTCAAGGATTTCCTCGCGCAGCAGATCATAGACGATCCGCGCCCCGGACCCGCGCTTGCGTTCGGCTATGTCTTCGGCAACGTCGCTCATCTTGGGCCCCCTGTTCTTCCCCCAGCCTTACGGGGCGGCAGGGGGGCAGGCAAGCAAAGCCGTCATTCGGGCAGCGCCGCCTGCCCTGCCAGATGTTCGAACAGACGCGCCACCGCTTCGGCACCGGGGTCGGTATGGCCGGTCAGTTGCGCCGCATTGATATAGGCCGACCGGCCCGCCTTGGCCCGCGTCATTCCGGCGGTCAGGTCTGCTCCCGTACGGGCGGCGTGGGCGGCGGCGGCAAGACCGCCCGTGGCCAGCGCCTCCAGCGCGGGGTAAAGGGCATCCACCATGGTGCGGTCGCCCGGATGCGCGCCGCCGATCTCCTGCATCCGTTGCAAACCCGCCTTCAGCGCCTCGGTCATCGAGGTGCCGGAAGAGGTCGCATCACCCGCCGCCGAAAAGAAGATCGCCAGCAGCACACCCGATGAACCACCCATCGTCTGGCTAAGTTCCAGCCCGATCGCGCGGAAAAGCTGGGTGTGATCTGCCAGCGGCAACTGGTCCATCGCCGCAATCAGCGCCCGCGCAGCACCCGCCAGCGTCGAGCCGGTGTCGCCATCGCCCGCCTTGGCATCCAGATGGTTCAGGTCGGCCTCTGCTGCGATCAGAATCTCGCAGCAGCGCGTCAGGAAATCGCGTGTTGCGGCGTGGGCCGAAGGCACGGGGCGGATGGGTTTCAACCCGTCGGGCAAGGCGCGCACCTCAGCTGGTGCGAGGGCGTGCAGGCCGGGCCAGGCAGAGGGGGCGACAGGTGCTGCAAGGGCCTGAAGCTCGCTCTCATCCGCCGGATAGACCGAAACGGAAAAGCCCCGCATATCCAGCGAGGTCATCAGACAGGCAGGCCCGACCACATGACCGATGCGGTCGGCAATCGAAGACCGGGTCAGCTCATACAGCAGCACCGACATTTCCAGCACCGAAGCCCCGCCCAGATTGTTCACCAGAACCGCATGACGCACATCCGGCGCCATGTGCGGTGCCAGCTTTTCGGCGACCATGGCCACAGCGCCGCGCGCATCGCGGTAATCGACCTGCTCCACCCCGGCCTCACCATGAATGCCAAGGCCCAGTTCCGCCTTGCCACGCGGGATACGGTCTTCCTTCGGGGCGCCGGGTACGGTGCAGGTATCCAGCGACATGCCAATAGACCGCGTGCCCGCGATCACCCGTTCGGCGGCGGCGGCGACGGTCGCAAGATCGGCCCCGGCCTCGGCCAGCGCGCCCGCGATCTTGTGGACAAACAGCGTTCCGGCCACGCCGCGTGCTTGCGGCTGGTCGGGCAGCGCCACATCGTCATCGACGATCACCACACGCACATTCAGGCCAAAGGCGCGGGCGCGCTCGGCGGCAAGGCCAAAGTTCAGCCGGTCTCCGGTGTAGTTCTTGACGATCAGCAGGCACCCCGCCGCCCCCGTCACCGCCAGTATCCCCGCCAGCACCGCATCCACCGATGGCGAGGCAAAGACATCGCCGCACACCGCAGCCGTCAGCATCCCCTGCCCCACAAACCCGGCATGGGCCGGTTCATGCCCCGCCCCGCCGCCCGAGACCAGCGCGACTTTCGAGCGGTCCCAGTCCGTCCGCACGACAACCCGGATATGCGGATAACCGTCCAGCCGCGCCAGCCTGCCACCCGAGGCTGCCACCAGCCCGTCGATCGCCTCGGCCACGATGTCTTCGCGTTTGTTGATGAACTGGGTCATGTCGTCCTCTCAGATCAGCCGAGCGCCAGAGGCGTCGAAGTAAAACGGGGCCTTGGGGCGGATGGGCAAGATGTCACCGGGGCGCAAGGGGCTATGCGCCTCGGTCACCGTCACAAGGTCATGCGACCGGAAGGTCAGGTGCAGGCGGGTCTGGTCACCCAGATGCTCGATCCGGCGGACAAGGCTGTCTTCGCCCGTGCCCTGCTCGATCTGCTCGGGGCGCAGGCCGATGGTCGTGGCCCCGGCGGGCGCACCGCCGAAAAGGTCCGCTGGCAACAGGTTGATGCGCGGCTGGCCAAGGCGGCTGGCGGCATAAAGGGAAACCGGGTTTTCATAAACCTCGCGCGGGGTGCCGAACTGCACGAGGCGGCCGTGGTCCAGAACGCCGATATGGGTGGCCATGGTCATCGCCTCGATCTGGTCGTGGGTGACATACAGGAAAGTCGCGCCAAGGTCGGACTGGATGCGCTTCAACTCCACCCGCAACTCCGCGCGCAGTTTGGCGTCCAGCGAGGACAGCGGTTCATCCATCAGATAGACCGTCGGCTGGCGCACCAGCGCCCGCCCGATGGAAACGCGCTGCATCTCGCCCCCCGAAAGGGCGGTGGCCTTGTTATCCAGTTTGTGCGCGATGCGCAGGGTTTCGGCCACAGCCTGCACCTTGGCCGCGATCTGGTCGGGCGGCGTCTTGAGCAGCGGCGATTTCAGCGGGAAGGCAAGGTTTTCACGCACACTCATATGCGGGTAAAGCGAGTATTGCTGAAACACCATCGCCACATTGCGCTCTGCCGGGCTAAGGGCCGTCACCTCGCGCCCGCCGATCAACACCTGCCCCTGATCGGGCCGATCCAGCCCCGAGACCATGCGCAACAGCGTGGTCTTGCCCGCGCCGGTGGGGCCAAGGAGGACGACGAAGCTCCCATCCGGCACCGTCAGCGATACATCGTCCAGCGCGGTGGTGGCAAAACGGCGGGTGACGTGGCGCAGTTCGATCTCAGCCATGTGACAGCACCTTTTCATTGGCGGCCGAGCGCAAGGCCTGGCCGGTCGCGGCATCGAACAGCGTGATGCGGCGAGGGTCGAGGCCAAGGCCGACCTGGCCGCCGGTTGCAACCGCGCGGCCGGACGGCAGCCGCAGCTTGACCGCACCAAAGGCGGTGCGGACGGTAATGATCTGGGTCGTGCCCAAGTACTCGGTCGCCAGAACTTCGCCGCGCAGGGACGAGGCATCGTCCAGCGCCACATGCTCGGGGCGAATACCCAGAACCAGTGCCCCGGCGGCCCCTTCGCGCAGTTCGGGCATACCGAAGGTGTGGCCCCCAAGGTTGACCGAGGTGGCCCCGATGCCCACCATCCCCTCGAACGGCAGGACATTCATCGCGGGCGATCCGATGAACCCGGCGACGAACAGCGTGGCGGGCCAGTCGTAGATTTCCTGCGGACGTCCGAATTGCTCGACGACGCCGTGGTTCATCACCACGATCTTGTCGCCCATCTGCATCGCCTCCAGCTGGTCATGGGTGACATAGACGGTGGTCGCCCCCATCCGGTCATGCAGGGCGCGCAGCTCTTCGGCCATATGCTCGCGGAATTCGGCATCCAGCGCGCCCAGGGGTTCATCCATGAAAAAAGCCTTGGGCTGACGCACGATAGCACGGCCAAGGGCCACGCGCTGACGGTCGCCTCCCGACAGGCCACCGACGGGACGGTCGAGCATGGTTTCGATGCCAAGAATGCGGGCCACTTCCGTCACACGGTTGCGCGTCTCCGTTCGGCTCATTCCCTGACTGCGCAGGGGATAGCCGATATTTCCGCCGACGGTCAGATGCGGGTACAGCGCAAACATCTGGAAGACAAAGGCGATGTCGCGCTGGCTGGCACGCTTTTGCGCAACCTCTTCGCCGTCGATGAAAATCTCGCCACTGGTCGGCAGTTCCAGGCCGGCCATCATGCGCAAGGTGGTGGTCTTGCCGCAACCCGAGGGACCGAGCAGCATGAAGAACTCGCCGTCCTCGATGGTAAAGGTCGAGGATTTGACGGCAGTAAAGGCGCCGAAATCCTTGCGAAGGTTCTGGATGCGGATCTGCGCCATCAGGAGGGGAACTTTCCGACGACCATGAACAGGATCGTGCCGACAAGGGTGACAAGGAAGGACCAGGTGTAAAAGGCCAGAACCCACGGCTGCATCATCATCACGACGCCCAGCGCGATCAGGATCGAGGCCAGCATCTCCCATGGCCCACGACGAAAGGTGCGAAGTCCGGTCAGGAAGGTCATCATTTGCGCACCGCTCCGAAGGTGATGCCGCGCAACAGGTGCTTGCGCAGAAGGATGGTGAAGACCATCACCGGCAACAGGAACAGCGTCGCCCCCGCCGCAACGGCCGGCCAGTCCTGACCGCCGACGCCGATGATGGTGGGGATGAAAGGCGGTGCGGTCTGCGCCTCGCCCGAGGTCAGCAGCACGGCAAAGGCATATTCGTTCCAGGCGAAGATCAGACAGAAAATCGCGGTCGAGGCGATGCCGGTTGCCGCCTGCGGCAGCACGACCTTGCGGAAGGCCTGAAACCGGGTGTAGCCGTCGATCAGCGCGGCTTCCTCGTATTCGACCGGAATCTCATCGATGAAGCCTTTCAGCAGCCAGACCGACAGCGACAGGTTCACCGCCGTGTAAAGCAGGATCATGCCCAGATGCGTGTCTGAAAGGCCAAGGGTCCGATACATCAGGAAAATCGGGATGGCGACGGCGATGGGCGGCATCATCCTTGTGGACAGGATGAAGAACATCAGGTCGTCCTTCAAGGGCACCTTGAAGCGCGAGAAGGCATAAGCCGCCAATGTGCCCAGAAAAACCGACAGGAAGGTAGAGCCGAAGCCGATGATGACCGAGTTCAGGAACCGCGCGCCAAAGCGGCTCGGGCCGACGATGGTCATGTCATATTTCGCAACGATCCGCTCCGCCCAGGTTTGCGGCGGGTGTTCGGCCATGTATTCCGGCGTCTGCCGGGTGCGGGTGGTGAAGAGGTTCACATAGCCTTCCAGCGTGGGCTGGAACACCACCTTTGGCGGATAGGCGATGCTGTCCGAAGGCGTCTTGAAGCCGGTCGCGATGATCCAGACCAGCGGCAGGATGGTGATGACCGCATAAAGGGCGACCAGAATGCCCGCGATCCATTTCTGCCGGGCCGAAGGTTCGGTGACGGAATAGCTCATCTCTGCTTCACCCGGTTCAACGCCTTCACATAGATCGAGGCAAGGCCGTAGATCGTAACGAACAGGATCACGGCATAGGCGCTGGCATAGCCGGTGCGCCACTTTTCAAAGGCTTCGCGCTTGAGGTTGATCGAGGTCAGCAAAGTGGTGTCCCCCGGCCCGCCCCCGGTCAGTTGCACCACAAGGTCGAACATCTTGAAATTCTCGATGCCGCGGAACAGCACCGCCAGCATCAGGAAGGGCAGCACCATCGGGATGGTCAGCGTCCAGAACTGCCGCCATGGGCTAGCCCGGTCGCATTCGGCGGCCTCATAAATCGACTCCGGAATCGAGCGCAGCCCTGCTAGGCAGATCAGCATGACGAAGGGCGTCCACATCCAGGTATCGACGATGATCAGCGCCCAAGGGGCCAGCCTGACATCGGCGATCATCGAGAAACTTGCCGGATCGGCGCCGGTGACGAAGGCCACCGCATAGTTGAACAGCCCGATCTGCGGCTGATAAAGGAAGGTCCAGAAGTTGCCGACCACGGCGGGCGACAGCATCATCGGCAAGACGATGATCGTGGTCCACAGATCGTTGCCCTTGAACTTCCGGTTGATCAGCCAGGCCAGCGCAAAGCCGATCAGAATCTGGAAGAACAGCGTCCAGAACAGGAAATGGGCCGTATTGGTCATCGTGGCCCAGATGTCGGCATCGTTCAGGATGCGGCTGTAATTTTGCAGGCCGACCCATTTCACCGCTTCGTTCGGGCGGTTGACGCGAAAGTTGGTAAAGCTGAGGCGGATCGTCCAGATCAGCGGAAAGATGTTGATCGCCAGCAAAAGGAAGATCGTGGGCGCCACGAAAATCCAGGCGATGGTGCGATCCGACAGGCCACGCAGGCGGTGCGCAAGGCCGGGTGGCGTGGCCTTGGCCAGCCGCCCCAAGGCAGGGTTGGTCATGGGTTCATCCTTTATCGGAAGGTGCGGGGGTTTGCCCCCGCACCCTCTCAGACTGGCGGCCTTGCGGCGAAAGTCACAGTTTGCCTTCGTCCTGGAACACTTCGGTCCAGTCCTTGACCAGCCCGTCCAGCGCCTCTTGCGCGGTGCCGTTGCCGGCCACGACGTAATCGTGGACCCGCTTTTGCATCGCCTGCAACAGCGAGGCATAGGAAGGTTCGGCCCAGAAATCCTTCACAATGGCCATCGAGTCGAGGAAGGTCTGCGCATAGGGCTGGCTGGTGGCAAAGCCTGGGTCCTCCACCACGGCGCGCAGGGCCGAATAGCCGCCCATCGCCCACCACTTCTTTTGCACCTCGGGCTGGGCGAACCATTTGATATAGGCCAGCGCCGCCTCCTGATGGTCGGAATTGGCGACGACCGAAATCCCCTGCCCGCCAAGTTGTGCGAAATGCCCCTTCGGCCCCGGCGGATTTGCGAAATAGCCGGTCTTGTCACCACCGACGTTCGGGTCGGTGTTCACGCCGGGCCAGATGAAGGCAAAGTTCATCTGAAGCGCGACCTGCCCGGACTTATAGGCATCAATGTCCTGGCTCATGTACCAGTCCGATGCGCCGGGGGGCGTTGCGGTGTCGTAAAGCACCTTGTAGGCCTCCAGCCCCTTGGCGGCATCGGGCGAGTTCACAAACCCTTGCAGGTCATAGGGCTTTTCCGGGTTCTGGTATTCGAATCCATAGTTATACAGCCAGTTTGTCACCCCCATGGTGATGCCTTCCGAGCCGCGCTCGGTATAGATCGCGGCACCATAAACCTTCTTGCCGTCAATCTCGCGGCCCTGAAAGAACTGGGCGATCTGGGTCAGCTCGTCCAGATTGGCGGGCACGCCCAGGTCGCGGCCATACTTCTCCTTGAATTCCTTCTGGATCTCGGGCCGCGAGAACCAGTCCTTGCGGTAGGTCCAGCCTACAACGTCACCAAAGGCGGGCAATGCCCAGTAATTCGGCGTGTTCTTTGGCCATTCGGCATAGCCGGTCACGGTTGCAGGGATGAAATCGTCCATCTTGATGCCATTGGCATCGAAGAAATCGTTCAGCTTCAGGTATTGGCCATTTTCGGCCGCGCCACCGATCCACTGGCTGTCGCCGATCATCAGGTCGCACAGCTTGCCGCCCGAATTCAGCTCGTTCAGCATCCGGTCGGCAAAGTTGGGCCAGGGCACGAATTCGAAGTGCATCTTATTGCCCGACTGCGCCTCGAAATCCTTGGAAAGCTCTACCAGCGCATTGGCCGGGTCCCAGGCTGCCCAGCAAAGTGTCAGGTCTTCGGCTTTGGCCGCGCCAGCCGTCATCAGCGCCGCCGCAGCCGCCGTCAGGACGAGTTTGGTCCTCATTCCAGTTCCTCCCGCTGAAACGCCGCGACCTCCCCGTCGCGACTCGTTGCAGCAATATGATTATTTGAGGCACGCACCTCATAGCAACAAAAATCTGATGCACGCACCTCAAACGGATTGCATTCCCCTTGAAAAGCACCGAAAAAAAGACATGAGACCGACGACAAAAGATCTGGCAAAGGCCGCAGGGGTCAGTCTGGCCACGGTGGACCGGGTGCTGAACGGGCGGGCGGGCGTGCGGCAGAACACGGTCGATGCCGTCAACGAGGCAATCGGGCGGCTGGGCTTCGTGCGCAACCTTTCTGCCGCCAACCTTGCCCGGGGGCGGACCTATCGGTTCGAATTCCTGCTGCCCGAACATGGCGACCAGTTCCTTGACACGGTTATCGCCCGTATCGAAGAGGCGCGGGCTGCCTTTGCGGCCGAGTTCATCCATGTCACCTGGCGGCGGGTGATCGGGCGCGATCCGCATCAGATCGGCCGGCTGTTGTCGGAAATCTCACCGGAGGAGCTGGACGGGGTGGCCCTGATGGCACCGGAATCGCCGCAGGTGCGCGATGCCTCGGGCCATCTGCCCGAGCGCGGGGTGCAACTGGTCCAGTTCATCTCGGGCCAGCGCACTCCGGGCGGGTTCGACTTCGTGGGGGTGGACAACCGGGCGGCGGGGGCCACCGCAGGGCAGCTTATGGGCCGTTTCGCCGGCGGGCGGCGCGGCGAGATCCTTGTGGTGGCCGAAACAATGAATGGCCGCGACAGTCTGGAGCGCCGCCACGGCTTTGATCAGGTGCTGTTGCGTGATTTTCCGGGCCTGACCGCCCTGCCCTCGCTGGAAACGCGCGGCGATGCCGAGCGCACGCGGGTGGCCTTGCACAACGCCTTTGCCAACCATCCGGCGATCATCGGGGTTTATGTGCTGTCCTCAGAGGCGCGCCTCGCGCTGGAAGGGCTGGCAATGGTCTGCAACCCGCGCGACCAGATCGTGATCGCCCACGAGCGCACCCGGTTTTCCGAGGCGATGCTGATGGACGGACAACTGGACGCCGTGATCGCGCAGAACCCCGGTCATCTTGTGCGCAGCGCGCTGCGCGTGCTGCGGGCCCGTTGTGATGACCGGGAACCTCTGGCCAGCCAGGAAGAGATTAGAATTGAGATCCTGATCCGCGAAAACCTCGGTTCGTCGATCGGCGTATAAGCCCGAGAATGATGACCATTCGGCTGCCGATGCCTGCCCCCATGGCGGCGGAACAGATGCGGTGGCATCGTTGGGAAACCTGTCGCGCCCGGGCCCCACCCGCCGCTGCCCTGCGGTGGATCGGGGTCGCATCGGGTATCGTCAGCTTAGCACGATACCGCCATCGACGTTCAGCGTCTGCCCGGTGACAAAGGCGCTGTCGTCAGAGCAAAAGAACGCCACCGGCCCCGCCACATCCGCCGGGTCGCCGATGCGCGCCATGGCGGTTTTTGCCCTCCAGGCGTTGCTGATGGCCGGATCGTCCAGGTTGACCCGGCCCATGTCGGTCAAGATGATGCCAGGGCAGATGCAGTTGGCGGTAATGCCGAACGGGCCAACCTCTTGCGCCAGCACGCGGGTAAACCCCATGACGGCGGCTTTCGACGCCGAATAATGCGCCTGCTCTGGCGCACCATGCTTGCCGCCGATCGACGAGATGTTGCAGATGCGGCCATAGCCTTGCGCCTTCATCACCGGCAGCACCGCCTGCACGACAAGGAAGGTGCCCTTGGCGTTGATGTCCATCACGCTGTCCCAATAGTCTTCGGGGCAATGTTCGACATCCGAGGCGCGCAGGATGCCCGCGTTGTTCACCACCGCATGAATGGTGCCCATCTGCGCCACGGCCTCGGCCACCATGGCCTGCACCTGCGCCTTGTTCGACACATCGGCATGAAGCGCGATGACCCGTCCGCCATGGGCGCGCGCCTCGGCCGCCGTTTCCGCCAGCGTGGTCCCTTGTGCCGCAATGTCGTTCAGCACCAGATCAAAGCCGCGCTCTGCCAGCCCCAGCGCAATCGCCTTGCCGATACCCCGGCTTGCGCCCGTCACCAGCGCGACACGTTCGTTTCCGCTCATCCTGTCCTCCGTCAGATTGCCGTGTAACCGCCATCCACCGTCAGCACCGTGCCGGTGATATAGCTGGCCGCGTCGGACGCCAGAAACGCCACCGCCAGCGCGATTTCACGCGGGTTGGCCAGCCGCCCCATCGGAATGCCCGCCAGCCAGGTGTTGAACCATTCGGGCTTTGACCGGCCCAGAAGGGTCAGTTCGGTGGCCGTATAGCCCGGCGCGATGGCGTTCACGCGCACGCGACCTGCCCATTCGACAGCCAGCGATTTGGTCAGCAGGTTCACCCCCGCCTTGGCCGCGTTATAGGCGGCCTGCGGTTGCGGATGCACCGTCACCTCGCCACAGATGGAACTGATGTTCACCACGCTGCCCGCCCCCGCCGCGACCATATGGCGGCCAAAGGCGCGGGCGGTGTGAAAGACGCCGTGAAGGTTTACATCGATGACCCGCCGCCAGTCGGTCAGCGCCACATCCAGCGAGGGGGCGTTCTGCACGATGCCGGCGTTGTTCACCAGAATGGCCGCCGGGCCATGGCTGGCGGCCAGTTGGGCCGCCGCCGCCTCGCAACCTTCGGCATCGGTCACATCCAGCGCCAGCGCGTGACCTTTCAGCGCATTGGCCGTCGCCTCTGCCGCCGCAAAGTCACGGTCGGCCACCACAACCCGCGCGCCCGCCTCGGCCAGAACCTCGGCAATCGCGCGGCCGATGCCTGCGGCCCCGCCGGTGACAACCGCCAGCCGCCCGGTCAGATCAAATTCCGCGATCATGCCAGCGCCCCTTTCAGCGCCGGGTAAAGCGCCTTGTATCGTTGGTAAATATCCTCATACAGCGCCACCTCGCGCGGGCGCGGGTCAATGCTGGTGCCGGGGCGAACCATGATGGCAATGCCCTCGTCAATCGTCGCAAACCGCCCCGCTCCATGCGCCGCCAGCACCGCCGATCCGGTGGAGGGTGCATCGGCCGAAGCCGGAATGCGCACCGGCAAACCTGCTGTATCGGCATGGATCTGCATCCACAGGCGCGACGCCGTGGCCCCGCCGCCCACCGTGATCTCGGTCGAATTGTAGCCCCCCGCCCGGAACGCATCCAGAATGGCGCGGGTGCCAAAGCCGATGCCTTCCATGATCGCGCGAAAGATGTGCTGCGGCTCATGCGCCAGGGTCAGCCCCACGATGGCACCCCGGCTAAGGGGGTCGGTATAGGGTGTGCGGTTGCCTTGAAAATGATCCTGCACGATCAGCCCGTCGCAGCCCGGTTCCAACATCTCGGCCAGCCGGTTCATCTCGGCCAGGTCCAGCGTGCCGCCCGTCAACCGCCGCAGCCAGTTGATGATGGAACCCGTTGAGGTCTGCCCGCCTTCGACAATCCAGCGCCCCGGATAGACGATGTCGGGATAGGCCCCCCACACACCCGGCGCGTGCAAAGGCGCCTCGGTCACGCCAAATTGCAGATGCGACGACCCGGTGATCAGCGCCAGTTGCCCCGGTTTGGCAACGCCAAGGCCGATCATCCCGATCAGTGCATCCGCCCCGCCCTGCACCACCTTGACGCTTTGCCTTAGCCCAAGCGCATGGGCGGCGTGCGGGGTCAGCGTGCCCACCACCTCACCTGGCGGCACGACGCGGGCAGGCCATTTCGCCTCCAGCGCCTCAAGCCCCAGCTTTTGCAGGATGCCGCGCGCCCAACCGCCGTTCCGGCTGCTGTAATGCCAGCGCAGGCCTGCGTTATCCAGGGACGCACAGCGTTCCCCGGTCAGCCGCAGCGTCAGAAAATCCTGATACTCACAGATCGTATGGGCCGCGTCGAAGGTGCCAGGCTCGTTCCGCTGCAGCCACAGCGCCTTGGGGATCATCCATTCTGCCGAAACGGGCCCATGCCCCGCGCCATTGATGGCAAGGGCTGCATCGCCAGTGGCCAGCACAGCATCGGCCTCGGCATTGGCGCGCACGTCCATCCACAGCAGCGCAGGCCGCAATGCCCGACCATGTTCGTCCAGTGCCACGACAGTACAACAGGTGGTGGCAAAGCACATCGCCTCGATCTGGCCCGCATCCACGCCTGCCTCGGCCACAGCCCCTGCCGTGGCGGCAACAAGGGCGTTCCACCAATCCTCGGGGTTCTGTTCGGCCCGCGCGCCGGGGGCGAATTTCGTCTCATAGGCCACGGCCTTTTGCCCAAGGCAGGTGCCTGACAGGTCATAGATGCGCGCCCGCAGGCTTTCGGTGCCGCCATCGGCGGTCAGGTAATAGGCCATCCTCTCCTCCCCTCCCTGCCCTCAGGCAAGGTTGCGCCAGGCGTCCAGCGCCTTGGCCCCATACATCACGGCGGGGCCGCCCCCCATCTCCACGGCAACCTCCAGCGCCTCGACCAGCGCGGCCTCATCCGCCCCGTGTTTGCGTGCGCCGTCAAGGTGGTAAAGGATGCAATCCTCACACCCCTTGGCAACGGCAATGGCAACCGCCATCAGTTCCTTTTGCGCCGCCGAAAACTGCCCCGCCGTGGTGGCCGTCTTGCTGATTCCGGCAAAGGATTGCATCAGGCCGGGCGTGGCCTTGGCAAAGGCGCCCAGTCGGGTCTTCGCTGCGGCAAGGCCGGATTTCGCATCACTCATCGCGGGTTCCTTTCAGGATCAGATCGACCACCTCACGCGGGGCATCCCATTGCGGCATGTGACCGGTAGGCAGGAAATGCACCGCCACGCGTGGCGGCAGGTTCAGGGCATCCTGGGCCGAAACGATCCGATCCTCGGTGCCGAACAACGCCCGGATCGGCAAGGTTTCCGGCAAGGCCTCCAAAGCGCGGATCAGGTCAATCCGTTGCCTGCCTTCGGAGGAAGCAATCGCGTTGGCCAGCAGTTTCAAGCGGCCGCGCGCAAGCTCTGCCGCCATCTGCGCTAGCACGGAATCCGACAAAGCCCCGCCCTTCGGCCCCAAGAGACGCAGCAGATGCCCCACCTCTCCCGCAGTGGTGGCATTGGCCATGCCATGCACGAATTCCGCGCCGATCTGCGGGCCACAGCCGGCAGGGGTCAGCAGAACCAGCCCGGAAGCCTTCGCCCCAAGCTGAGCCGTCAGCGCCACCGCCACCGCAGCGCCCATCGAATGCCCCACCAGCACCAACGGGCCGGGCAAGCCATTTGCCACTGCCATTGCTGCCTCGGTCAGCCCGGCCAGATCGGTGGCATCGGCGGTATTGCCGCCATGCCCCGGCAGATCGAACACCGCCGTGCGGTGCCCGGCCCGGCGCAGCGCCGCTGCCGTAACCGCCCAAGCCGTGCGGTCGCCCGCAAAGCCGTGGATCAGCAGGTAGAGCCGCCCGCCGGAGCCTTCAACCTGCACTCCGGGGGCGGGGCTGCCCGCGCGCTCCACATCGGCGCGCTCAATCCGTCCGCGCCGCCCAGTACCTTGCAGGGTCTCCAACGCCACGCCCTTTTGCCGCGCGATCCGGCGGGCCAAGGGGGTGGCGCGCAGGCGGCCATCGGGTTTGGGCACATGCGTGGCAGGCACTGTCACCGCAACAACCGCAGGTGCGGAGGTGACAGCGGCTGGCGGAGCGGCAGGCAGAGCGTCCGCCACCTCGACTTGCCCCTCCACCTCGGCAATCGGGTTGCCGACAGTGATCCGTTCGCCCGGCTGGGCCAGGATGCGGAGCAGGCGGCCCTCATACAGGGCGGGCACTTCGGCCACGGTCTTGTCGGTCTCGATCTCCAGAATGGCATCGCCGCGACCATAACTCGCGCCTTCGGCGACCAGCCATTGCACGATGACACCCTCTTCCATCGTCTCGCCCAGACGGGGCATCGACAGGATGTTGATGTCAGAGGCAGGTGGAGCGGGGGCGTCATCCTCCGACCAGTCGGCAGTGTTGGCCACTGTCGCCGTGGCAATCGGCGCGCCCACCGGCACCACATCGCCGGGGCCGACCAGAACAGTGTCAAGCACACCATCCCCCAGCGCCGGAAACTCCACCACCGTCTTGTCGGTTTCCAGCTCCAGAATGGGATCGCCGCGTTTGAAGGGCTTGCCCGGTTCGACCAGCCAGCCAACGACGGTGCCTTCCTCCATCGTCTCGCCAAGCCGGGGCATGGTCAGGGTTTGCGCCGTCATGCCGCCACCCGCCCGGCCAGAAGTTTCAGCGCGGTATCGACAATCAGTTGCGGACCGGGAACCGAGCCAGTTTCAAGAACCGTGGAAACCGAGATCGGAATATCCTCGCCCGCGACGCGGACCACCGGGTCTTCAAGGAAATCAAAGCATTCCTCGGTGATGCGGGCCGAAAGCTCTGCCGCCACGCCCGCCGTCATCACGCCTTCGCTGACAACCATGGCGCGGCCGGTCTTTTCCACCTCTGCCCGGATCGTGTCGAAATCCAGGGGGTTCAACGTGCGCAGGTCGATCACCGTCGCCTCGATGCCTTGGGCGGCCAGCTTCTTCGCCGCCTCCATGGCATAGTGCACCTGACGGGAGTAGGTGACGATCACCAGATCGCGGCCCTGGCGGCGGATCGCCCCCTTGCCCCAATCGGGCACAGGAGCCTCCAGATAGACGGTTTCTTTCAGCGTGTACAGGGCCTTATGCTCAATAAACACCACTGGGTCGGGCTTGGTCAGCGCTTGGCGCAGCAGGTGATAGGCATCGGCCACCGTCGCGGGCATCGCCAGCCGCAGGCCCGGCGTGTGCATCACATAGGCCTCAAGGCTTTGGCTGTGCTGGGCACCGGCCGAACGCCCCGTGCCGCCCTGGGTGCGCAAAACCATCGGCACGCCGATCTGGCCACCGAACATATAGCGGATCTTGGCAGCCTGATTGGCCAGTTGGTCCATCGTCATGCCGATGAAATCGACATACATCAGTTCCGC